>CAIKBD010000419.1 GCA_903825565.1 uncultured Anaerolineales bacterium | reverse complement strand
TCATGTCGCTTGTGGACAATGTGATCGTCGAGTACTTTCGCCTCGTGACCGATGTAAGCGACGCCGAAATCGCGGAGATGGATCGCGCGCTGAAAGCCGGCGGCATCAACCCGCGCGATCTCAAGATGCGGCTGGGTCGCGAAATCGTCGCCCAGTTTCACGGGGCGAACGCGGCGCGCGATGCCGAAGCCGAGTTCGTCAAAGTATTTCAACAGCGCGAAATGCCAACTGATCTGCCGACGTTCACCCTCGCGCAACCGATGCCGTTGCTCGACGTGATGATCGCGGCGCAACTTGCGCCGTCGCGCAGTGAAGCCCGGCGGCTGATTCAGCAAGGCGGCGTGTCGCTGGACGACGCCAAGATCGAACAAGTGGATGCGGTGCTTCAACCGCGCGCAGGCATCTTGCGCGTGGGACGCCGCCGGTTTCTCAAACTGATCGTTGCATAACGGCGGGCGAGTTGTCTGCCGTTCGGAGGAGACGATGAAATCGCGGGGCTTGCTGTTTGTGACAGGCGTGTTAGTCATCAGCGCGTGCTGTGCGCTGGCGTGCATCGGCATTTTCGGTCTCGCTGCACTCACGGCGATTGAAAACAACCCACTCGAAATCGGCGACGCGGTCGGCGTGATCTACGTCGAGGGTCCCATCGTCATGGGCGCGCCCCTCTCCGATTTTTCTGCCGCGGACGCGGCGTACTCGGAAACGATCATCGAGTATCTTCGCAAAGCGCAAAAAGATTCCGCCGTCAAAGCCATCGTGTTGCGCGTGGAAAGTCCGGGCGGGAGCGTGGTGGCGTCGCAAGAAATTTACGACGAGGTGATGGCGACGCAAAAAAAAGGTAAACCGGTCATCGCCTCCTTTGGCGAAATCTCGGCGTCGGGCGGATATTATATTTCCGCCGGTGCGGACAAGATTTACGTGCATCCCGCCACCATCACCGGCAGTATCGGCGTGATCAGCGTGTTGACCAACATCGAGGGCTTGACCGACAAACTCGGCGTCAAGATGGTCGTGATCAAGAGTGGCCCGCACAAGGACGAGAGTTACGGCTTTCGCGATCTCAGCCCGGAAGAACGCGTGAACTGGCAAAAGCAGATTGACGAAGCATACGAAGATTTCGTTAGCATCGTCGCGGCGGGTCGCAAGCTGGACAAGGACAAGGTCAAGAAACTGGCGGACGGGAGCGTGTATTCCGGCAAGCAAGCCAAGGAGCTAGGTCTCGCCGACGAGATCGGCAATCTCGAGGCGGCGGTTGCTGCCGCGGGCAAAGCCGGCAACATTCCGGGCAAGCCGCGCACGATCAAGTATCGCCCCACGCAGGGCTTGTTCGGTTCGCTCAGTTCTGCCGTTGGGCAAAACCTCGGCACGAAAAATTTGTTGGATTTGTTTTCGGCGCGCCAGATGGGGCGCTTGATGTACCTGTACGTCGCGCCGTAAAATCAAACCCGCTGGGTTCGCCAAACCCAGCGGGTCTTTTTTCTTCGGTACGTCTGGCAGTGCACTCTCTCGGTACGCCGGCTAGGGCGTCTTTGTCGGCGTCGCCGTTGGCGGGACGATGGTGATCGTCACCTGTGCCGTTTTGACATTCGCGCCGCAACGCGCAGTCATCGTGAATGTCGTCGTTTGATTGATCGCGACGGTGCGCGAGCCGGGCGTGGCAACGCCACCCAGGTCGTTATCAATTTCCACCGCATCCGCGTTGATCACCAAGCCCCAGTTGAGCGTCACATTGCCGGGCGCGCTCAACGTCGTTTGCGACGCGCTAAACGAGTCAATGCGCGGCGCGCCGGCACAACCCGCCGGCGCCGGCGTCGCCGTGGGCGCGGCGGGCGGCGCGGTCGGTTGCGCCGGCGTAGGCACGGTGATCTTGGCAGAAACTTGGACGCCGAACGCCGCGCCGCTCGCGTTCCGCAAACGCCACAAGCCGGTGTGCGAGCCGGGCGCAGCGGGCGCGGTCATCGCCACGAGCAAATCCGCGGTGCCGCCGGGCGACGTTGCCGGTACCGCGATGATGTTTGTGCGCGACATGGATTCGCCGCCAACAAAAACGAATTGATAGCCCGCGCCCCACGCGCACGTTCCGTTATTCGTCAGCCGCCACACTTTGTTAAACGTCTGCCCCGCCGGAATCACTGTGCCATCGGGAATCGTCACATCCACCGCGAAGGACGCGTCGTCCACGCACGCGCCCGCCGGCACCGGCGACGGTTGCGGCAAGGCAGTGGGTTGCGCGACGGCTGTCGGCGGCGCGGTCGGCTTGGCGACGGCGCCCGCCACGACGGTGATCGAAATGGCGACGGGATCGCTCACTTCGCCCTTGACGTTGTACGCGCGCACCAGCAACGTGTGCGTGCCCGGCGTCGCTTTCCACGCTTGCGTCAACGCAAAGTTGGGCGTGCCTTGCGCGGTCGGCGAAGGATCAACGCGCGTGACACTGCCATCCACGATCAACTCGACGCGCGTCACGCCGGTTGCATCCGTCGAAGTGGATTGCAGCGCAACGTCTTCGCCCTCCCGAAACTGACTGCCGCTCGGCGGTGAAGTAATGACCACCATCGGCTTGCTGGCTCCGGCGCAACCTGGGATCAAGACCAGCAACGCGAGCAAAATCAAGCCCCGCACATAAACTGCAAACCGCGCCATAGCAAACTCCTTTGAATGCGATTATTTCTTTTTCGCTTTTTCCGCGAGTTCAAACAATTTGTTCAACGCTTCGAGCGGCGAGAGCGATAACACGTCGAGTCCGACAAGTTCATCGCGCAAGGGATCACTCGCCGCGAACAGCGTGAGTTGCACGCCAACGCCGGCGCGCGCGGCAGGCGTTTCGTGCTGGGTCTCCAATTCCTGGAGCACTTGTTCCGCGCGATGCACCACGGCTTTCGGAATGCCGGCGAGTTGTGCGACGTGGATGCCATACGACTTGTCCGCGCCGCCGCGCACGATCTTGTGCAAGAACACGACGCGCCCGGCTTGCTCAAGTACCGCCACGTTATAGTTGCGAACGCGCGGGAGATATTCTTCCAGCGCGATCAATTCGTGATAGTGCGTGGCGAACAAGGTTTTCGTTCCCAGATTCGGATGATTGTGAATGTGCTCGACCAGCGCACGCGCAATCGCAATGCCGTCGTAGGTACTCGTGCCGCGCCCGATCTCGTCGAGGATGATCAAACTCTGGGGCGTCGCATGTGTCAAAATGTTCGCCGCCTCGACCATCTCGACCATGAACGTGGATTGCCCCGCGCTGATTTCGTCTTGCGCGCCAATGCGCGTGAAAATGCGATCCACCAAACCAATCGTCGCGCGCTCCGCCGGCACGAACGAACCGATCTGCGCCATCAACGTAATGAGCGCGACCTGGCGCAGATACGTGGACTTGCCGCTCATATTGGGTCCCGTGATGAGATGCACCGCTTCGGCGCGCGCCAATTGCGTGTCGTTCGGCACAAACGGCTCGTCGCGCAGGGTCAGTTCGACGACCGGGTGCCGCCCGGCGGTGATCTGGATCGCGTCGGCGTTGTCGAGGCACGGGCGCACATAGCGGTAACGCACCGCCACTTCGGCAAGCGCCGCGTACACATCCAACTCTGCGAGCGTGCGCGCAGTCGTCAGCAAACGGCGCGCCGCGCCGGCGATCTGCGCGCCAATTTCCTTGAACAGCGTCGTCTCCAACTCGACGATCCGTTCCTCCGCGTTGAGGATCAAACTCTCGTACTCTTTCAAATCCGGCGTAATGAACCGCTCGGCGTTGACGAGCGTTTGCTTGCGAATATATTCCGGCGGAACCTGCGCCAGGTTCGATGTCGTGACCTCGATGTAATAGCCGAACACTTTGTTGTAGCCGACCTTGAGCGAGCGGATGCCGGTGCGCTCGCGTTCTTTGCGTTCGAGGTTGGCGACCCAGTCTTTGGCGTTGCGCGACGCGCCGGCGATCCCGTCCAATTCCGCCGAATAGCCCGGCGCGATCACACCGCCGTTGTTGAGATTCGCCGGCGGTTCGGGCACGAGCGCGCGCGAAATTAAATTCACGAGGTCGGGGCACGGGTCAATGGCGAATGGCGAATGGCGAATGGCGAATGGCTCCCCCGCTCCCTTGCTCCCTTGCTCCTCTGCGAAAATCAACGCGATCACTTTGGGGACGGTCTCCAACGACACGCGAATCGCCATCACGTCGCGCGGCGTGGCAATGCCTTGCACCACGCGATTCGTCAGGCGTTCGAGATCGTTGACGTGCTTGAGCAAGCCACGCAACGTTTCGCGGCGTGCCGTGTCGCCGTAAAACGCTTCGACGTGATCGAGCCGCGCCGTCAGCGCCGCAAGATCGAGCAACGGCTGGGTGATCCACTCGCGGAGCAAGCGCGCGCCCATCGCCGTGCGCGTTTCGTCGAGCACGCCGAGCAACGAACCCTTGACCGCGCCGCCGCGAATCGTCGCGACGAGTTCCAGGTTGCGGCGCGTCGCCGGGTCGAGCGTCATAAACGCGTGCGTCGAGTACGTTTTGAGCGTCGTGAGTTGCGCGAGCGCGGCTTTTTGATTGTCTTGCAAGTACTGGAGGATTGCACCCGCGGCGCGCGTCGCCCCGGGCAAGCCGCTCACGCCAAAGCCGTCGAGCGCGGCGACGCGAAAATGATCGCGGAGCGTGCGCTGCGCGGAATCTAAATCGGGAGATTGGAAATTGGAAATTGGAAATTGGAAATTCTTGACCTCCAATTTCCAATCTCTAACTTCTCTCTCATCCACCAGCAACTCGGCGGGACTCAACCGCTCCAACTCTTGCCGCGCCTCGTTCACCGGCACCTGGGTCGCGGCGAACACGCCGGTCGTGATGTCGGCGTAAGCGATCCCGGCGTGCGCGGCATCCGCGACGAGCGCGGCGAGATAGTTTGGGCGTTTCTCTTCGAGCAGGTTCGGCTCGACGACCGTGCCGGGCGTAACGACGCGCGCCACATCGCGCGACATCAACGCGCGTCCCGGCGCTTTGGTTTCGGCGGACTCGGTCTGCTCGACGATGGCAACCTTGTGGCCCGCCTGGATCAATTTCGCCAGGTACGTTTCGACAGCGTGGTACGGCACGCCGGCGAGCGGCACGCGATTGCCCGTGCCCATATCGCGCCCGGTCAGCACGATATTGCACACACTCGCCACCGTCTTGGCATCGTCGTCAAACGTTTCGTAAAAATCGCCGAGCCGAAACATCACGATGGTATCGGGAAATTGTCTTTTGATTTGGAGGTACTGCTGGCGAAGAGGAGTCATCCGCAATCATCACGAAAATTTTACGGCGGGACGATGCCGACCGAAAAGCGCACGAACTTGTCGCTGTAGCCAAACGCCGAGCCGGGCACACCGGCAAGCCCCGTTTTTTCAAACAGCGAAAAGACAGTTTCGCCGGGCTGAAGCTTGCTCCAATTGTAAATGCCGCCGCCTTCATCGCGCCCAATTTCGATGAAAACGTCGTGCGTCTGGTTCAACGCGTGCAACTGCGCGATGAGTTTTTGTCGGCGCAGCGTGTACAGCGCGCGAATCTTCGCGCCCAATTCGGGATGCGTTTCATAAAGTTCGAGGTACGTCATAAAACTCAACTGCCACTCGCGCGGCAAGCCGGCGGAAAAGTTGTTCCAGCCGAGCGACATCAAATCCGCGATTTCGCGCGTGCCGAATGAAGCCCAGCCGAAGCGGTCGCCGGTGAGCGTCATCACTTTGGACAAACTGCTGATGAAAATCGTCTGCGCGATCAAGTTACAATCTTTGAACACTTGCATCCGCGCCTTGTCCATCGCTGGCTCCGCCGTGCCGATGTACGCCAAGTCCGCCAACACCATCACGTCGGGGCGCGTCGCAATGACTGCGGCGAGTTGCGTCAATTCGTCCGGCGTGTACGAGTACGCCGTCGGGTTGTTGGTGATCGCCAGGTACAGCACGCGCAGATCGGGCACGTCGGCGAAGAGTTGCGTCAATTGGTGCGGCGTCAACTTGTAATCGGCGTCTTCCCGGGTTGTGATCAAGCACACCGGCAGGTTCGTCACCTCGGCTTGCCACTTGGCAACCGCCCAACCCGGCGCCGGAAAGCCGAACACACAGGGCTTGCCGCGATCGGCGAAATACTTGCGTAACATGCGGATCGCGCGGTCCATCGAGTGAATGCCGCCGAGACTGACGAAAATTTGCTCGATGGGAAATTCCAAGCCGTAATCGGCAATCATGCGGTCGCGGAGTTGTTCGCGCAAACGCGGATTGCCGACGCCGTAAATATCGTACATCCGCAGATCAAAGCCGCGTTGCTGGAGCAGTTCGAGTTCCAACTCCCGCATCCGCGCGTGCATTCGCCGGTACTGGTCGCCGCCGGTCGCATTTTCGCCGGGAATAATCACGCCCAACTCTTCCGCGAGATCGGTAAACCCAGGTTCGGTCACGGCGCGTACATCCACATCGCCAATCGTGCGATCTATGATGCCCGCCGCCACGACGCGTTCCGCCTCCGCACGCGCCAAGCCGCGCCGCGCACACTCGGCGAACGCGAGGTCGCGCGCCTCGCGCGTCAAGCGCGCCATCCCGCGAATCGGCGGCACCGCACCGGTGAGCACACGTTGCACCCAGCGCGCCGCACATTCGCGCCGGATCGTTTCTAGGAACGCGTCCATGGTTGCTTCAGTCATTTCTTCGCTTGCCTCCCCAAACTGAACCGGCGCGCTCAACGGGCGGCGCTCGGTTCGCGGCATATCCTATCACGAATTTGCGACCTGTCAATTGCGCGGTGCGTTGACAAATTCGGAACGCAGTGCTAATCTACGTTCTGTGAGTGCCAACCCACTAACGTTTCCGCGTCCCGAGATCAAAATCAGCGAAGGGATCAGCACAGCAATTCTGTTGTTCGTGCTGATGTTTAGTTTGACCGGCTCGATCATCTCCGCCGACTGGACCGACGGGCTGGGCGTTTTGCCCTGGGCAGGCACGGGCGCATTGATCCTGGGCTATACCTTGGCGAAACTCAAAAGCGTGCGCGGTAGCATCGCTCACATGTTTGCCGCCGTCATCGCCGTGCCGATTGTCACGTTGCTCTTGACCACCCTGCTCCCGGATACTTTTTCGCTCGTGGACAAGATCATCTTTCTGCGAATCCGGGTTTGGCGCTGGTTGATCCAGGTTGCCACCGGCGGCACCGGCGCGGATGGCTTGATCTTTGTCGTCCAATTGACGTTTCTCACCTGGTTCCTCGGCTATTTCGCGGCGTGGTTCGTTTATCGCCGACATCAAGTTTGGGGCGCACTCGCGCCGACCGGCATCGCGGTTGTGCTCAACTTGTTTTATGCCGCGCCGCAAAGCGGTTTGTATTTCGATCTGTTCTTGCTCGCCGGCTTGCTCTTGCTCGTGCGAATGAATTTACGCGCGCTGGAATTTACGTGGCGCCGCGCGGCGGTCGGCTATACCGCCGACATCAGTTTCGATTTTATGACGTATGGCACGCTGTTCACATTGTTGCTAATCGCGCTCGTGTGGTTCATTCCCGCGAGCGCGCCCAACGCAACGTGGTTTACCGCGCTCGATCCCTTGCAAGAAACGTGGCAGGGCTTGGAAGATCACTTTAGTCGATGGTTTAGCACGTTGCGCGCCAGCGCGCGCGCCGGTTCCGCGGGCTTTGCCAACGCCACACTCACAATGGGCGGACCGATTCGCTTGGGGCAAACGGCGGTGATGGACGCGCAATCCATCGCGCCGCGGTATTGGCGCGCGACGACGTACGATCAGTACACCGGCAGCGGTTGGCAGAACACGCACCTCGACACGCTGAACCTGGGTGCTAACGACGCACGCCTGGATTTGGATTACGGCTTTTTGCGCGTCGAGGTCACACAAACGATCAAGTTGTACACGCCCGAACCGAATCTGCTGTACGCACAGGCGCAGCCGCTCCGCTTTAGTTTGCCCACCGAGGCATCCCTGGGACGCCCGGCGTCCAACGCGCGCCTGCTCGATCTCGCCGCGCTCCGCTCGCGCAAACCCTTGCGGAGCGGCGAAACGTACACCGTCGTCTCGACGATCAGTTTCGCCGACGAAGATTCACTGCGCGGCGATGCGACCGAGTATGCGCCGTGGATCGTCGCCAACTATTTGACGTTGCCGGACGCGGTGCCCGCCCGCGTGCGCAACCTGGCGCAAGAACTCACTCGCACGGCGACGAACCCATACGACAAAGCCGTGGCGCTGGAAAATTATTTGCGCGCCACGATCACGTACAACGAAAACGTCAGCGCGCCGCCGGCGAACCGCGACGGCGTGGATTACACCTTGTTCGAACGCCCCGAAGGGTACTGCAATTACTACGCGTCGGCAATGGTTGTGCTGGCGCGCCTCGTCGGCGTGCCAGCACGCGTCGTCTCCGGATACACGACGGGCGAGTTACGCGACGGTGCGTACCGCGTCGTCGAAGCGAATGCCCATTCCTGGGTCGAAGTGTACTTTCCCAATTTCGGCTGGGTTGAATTTGAGCCGACCGCCAGTCGGCCCGTGCTCGAACGGCCCAAGCGTCCGACCGCCGCGCCCAACGATCCGGCTTTCGAGCAAGCCGCCGAGGCGGAACGGCGGCGGCGGCGCGAATTGGCAGACCGGGATGAAGAGATCGAGCCGGGCGCGGCGATCAATTTCGCGCCGGTCTGGTGGTTTGCGCCACGCGACCTCGCGCTCGGCGCGGGCGCCGGCATCGTCATGCTGATCGCCGCCGTGTTGATTGCGCGCCGCCGGCAACACATTCAAACGATGGAACGCTGGACGCCCGCCGCGCGTATCTACGAAGAAATGTTGAACCACGCGCGCTGGCTGGGTGTGCGCGACGCGAAACATGCGACGCCGCTCGAACGCGCGCACGCCATCGCCCGGGTTTTGCCGCAAGCCCACGCCGAGACGGAAGCCGTCGCCGCAACTTACACGCGCGAACGGTTTAGCGCGCACGCGTTGGACGCGCCGGAACGCGCCGCCTTGCTCGTCACGTGGCACGCGTGGCAAAGCGCATGGCGCTTGGGTGTGAGCCAGCGCCTTTGGCTGGGCATGATCACGCCGTTGCAAAATTTCTTCACGCGCACGTACGCCGCACTCGAACGCCTGAATCATCGCGGCGAGATTCGCCCGTAAAAAACGTTGAGCAGTTTGAAAATTTACTTGACGATCCCAAATCGGAAATGAGGTAACATGGCAGAACGCATTTTCATCCAAGACATGGCGCGGCACGTCGGCGCGGAGATCACACTCCAAGGTTGGCTCGCCGACAAAACCGACAAGGGGCGGCTCCAGTTTTTGAGATTCCGTGACGGCACCGGTTTTATCCAAGCCGTCGTCTTTCAAAAAGAGGTTTCGCCCGAAGCATTCGACGCGGCGAAAAAATTGACCCAGGAATCGTCCGTCAGATTGACCGGCGTACCGCGCGCCGAACCGCGCGCGCCAGGCGGATTTGAATTGTCGGTGAAAGACCTCCAAGTTGTGCAGATTGCCAACGAGTATCCAATCACGCCGAAAGATCACGGCGTCGAATTTTTGATGGCGAACCGGCATTTGTGGTTGCGCTCGCCGCGCCAGCACGCGATCTTGCGAATCCGCGCGCGGATCATCAAGGCGATCCGCGATTGGTTCGACAACAATGGTTTCTTGCTCGTGGACACGCCGGTCCTCACGCCCTCCGCGTGCGAAGGGACGACGACGCTGTTTGCCACGGATTATTTCGGCGTGCCGGCGTACCTCACGCAGAGCGGGCAACTCTACAACGAAGCGAATGCGATGGCGTTCGGCAAAGTGTATTGTTTCGGACCTACCTTCCGCGCAGAAAAATCGAAAACGCGCCGCCACCTCACCGAGTTTTGGATGGTCGAGCCGGAATGGGCGTATGGCACGCTCGACGATTACATGCGCGTCGGCGAAGAGTTTGTGTCGTACGTCGTGCAGACGATTTTGCAGGAGCGCGCGCCGGAATTGCAAACGCTCGAACGCGATCTGACGAAATTGCAAAACGTGACCCCGCCGTTCCCCAAAATTTCCTACTCCGAGGCGGTGGAAATTTTGCACACGCACGGCTATCCCGATTTCCAGTGGGGCGATGATTTCGGCGCGCCGCACGAAACGGTGATCAGCGAACAGTTCGCCAAGCCGGTGTTTGTGCATCGCTATCCGACCGCGATGAAAGCGTTTTATATGGCGCTCGATCCGCACGATCCCAAGGTGTGTTTGAGCGCGGACTTGCTCGCGCCGGAAGGGTACGGCGAAATCATCGGCGGCGGCGAACGCTCGGCGGATTTGGCGTATCTCGAAAAGCAGCTCGCGCACCACAACCTGCCGCGTGAGGCGTACGAGTGGTACCTCGATCTGCGCAAGTACGGCACGGTGCCGCACGCCGGCTTTGGGCTGGGCATCGAGCGCACCGTCGCCTGGCTCTGCAAACTCGATCACGTGCGCGAGACGATTCCGTATCCCCGGATGTTGGAAAAGATTTACCCGTGAATCAAAGGATGAAGGATGAAGGATGAGGGATGAAGAAACGCGCGGATCAATCTGAAATCTGAAATCCGAAATCTGAAATCGAAGGGGGGGGCGATGTCAGCAATCCAAATCGCGCCGCAACTTGAACCCGCGCTGGAGCGAATGCAAGGCAAAACGCTCGATGAAAAAATCGCGCGGCTGGTACTCAACCAAATGCGCCGCTATCTCGAAGAGGTTGAACGCGAATCGCTGGACTATGAGATCAAGTACGGTGTCGAGTACGCTCAGTTCGTCAGTCAACTGGAGCGCGGAGAATGGGGCGACCCTTTTTCCTACACGCTCGAACAAGACGCGATGCGCTGGGAAAGTCTCGTCGCGGAAAAGAAAATCTGGCTCGAGCAATTGCGTCAAGTTGAGCATATTGTAAAATGACGCTAGCCGATTTTAGGCGCGACCTCGTCGCCGCCATCGAAATGTATTTTCCGCACGCCAAATGGAACCTCAGCGAGCGGCGTGGGATTGAATTGCAAGCCCGCCTCGAAATAGATGCACGGCGATTCATCAGCATTTATCACAGTGCGGCGACGGATAAAACCAGTTATGCCTTGATCGAGAATGGCGCGCGTATTTTTGGCTATGACAATTCCAGGTTTTGGCATTGTCATCCAATCGAAAATCCCACGCAGCATCACGCCTGTTCTGAGCCAACATCGCGCCAGGTGATGCGTGAAATGAAAGAGCTTTTGGAGTGAGCATAACGAATTGTCTGCAAACTCGATCACGTGCGCGAGACGATTCCGTATCCGAGAATGTTGGAAAAAATTTATCCGTGAGAATGATCGTAGACGGACGACGGCCGACCGCCGCCAAATTGTTCATCGGCGGTCAGCCGTCGCTGATCGCCATAGCCGCTCGATATGAAACAAGGTGGTTTCAATGGCTCAAGTTAATTCCGCGTGTCCGCATTGTGGCGCAACCATTTCGCACGACGCCAAGTTTTGTCGCCAATGCGGCAAAACGATTGAGCATCCGTCCCAAGCACCGGTATCCGATGCGCTGAATTGCCCACACTGTGGCAAACCCATTTCGGCGAATGCAAAATTTTGTCGCGCGTGCGGCAAAGCGGTTAGCGCCGCGCGGGCGCAATCGCCAAAATCGGTTGTGCCCGTCACACCATCCGCGCCCAAGCCAACCGCGCCGGCACGCAAGCCAACGCTCGCGCCGCTGCTGATGATCGCGCTTGCCGTCGTCTGTATTTGCGCGACGCTACTCTTTTCATTGGCGGGACTGGCGACGCTGACCGGCAATCTCGACCGGCTGGGCGCGCCGCTTTCCAAAGCGACGCCGAAACGCGGAATCCGTTTGAGTGATCTGCCACCTTTGCCCGCGCCGGCTGTTTTGGAATCCAAGCAACAAACGATTGGCGCAAATGGCGGCTCGGTCGCGTTGCAAGATCAAGCGCGGGTCATGTTTTCCCCGGGAACTTTTACTGGCGATGTTCAAGTAACGGTCAAGAAACTGGACCCTAAACCTTACGGGCAATCCGCCCACATCCAAACGACGCTGTTGGAGTTGGGCGCGACAACAACCCAGTTTCAAAAGCCGGTAGAAATTCGCGTCCCGTTGCCCGCCAAGATTACACCGGAACGCGCCGCCACCGCCACCGCCTGGCTGGTCGATCCGGCGACCGGCATCAAGACAATTTATCCATCGTCCGTGCAGATCGTTGGGGGCAAGTGGGAATTGCTCGTCACCACCGATCACTTTTCGACCTGGGAATTTGCCGCGTTCTCCGACACGCCGCCCAAGCAAGCGATTCTGGCAGTGCCGTATTTTACGCAAGGGGGAGACCCCACTGCCAATAGCGGATTCTGTTGGGCGGCGGCGCTTCAGATGATCGCCGAAGCCGCGCATCATTCCGAGGTCTCGGAAATGTTCGACGTGGTGGGCTTTATGCGCGAACCCGCCGATGCCGGGCTAAGCCCCGAAGCCGCTCGAATCATGAATCCCAAAATTCCCGGTATGTTGCGCGCGCTCACCGGCGTTCAACCCAATCAAAAGTATTGGGCGTTGGGCACCGGCGTCGGCGACTATAATTCGATGGTGCAATACATCAAATCCGAAATCGGGAACGAAGGACGTCCGGTCATGATCGTCAACGGCGAAGTGGGCACGGGACACAATGATCGCGACCTCGCGTACGCCAACCACGCTTACGTCATCGTGGGCTATGATGACGCGGACAATTTCTACGTGCACAATCCAGCGCCCACCTGGGAACCTTTTGAAAACGGACCCTATCGCCTGGTCTCGCGCAAGCGACTGCGGCTCGATGAAGTAGCCATCTACACCAAGGCGTTCACCGTCATCTCGATCCCCACCACGCCCGCGTTGGCGGCGGATCGCTCGTTGGCGAGTGTAAACATCATGGGCGATTCGCTCACTTTTGGACCCGTGCCGCGCGCCCCCGGCGCGCCCACTGGCACGCAAAAAGGTGTGGACGCGTACGATTTCAAGTGGGATCACACGCGCAACACCGGCTATAGTTTTTTCAGCCGACGCACGGGCAAGTCGGTAGACCGGATTCCCGGGGATGTTGAGCGCTTGCTTCTGCAAGAAAGCGGACAGGGCATTGAGATCAGCAACGCAACTTGGCCCGCCATCAATCAAAAAGTCACGGTTCAGCTTGATATTGAAAAACGTGGCGGTGGATCAAAACGGTACCACACGAGTTTCGACCGCGAGTTAAAACCCGGCGAGGTGTGGAAGATTCCTTCCACCACAGCCGGCGCGCGTGAGTTGATCATTGACGTGAACGAATTCCGCGAGCCAGTCACCACGCCCACCGAGTACGTTTTCCGCGTGCGCGCCCAAGTCGGCGGCAAGACGGTGGACGAAGCGGAAATTTATTTTACGCTCGATCCCTCCGTGCCCATTCTGGATTCGCTCGATCCGTGGCGCGGGTTGACGCCCGGCGGTCAGGTCACGCTCAAAGGCAAGGGCTTTGGCAAAGACCCACGCGTGGGCGAGGTCACTTTTAACGGAATGAAAATGCCGGTGGTATCGTGGAGCGAAACCCAAATCGTCGTGACCGTGCCCGAGTGCTTGATCGGTGGCGACGCGGCGGTGACGGTGCAAGGCATCACGAGCAACACGGTTGGCTATGAAATGGCAATGGACTATACGCCTGCCGCGTTTGTGGATATTCGCTCCGCGGCTGGCTTTGTGGCGGAGAGCGGACGCGTGACGCTAACCGCTGTCGCGCAAAAAACGAACGCGTGGAAGCCCAACGAAAAAATCAAATGGGTGTGGCGCACGCCGTATCTCGAACCGGAAATCCGGCGCGAATTTGCGACGACAGCCGGTTCCGGCAAAAAAGATGAGGATGTCACCGATACGGCAGTGATCGAGGGACTGCCGTATGACGCCGAACATCCGTATCTCAACACGCATATTGTCGAAGTCACTTTGTACTGGGTCACGTGCGGGCAAGCGGTTTCGGTCAATTCGTTCAACCGCGAGATCATCGTCCGCTCCGGCGGAACGGGCGCGCCAAGTGGACCGCCGGCGCAACCGCCAACTTCAACGTCCACGCCGACGCCCACGCGCACCGGCACGCCAACTGGCACACCGACACTGACGCGCACGCCAACGTCCACCGCCACGCCGACCAGCAACATACCGGGCGCGCCGCGCTCAATGACCAGTACGCCAACACGCACCGCCACGCCCACGCCGACAGCATCAAGCGGCGCGCGCACGGAGCCGTGTCCGGCGCTTACGGCGACGACGACGACGAATGGGCAAATCAAGCCATTTACGTTTTCCATTTTTCGGACAGACGAGGGTGAGCCGTTTGAAACGCGCACGCGTTTTCCGGGAGGCATCGCCCAAGTCCATGCGTTCTACGATTACGCCCAAGTGCGAAGCGGAGTGCAGGCGCGGGCGCTGTGGTGCTTGAATGGCAATGTGTACTCACAGCGCACCTGGTCATGGACAGGGAATTGGGATGCAAATGGATTTGCCTGGGATAGACTGTATGCAGATGCTTTGCCATCAGGCAATTACGAATTCCGAATTTATCTCGGCGGCAGTTTGGCGCAGGTCGGCAGATTCACGATTGATCCGCCGCAAACCGGCGCGCTGTCCGTCGGCACAATTCGGTTTGCCGAGGGACGGAAAGAGGGCAATCCTGTCAATATGCACTCGCCCAGTCAGACTTTCAGGTATGGAGTCAAAGAAGTCTTTGCTTTCTACGAAGCATGGTACACGCCCCAGAACTATACCTTCCGCGCAGAATGGTATCACGATGGCAAGCTCGATGGTTCTCCGCGATCCGATCAGTATTCAAATTCCGAAGTGGTGTCGCGGAATTGGGAAGTGCTCTTCAATAACCAAGTACCGCTCCAACGCGGCAACTGGGAACTGCGCCTCTACATTGACAACCGCCTGGTGCAACGCGGCTCGTTCACCATTCAGTAGCGAGGGAAAAGAATGGCTATGCTCAACAACCGCGAACAGATCGGCGTAACAATCGGCTGGCTCATCACCGCGCTCGGCAGCGCGCTCATCATCGTGCCCCCTTGGATCGGAGCGAACATGATGCGCGGCGGCTATGCGTTGCAGTTCATCGGTATTTTGGTTGTGGCAACCGGCTTGCTGATCATCTGGCTCTGGCGCGCGCGCGCCAACGTGATGGCGCGCTTGCTCGCCGGCGACAACCTGCTCGCGCAGTGGACGTACGCGCCGGCGCAAGCACAACGCTACGCCGCCGCCACGTTCGCCGAAGCGCGCGAACAAAATCGCGGCGTGTTTTTCATCACTGCGACATTGTTCGTCGTGATTGGGATTCCGGTGCTCGTCATCCCGTTGTGGCACGACCTCGTCGAATGGCCCGATCCGTTCGCGTGGATCATCGTCGGCGGGTACTTTGCGCTCATTCCCGTCCTGGGTCTGTTCGCGTGGGGCATGCCCTTGCTCGCGTATCGCCGCGCCCTACAGGATGGCGCACAAGTATGGATCGCCCGCGACGGTTTGTTTGTGAACGGCGCGCTGTACACATGGCAGCGCCCGCTGAGTTTTTTGAGACGCGTGCGATTTAACCACGCCGCCAATCCGCCCGCGTTGCAATTCGATATTGCGAACCTAACGCGCCTCGGCGTCCTCCATTACGCGACGACCACTGTGCGCGTGCCGGTGCCGCCAGACCAAGCGGCGCAAGCCGAAAACGTGACGCGCTTTTTCGAACAATCCCAAAAAACATAAATTCTGGAGGATCCGATGCAGCAACCCAGTTCTTGCCCGCATTGCGGCGCGCACTTGCCACCCGACACGATCTACTGCGAAGCGTGCGGCAAACCCGTCGCCACGCCCGTGGCTGACCTGCCCACTCCGCCCGCGCCGGTCGCCGCGCCGCGCAAATCCAATCGCGGCATTTTTTTCGTTCTAGGCATCTTCGCCCTCCTGGGTGTTTGCGGTTGTATGATGTTGATCGGCGTGGGCTGGTTCGTCACACAGAATAAAATCACGTTGCCGGGTATGGCGACGAGCACGCGCGCCATCGCGATCGCGCCCTTTCCAACCATCGCACCGCTTGCGACGATAGCGCCAATTCCAACCATCCCGCCGATCCCGACGATTCCGCCCATTCCAACGTTCGCGCTCCCAACCGTGCCGCCAACGAGCATACCCCTACCCACGCTAACGCCTGCGCCGACCCAGCCCCCTATAACCAGCACGCCGGTTGGCACGCCCACGCCGGTGCGTTGTCCGGTGGTTGCGCCGCGCACGACAAACACAGGTTCATTCACACCGTTTGTGTTTGCGGCAGGGGTAACCAAAGATTATCAGCCCATTGATGAACTGACTCATTTCCCAGAACAAGTGACGCAAATATACGCCGTGTACGAGTACAGTGGCATGCGTAATGGAACGACCGAGCGTCGTGAGTGGTGTTTGAATGGCAATTTATATGTGGAAAAAAAAGCGGCCTGGGATGGCGGCGAACGCGGACACGGCTATTACGTCGTCAATGACGCACAAGGATTGCCGGCGGGCGCTTATGAATTGCGGGTGTATGTGGCGGAGCAATTAATTCAAGCCGGCCAATTCGTGGTTGATAAACGTCCCGGCAATACACCCGAGCTCGGTCCCATTCGTTTTGCCGAGGGCATCCAAAACGGTCAGCCCGTCACACTGCACAAGCCGACCGAAACATTCAAAGCCGGTTTGCCAACGATCTATGGCTTTACCGACGCGCGCAACCTAGTAAATGGTTCGATCATCAGCGGCGAATGGTATCGCGATGGCGCTTTATTTACAGTCCCGTTTAAAGGCGTCTGGAACGGCAAATCGGCTGAAACACTCTGGTCTGCATTGTCGAATCAAGACAAACAACCGCTTGTGCCAGGAACATACGAACTCAAATTGTATGTCAACGACCAACTCGCCCAGCTGGCAACCTTGGTCATCGAATAACTTTTGCTCACACATCATAAATTGAAAGGAGAACGTCATGGAACGCGTAGCCATGTACTTGCAAGACAAGCACGAAATCCGCGAGGGGATGGAGTACGTCAAATACGCCGAAGCGCGCGGCTTTGAAGCCGTGTGGCAAGCCGAGTCGCGCCTCGTGCGCGATGCTATCGTGCCGATGGCGGCGTTCGCCGCCGTGACCTCAAAAATCAAAGTGGGAAGCGGCGTCATCAACAACTGGACGCGCAACATCGGCTTGCTCGCCGCCACGTACCTCACGCTCGACGACCTCGCGCCGAATCGCGTGATTTGCGGCATCGGCGCGTGGTGGGATCCGCTCGCCAAGAACGTCGGCATCGAGCGCAAAAAACCGTTGCTGGCAATGCGCGAAACCGTGACGGTGATGCGCGAATTGCTCGCGCTGAAACGCGTCACCTTCAACGGCGAATTTCACAAGGTCACCGGGATCGAACTCGACGTGGTGCATGGTCGCCGCGAGCCGCGCCACGTGCCGATCATGATCGGCGCGACCGGCGACGCGATGATGCAACTCACCGGCGAGATCGCCGACGGCGCGGTGCTGAATTACTGCGTGCCGCCGGAATACAACCTCGAAGCGATGAAACATTTGGAAATCGGCGCGAAAAAAGCCGGGCGCACGATTTACGATCTCGACCGCCCGCAACTGGTTGTCTGTTCGGTGGATCACGATCATAAAAAAGCGGTGAACGCGGCGAAGGAATTGCTGACGCAGTATCTCGCGCAACAACCGCACATTGCCAAAGCGAGCGGCACGCCGGAAGAAACGGTCAAGAAAATTCAAAGCATCCTGGGTTGGCCCGCGCAGAAAGAGCAAATCCACGAGGCGATGCAATTCGTGCCGGACGAGTTGATCGAACGCATCACCGCGAGCGGCACGCCGGACGAGGTGCGCCAAAAAGTGGCGCAGTACCGGCAAAATGGCTGCACCTGCCCGATTCTGTACCCGCTCGGCGACGATGTGAAACTGATGATTGACACATTCGCGCAACAGTAAGCAGTCGGAGTTGGTATGCGTAACTTGAATGAAATCCACAAGCCGACGAGTATCGCAGACGCGTTGGAATTTTTGCAACAGCCCGGCGCAGTCGCGCTGGCGGGCGGCACAGCGCTGAACGCGGACAAACGCGCAGATGTGCGCGCGGTCGTTGATCTGAGCGAACTGGGTCTGGCGTACATCCGCGAGTCCGCCGGCGCAATCGCGCTCGGCGCAACGACGCGGCTGTCCGCACTCGCCGAATCGCCGATCCTGCGTGCGCTCGCAAACGGCGTGCTCGCGCAAGCGGCACACCAAAGCGCGACGAGCATTTTGCGAAACCAAGCCACGCTTGCCGGCACGCTCATCAGTGAACCCGCCGCCGTGCTTGCCGTCGCGCTCCTCGCGCTCGACGCGCGCGTGACGGTGATGGGCGCAACAACGCAAACATTTGCGCTGGACGCGTGGCTCGCGGCGCGCGCGGAAATGCCCCCGTCCCTCGTCGTCGAAATCGGCGTGCCGCTGAGCAACCCGCGCGCGGCATTGTGCGCGGTGGCGCGTACGCCCAGCGACAAGGCGATTGTGTGCGCGGTCGTCGCGGCGCAGATCGAAAACGGAATCGCGCGGGACGTTCGCATCGCGCTCGGCGGCGTCGGCGCAACCGCGACGCGCGCGCCAGCGGCGGAACAAACGCTCAGGGCGCAAACGTTCGACGATGCGACGATCCAAAACGCGGCGCGCCTTGCCGCGCAAGGCATCTCGCCGCGCGGCGATTTTCGCGGTAGCGCGGAGTACCGCATCGAGATGGCGCACGTACTGACGCGGCGTGCCCTAAAAGAATTGGCGAGTTAGATCACGCGTGGGGGCGTTTTTGTGAAACGCCCCCACGCAACAAATGTCAACCAGCATCGCCCGGCAATTCATTTCCGAAAAAAACCGGTAACTTATGAGCGCCTCACTCCAATCTTTGCGCGGCACCGTCGAACGCATCACCTTTTACAACGAAGAGAACGGCTACACCGTCGCGCGGTTCATCCCCGAAGGCAAAACCCTCCCGATCACCATCATCGGCAATTTGCTCGGCGTCAACGTCGGCGAAGCGCTGTTGCTGGACGGCGTGTGGATCAAACACCCACAGTACGGCGCGCAATTCGAAATCAAACGTTTTGCAACGCAACTGCCCGCGACGATTGTCGGCTTGAAAAAATATCTCGGCTCGGGTTTGATCAAAGGTATCGGACCCGTCACCGCCGAACGCATCGTCAACCATTTCCGGCTCGATACGCTCGACGTGATCGAGCGCGACCTGGAGCGGCTCCGCGAGGTGGAAGGCGTCGGCGCAAAACGGATCGCAATGATTCGGCGCGGCTGGAACGAGCAAAAGCAGATTAAAGAGGTCATGCTGTTCCTGCAGAGTCACGGTGTTTCGACCGCGCTCGCTGTCAAAATCTACAAAGCGTATGGCGACGCCGCGCTCACCATCGTCCGCACCGATCCGTATCGCCTCGCGCGCGATATTTGGGGCATTGGCTTTCTCACCGCCGACAAGATCGCGCGCGCACTGGGCGTTCAGCCGGACGATCCCGCGCGCATCCAAGCCGGCGCGCGCTACGTGCTCGGCAAGTTTAGCGACGATGGCCACACCTTTGCGACGCGCGCCGATCTCATCCGCGAAGCCGGCGCGGCGCTCGACGCGTCCGCCGAGTTGATCCAAACCGCGCTCGACAGTTTGCGCGCCGCTGAAGAAATCATCGTCGAAGACGAGGCGGTTTATCTCGCGCCGTTCTATTACGCCGAAATCGGCGTGGTCAACCGGCTCGCGCAGATTCGCGCGAGTCCACACAGCCGGCTTACCGAGTTTCGCACGCTCGATTGGCAAACCGCGTTCGAGTGGATCGCGACGAAAAGCCAAATCGCGTTGACGGAAAAACAACAAGCGGCAGTCCAAGTCGCCTTGACGGCGAAAATTTCGATCCTGACCGGTGGACCCGGCACAGGCAAAACGACAAGCGTGCGCGCATTGATCCAACTGTTGAAAGCGAAACGCAAAACGTTCAAACTCGCCGCGCCGACGGGGCGCGCGGCAAAACGGTTGAGCGAAGCGACCGGTGAGCCGGCGCAAACGTTGCATCGCTTGCTCGAATTCAAACCGTTTGAAGGCAACAAGTTTGCGCGCGACCGCGAAAATCCGCTCGACGCCGATCTGATCATCGTGGACGAACTTTCGATGATCGATCTGTTGCTGATGAACGCGTTGCTCAAGGCGATTGACATTACGAGCCACGTCTTGCTGATCGGCGATCCGGATCAATTGCCGTCGGTCGGCGCGGGCAACGTACTCAAAGATCTGATCGCGGCGGGCGTGCTGCCGGTGACCGCGCTCGACACAATTTTCCGGCAAGCCGAAACGAGTTTGATCATCACCAACGCGCACCGGATCAATCGCGGCGAGTTGCCGCAATTTCCGCCGGCTGCCCGCGATTTTTTCCTGTTCAAAGAGGACGACCCGGCGCAAGCCGCGCGGCGTGTCGTCGAGTTGGTCAAGTGGCGCATCCCGCACAAGTTCGCGTTGGACGCCATCGCGGACATTCAAGTGCTCGCGCCGATGCATCGCGGCGCGGTCGGCGTCGCCGAGTTGAACCACGCGTTGCAAGACGCGCTGAACCCGGCGGAGGAAGGCAAAGCCGAATGGCGGCACGGCAGTCGCATTTTGCGCGTCGGCGACAAGGTATTGCAAACGCGCAACAATTACACAAAGTCGGTCTTTAACGGCGACCTGGGTCGCGTGACAACGCTAGACGCGGAAGAACAACAGCTCATCGTCAATTTCGACGGCACGAGCGTGATGTACGAATTTGCGGAGGCGGACGAGTTGACGCACGCGTTCGCGTTAAGCGTACACAAAGCCCAGGGGAGCGAATACCGCGCCGTCGTCATCCCGCTCTTCACGCAACATTTCTTGCTGTTGCAACGCAACCTGCTCTACACGGCGGTGACGCGCGCGAAACAACTCGTCGTGCTCGTCGGGATGCCCAAGGCGATCAGCATCGCGGTACGCAACGACAAGATCGCGCAACGCAATTCACGGCTCGCCCAACGCTTGCGCGCGCCGACCCAGCCCGCGCCCAACGGCGCGCGGTACGGGTAAACGAAAACCTTGCGAAGGAAAATTTCTTCGCAAGGTTTTCATTTTTTTCACCATGTATCGCTGTCAGTGTAGCGTTTTTTGCGCTTGGATGGCGCAGGCAAACTCACGGGTTGCGCCGCTTGCGGCGGGTTCGGTGGGTCCGCCGCTGGCGGTGGATTGAGCGGCGTGGCTTTGCCGCCAATCGTGTGCGTCGGGCGCGTCGTCGGGGTTCCCGTTTTGAACGCGGCGAACGCGTCCGGCATGTTGACGTACTCGGCGGAAGTGAGGTTGAGTTTTTCGAGCACCTGCGCCGCGAGCGCCTGCGCGTTTTGTTCGGGCTGGTGCTCGTGCAACGAACTGACAATCAAGCCGTGCTGTGCGTCCCGGATCAAACGTTGCTCCAATTCCGGCGGCAGGATCACTTTTTGGATCGCCAACCCCGCCGACAAGGTAATCCCCAGCCGACTCAACCGCGGCGTCGCCATCTCCACCACGCGGCGTTGAATCTCCAGCAACGCCTGACCGCGCGCGATCTCTTCCACGTTCAACCCCGGCACGATCTGGAGCAACGCTTCGCGGATGTACCGCAGTGTGAGCGCGAAAAAAGTTTCTCGCTTGAGATTGATCAGCTGCACCGCAATCTCTGGAATCGTATCGCGCGGATCGAATCGGTAGCCCAAGTACACGCGCAAGCCAATCGGCACGCCTTGATTCGTCGGCAAGCCATCCACATCGAGCGTATCAAAGTGCGACGCTACGTCCACCAAAATGTCGGCGCGCTCGAAGAAACCATCAATGTGAATAAACCCGTCGCCGCGCGCGTCGTAATATTTCTCGTCGCGGTAGATTACGCGGACGTGATTTTCCGGCACAAAGTGGTAGCCGAAAAATTTTCCGAATGTGCGTTTGAGCCGATGCCCAAGCGGTGGTTTGGGATTCGTTTGGTGCTCCATGTGCGCTGGTCCTTTCATTGCCCGGCTTCGCTAAAGCGAAAGCCGCCATCCGGCGTAGCGATGAACAAGGTTTTGCCCGGCACATTGATCTTGGCGCGCAAATTGTCCAAGCACTCGTCCACCAAACGCGTCGGACCCTTGCCGTGCGGATATGCCGGGTCGTTGCCCAGCGCCAACGCGCGCGTCGCCAGGTCGCTGCGCGAAACTGTCTTGGGGCGATTCGTGTACAACGCCATAAAGATCGCAAACTCGACCGGCGACAGTTGCACGATCTTGCTCGCAATCGTCACCTGATGCGAACTGGGATTCGGCACGATGAGCGGCGCGGTGGACGCGGCAGGCGGCGGCGCGTTTTCGGCAAGCAGATAATCGCGCAACAACGGCGAAAAAATTTGCGGCAAGCCGGCAAAATCATCCGTCACCAAACCCATCTTGCGGAGCCGGGTCAGCGCACCCTGTGTCGCCGTTTGCCGGTGTGCCAACGCCAACAGATCGGCTTTGGCATCTTCGTCGAGACTATCGAGAATTTTGGCACACTCGTCGCCGATGATTGCTTGATCGTTCAGCACGGCGACGAGGTTGCTGGCAAGCGCGTGTTCGCCGCACTTGGTCGCAAAATACGCGGCTTTGAGCAAGCCGGCATGACCGCCGGTCACACCGTACAGCCGTTTGCCCACTACTTCGGGCAACGCGCGCGCGCCGCCTTCGCGCCGCGCCGCGAGCCGCGCCAACATCCCCAACGCTTCGGACTCGGTGTAGGGTGGCACGAACAAAATATGCGCGGAGAGCAATTCAAAGAACGCTTCAAACTCCGGCGAGTTAGAATGGAGATCGTTCAGTTCGCGCCGCGTGACGGTGGCATACACCAGTTTCGGTTTGAAATCATCGCGCAACGCGCGCAAGCCGCGCAACAATGCCGGCACGGCATTTGTGATCAACTTGTCGCAATCATCCAGAACCATCACGACACGGCGCTGATCGTTCGCCACGACGGCCGCCAGCGTTTGCTTGAGATGATGCCGGGTAAGCGCCTCGTTCCGTTCCTTGACGGCCGCCTGCCACCAACCATCCGCCTGCACGCCGAGCGCCCCCAGCGCGCCGCCCAGTTCTTTGAGCGTTTGCCCCAACGTTTCGAGCATGAGCGCGTACAGCGCGTGCCCCGAATAGGGTTCCGCTTCGCCGGTCAACGCGTCGCAGTTCACGTACAGATAAACCGTTTGCGCCGCGAGCGCGCCGAAATGCAATTGGCGCACGTCCGCGCGCATGGGATGCCGTGCCACATTCGATTTGCCGGAACTGCCGACGCCGATCAGCGAGCACGATTCGCCGGCGCGCCAACGGCTGACCAAATCGCCGATCAATTGTTGACGAAACGTTACGGGCAAGGCATCCGCATCTTGAGCTTGAGGAATATCGTTCACGAAATTTCTCCTGCGTAATATTTGATCAGGCGCAACGCTTCCAAACGCAATATCTGGGGATAGATCGCGCGATAGATCGCGCAGTGCGGCGAGGGCATGTCGTACCGCCCGGTCGCGCGGAACGTGGCGAGCGGACAGCCGCCCGCGCAAAAATATTTCCACTCGCAATCGCGGCACCGCACTTTTTCGTCCACCTCAATATTTTGAATCCCCGCCCGGTCCGCCTGCACCACTTGCAACGGATCCGCCGCGCGCACGTCCGTGACCGACGCATCCATTTGCATCTGGCATTTGGCGATGCGCCCGCGCGGATCGATCACCAGGTAATCGCACCCGACCGCGCAGGTGCGCGCGTGCGGCGCGAGAAACGAAGCGCGGTCGGCGAGCGAACCCAGGCAACTCCGGCGCGGCAAATATTTTTCGACGACGCGGTACGCTTCGCGCAACGCCGCGATGATGCGCGCATCGTCCAAGCGCAAATCAGCGCGCGCGCCGGCGCAATCGTTCTCGCGGTAGAAATTCAGGGTGAACGGCAGATCGCGCGCCAAAATAAATTCCATCGTCGCCGGCAAATCATCCAGGTTGCGATCCGAAAGCGTCACCGAAATTTCCGGCGCAACGCCGCGCGCCAACGCCAGGTCAATGCCGCGCGCGACTTGGACGAACGAGCCGCGCCCGTCCGCAAAATGGCGTTGGGCATCGTGCGCCGCGCCCACGCCGTCGAGCGAGATCATCAGGCGTAGGTTGTGCGCGCGCAGTTGTTCGATGATCGGCGCGGTCAGCAACGTGCCGTTCGATAGAACAACCGCATCGAGCGCCAATGAATGGCGCGCCGTGATGCGCCGCGCGTAATCGTGCAGCTGCCACACGAGCGCGGGATCGATCAGCGGCTCGCCGCCGGCGAATTTGATCTTGACGCCGCGATACGCGCGCCGCACCGCGGAACGCACAACCGCGTCCAACGCGCGTTCGCCGGTTGTGCGCGGCATCGCCGCTGGCGATTGAGCCAGATAGCAGTACGCACAGCGCAAATTGCACGCGTTCGTCAGGTGTAGCCAAGCGGTCAGCGTCGTCGCAACCTGGGTCGTCGGCGCAGCCAACCGCTCCGTCGGCACAAGCAGTTGCGTCGTGATCAACTCGCGCGCGGCGGCGGTCGCTTCGGCATTGGCAAACTGCGCCGAGCGCGGCGCGGCAAACTGGGCGAGCAGATCGCGCGCCGCGTCGTTCAGCACGACCGGCGCGAACAGCGCGCGCGGCTGAAACGCGAAATGCCAATCGCCGGCGAGCGGCGTGAGGTGCGTGTCACGCGGCAAGTGATAGACCGCGTGTGGTTGTGCCGCGTCTGGGTCGAACGCGTGCGCGGCGACGCGTGTGTCCACGCACGCGCAATCGCATTGATCGGTAGCACGCGTGGCGGCATCGGTCGCCCGGATGATTCTAAACCGCGATGCACACGGCAAGTTATTTTGGCTCTGTCGCATTATCACTCCTAGTTTGCCCACTCTGCCCAGCGCGCAAACACAGGCAGGGCTTCGGGATTGTCGGCTTCGAGATCGCGCTGTTCCCAGTGCCGTTGCAAAGTCGCGCCCAGTTGCCGAATGAAATCCGGGGTTGCCAGCTCGGTCAATGTTTTTTCCATATCGTCCATTTCACTGCTCAGCGACAACCAACCCGTACTGCCATATCGTGCGATTTGCTCCAATCCCTCGCAATAGTAGTGAGTCGCCAAGTCGGGTTTGCCTGCGCCCAACGCCAGACTGCCGAGATGCCGATACAGCCGCCCCAGCGCCATTCCATCCGGGTGTTTCCACACTTCCAGGTACGCCTGCAATTTCGTTTCATGCGCGTCTAGGGTTTCAAAGTCGCGTTGGTCCACGTCCAGATGCACGAGGTCATTGAGCGAAACAACTTCATACAAACGATCCTTGATCTCCCTCGCCGCGTAGTAAGCGTCGGTCAACAATTCGCGCGCCAAGCCCAGTTTGCCCTGGCTCCAATACACACGCGCGAGGCGATTCAGCACAATCGCCCGATCTTTTTTCAAACCGATAGACCGGGCGCGTTCCAGGTCCCGCTGCGCCTCGTCGTTGCGCTTCATCGCCCAGAACGTCACACCGCGCCAGCAATACACAGTGCTCAACCACTCGGCGTCGTCCTGATCCTCAAAAATGGCGAGCGCATCGGCAAAATATTTGAGCGCCTCGTCAAATTCGGCGAACTTGTAGAGGATCGATCCTCGCGCGCTGTATGCCGCGCCCAAGCCGCGTTTGAGGTCCTCGTCCTTCCACAAGCGCAACGCCTGATCGCTCAATTGCAGCGATTCGTCGCGCCGGTGTTGGAACGCGTAGACGAATGCCAAGTTGGTCAGCAGCCAACCCTGTTGCCGGGTCATTTTCAATTTCAGCGCCAGTTTGAGCGCAGCGCGATAGTGTTCCGCCGCGCCTTTCCAGTCGCCCATCAAACGCGTGCCCCAGCCCAATCCATTTTCCACTTGCACGCGTTCCTTGTCAAGTTGCTCGCGGCGACAAATTTCGGCGGCGGCTTCAAATCGCTGGACGCCGCCATCCACCTCGCCCAACCGGATTTCGACGTTGCCCAACTGCAACAACACATCCACTCGTTCGGAAGAATTTGGCGCGGCGACAAGCAAATCGTTCAAGCGATCTTTGGCTTTGGCATACGTGCCTTCGTCCAACAAATATTTGGCGATGCGTAAGCCAACCTGGAATCGCAACGGCTCGCCCAGTTTGGCTTCGTGCAATTCCATCTCCTTGACCAAACCATCACGCTCCATGTATTGATACTGATTCGAAGCGGCATCGTACTCTTGAATGAAGAGGGCACTGCCTTTTGCCACATCCACTTGAAGCAAATAGTGCAGTAACTCGCGGCTCAGAATCCAGCGAAAGCGGACCTGTTCCAAAAACGTGCGGCGCAATTCAGCGGCGCGCGCCAGTTCGCTGGCGTGTTCCACCGCTTGAATGTCCGCCGCCAAAATTTGCTGGGCGGCGTCCAACTGCACGAGCCGTTGCTCATAGTGCGCGACCACGCGTTGCCCCAGTTGTTTGCGGCGCGTGCCAAAGGGATCCACATCGTGCCACACGTACTCCATCAACAAGCGTTGCATTTCGTCGTGCAACACCAGCACGCCGTCCGGTTTTTGTTTGACGAAAAATAAATCTTGCAGGGCTTGGATGCTCTGCTCCGCCTGGGCGAGCGGCGCGCCGGTGACTGCCGCGAGGAGTTTGGCGTCGAAGCGCAAATGAAAGTACGCCATATCGAGAATCAAGTCGGCGATGTCTTCGCGCAAGTTGCGAATCCGGGCGACGAGCGCACGCTGGAATTTTTCGCGCAAGGATTTCATTTCCGCCAGCGGCAGGGCGCGCAATTGCTCCGTCGAGTAAGCGGTCATCTCCGGCAAAGGCAATTCACGCAACAGCCACTCCGCCGAGAGCGCCAGCATCAGCGGACTGTTGTCGGTCAAGAGCATCAGGTTGTCACGCAGAGCCGGTTGCGCGGCGAGGTACGCGCCGACCTGGGTTTGGCTGAGATACGCTTGCGATGTAGTCGGCTCAAACGCGTGTAGGTGCAGATACGCGATCTCTGTTTTCACCTTCGCGGCTTGGGCGCTGGCGACAAGCATCTGCCGCGTGGCGTCGCCGCCGCGTCCCGCCAACACGACCGTGGCGTTTTCGAGGCGCAGGACAAACTTGAGCCAAAACCGTCCGACCGGCAGATCGCGGATCGCCTCAAACGTGTCGAGCAAGATCAGCGCACGCGTGCGTTGCGTCCACGCGTTAAAGAGACGCAGAAACGTGTCGTCGCACTCGTGCACCCGTCGCTCGAACGCGTCCGGCGTCAGGAGACGTTGCCGTTCCATCAAAATAATCGTGTCGGTGAGATCGAGGTATTCGCGAAAAGCCTCCGCATCCAGTTCGCGCGCCAGCCGCCGTCCCAGGTTCATCGGAATTTGCAGCACAATGTCGTCGGCGTTGATCACGGAGGTCACGCCTAGCCGCCCGTGCAAAACATCCGCATACTGCTGTCGCCGGCGATACACTTCTTCCAAGAGTTGGCTTTTGCCGATCCCGCCAACGCCGTCCACCACGAGTACCTGCGCCGCGCCCCAGGTGGTTGTCATCGTTGCAATTTGCGCCAATTCGGCGTCGCGATCCACAAATACAGTTTGAGCCGCCATCGCACTTACTCCTCGTCGCGCCTAAGACGCGATCACATCAAGCAAGTCATTTCGTTCGGACTGGGTAAGGTTCCGTTTGAACAAAATTTGCATCTGCACGTCGGCTTCGATCTGTTTTCGTAGCGCGCGCCGCGCCCGCTCGACGCCGCTGAAGGAACGCAAATGCCCTACGAAATTCTGCGCTTTGGCGCACAGCACTTGGGCAGGCGCATCAACTGGCGTGAGGCGCCGGCAGGTATGATACAAGGATTCGGTCATCAAGATCGCTTGCTCGTAACCGGCCGGCACGCCGTTGCCAAGTATGCCCCCGCGATGATCTTTGCCCGCCAACCAGAAATCGTACAGTTCCTCGGCGAAGCGCTGTAAATCATGATACCGCGCCGGTTCGAGAAAACGCATTTGCGTCTCTAACACGCGTTGCAAAATTCGGTCATGTGACAGCACCTCGGATTCTTGCGCCAGGTGTAAACGCAAAATTTGCCGATGCAATTCCCAGCCGTCCGGCATGCCCGCGCTGGGCAGATACCCGCGATCCAACAACGCTTGCAACGTGTCGCCATTGAACAGGCGAAAGATAGCGAGAATGCGAAACACCTCTTGCAGGTCGCGCGAGATTCCCCGAAAGAGTCCCTGAATTTCATCCGCCACACACCGGTCGAACAACTGCGCTTGAGCCGCCGGATCAAAGTATTGCCGTAACGGCACCGCAAAGCCAAAACTCACCAAGTCCTGCATCACGTTGGCAACGGCTCGCGGATGCCCGCCGGTCAGTTCAAATACTTGTTCCGCCAAGTACTCGACATCGGGCGCGGTAAAATTCAATTGCCGCGCCTGCAACTGCTCGAATCGGCGCAAGGTTTCGCCCACATAGGCGCGAATCGCGATCAGATCGAACGGAGACAAGGCGTGTTCTTGCGACGGACTTGCGAATGCCGCACTTGAACCACCGATATAACGTCCCGCCAAGATCACTTTGAATTTGCGATTGCTCAACCGCATCGCATCTTCGAGCGCGGGCGCAAAACGTTGTTGGATAAAATCCATTGCACCCGCCGGCTGACCATTCGCGTGCCATTGCTCCACCTCGTCGAATTGAATCAGCAGGCAACATGGCGTCGGATTGCCGAACGCGTGATTGACGATGCGAATTAAATCCACGAGCGTGCGCGCGGGCGCGGTTGCCGCGCCACCGATTGCCTGGCTCAGACTCGCCAGGATCGATCCTTCCGTATCCTCCGCGTGACATTTGTGACGCACACACAACCATTCGTTCGGCGCAGTAACGTTCAGACGTAATGGAATTTCATGCAATAGCGACGTCTTGCCGTACCCGGCAGGTGCGTTGACGACGATAAACGGTTTTGCAAACGGACTCTGGATCGCTCGCAATTCCACTTCGCGGTTTTCAAACGCCGCTTGCACATCAGGGAACTGGCGCATTGTTAATTCGACCTTTTGGGTTTCGGCTTGCCATTCGCTGGGATTGACGAGCAATGATGCGCCTTTCGCATAATCTTGATGCGCTTGGCGCAAAGTTTGAATCCGCGCCTTGACGCGCTCGATTTCCGCCAACGCGTCCGGCGTTAAACCCTGCAGTGCGGCGCGCACTTCGAGTTGCCTCAAGTATTCGCCGTGCACGTTCAACAATTGATCCAGTTCTGCACGCGCCGCGGGGAGCGAACGTCCAAGTCGTTCCAAGCCCGTTCGCAACGCCTGCATCAAACGCTCCCAACCATTGGGGTCATATAAATTCACTGCTTGAAAAGGTGCAAGACGATCCGGCAAATCGCACGGTTCGAGACGCACGGGAATCAAGTAAATATCGTCGTCGAGTTTGCCGAGCCACTCTTCCAGCGCGAATTGAATTTCCCGTTGCACCCAACCGCGCTTGCTCACGGCATTCGGCGTGAGGCACGCCAAGAAAAACGTCGAGGCGGGCAACGCTTGCCGAATGCTATTCTCCCAACGCTCGCCCGGCAAAATATCGCGGCGATCTTGCCAAGGTTTGAAGCCGGCTTGTTCGAGCCGTTGATACAACTGCCCTACGCGCTCCGCATCCTGGCTTGCATAACTGAGAAAAATTTGGATCACTTCTGGAGTTTGTGGCATGTTGCCTCCAAATAAAAAACACCCATCGCCAGCGTGTTTCGTTCACACGCCCGGCAATCGGTGCTCTCTCTTGCTCGTGCGCCCCAATCCCGCCCACCGCAATCGTTGGTCATCTAGCGCCTCCTTGGGCAACCGACGAAACAACTATCCGTAAGCCATCCGCAATCCGCGGGACAAAGCCGAGTCTTACCTGTACAGTATACCACACGTCCCTGAAAATCCCAACTCGATTTTCAGAAATTTTGTTCGATTCTTACCGCTTCCGTTTCTCCCACACCTCCGCGTTCACCAGGTTCGGCGGACGTTGCCCGTTGAAAACCATCAAGGTCTGCTCGGCGGTTTGCTGCAACATTCGCAACATCCCCTCGCGCGTGAACGAACTGGCGTGCGGCGAAAGCAGCACATTATCTAGCGTGAACAGGGGATGATCAGGGGGTGGCGGTTCAACGGGAAAAACATCCAGCGCCGCACCCGCAATCCATTTCTCGCGCAACGCCTGGACGAGCGCGGCTTCGTCAACCACCTGCGCGCGCGCTGAATTGATGAGAAACGCGGTCGGTTTCATCGCGCGCAATTGCGCGACGCCGAGCAAGCCGCGCGTCTCTGCGGTCAACGGACAATTCACCGAAACGAAATCCGCGACCGGCGCCAACTCGTCCACGCTCGGCACGAGTTCCACACCGAATGACTTGACGCGCGCGGCGTTCGCGTACGGATCGAACGCAAGCACGCGCATCCCGAACGCACTCGAACAAATCTGCGCGACGCGACTGCCTACGCGCCCGGTGCCGAGTAGCCCCAGCGTTTTCCCGGCAAGATCGTTGCCGAGCACCGTGCTCCGCCCCTGCCATTGCGGTGCGCGCGCCACGCGGTCTGCTTCGCGCAAACGATGCGCCAACATCAACATCCAACCAATCACTTTTTCGACGACGGGCTGGGTCGGCGCATCCGGCGTGTTGACGACGCAGATGCCGCGCTCGGTTGCCGCGCGCACATCCACATTATCCACCCCGATCCCAGGTCGTCCGATCACGCGCAAGTTCGGCGCGCCATCCATCACCGTGCCGGTGAATTGCGGCTGAACGACCGTGATCACGGCGTGCACATCACGCAACGCGGCAAGCCACGCTTCCGTATCGGCGGCGTCAATGGGCCCGACAATCTGCGTCTCGCGACGCAACAGTTCGAGCACCGATTCGGGCGTGTCTGGAAAAATGAGCAAAACTTGGTTCATCGGAAACTCCTTCTGCGTGATGCGTGGTGCGTGGTGCGTATTGCGAATAGCGTAAAAAACGGAACACACATCACACGCCACGTTTTATGTTTTACGTTGCGTCTCTGCAATCGCCGTTTCAACCGATTCGCTCATCCTACTAAACACGCGCGCGAGCAACGTCAAGCCCAGCAAGGTATCTTCGGTGGTCGGACACACACGCGTCGGCACGGCAAATTTTTCAGCGATGAGCCGACGCAAGAGCACGATCTTTTGCGCGAGTCCGCCGGAAAAAACAATGCGCTCCCATGCGCGTTCGGGCGACAGCCGTTGCGCGCACGCGAAATAATTTTCCGCCATATTTTCGAACGCGGCGCGAAACAGATGCCCGACCGTGAGCGTGTCTTCGCGGATATTTTCAATCGCGCCGTGATCGCCGCACGCACCGGCAAAAAATGCGAGGTTGACGCGCAGATCGGTCGCGCGAACCTGCTCCGCCGCGCGCACAATGTACTCCCACGCGTCCGGCTCTGCGGCACGCGTGACTTCGGTGAGAAGATTGACCAGCGCGCTGAGGGAACGTCCCGCCGGAATATGCGTAATGATGTTTAGAAATTTTCCGTCGAAAAAGGGACGCGTTTGGCAATCGGCAAATGCGAGGCGCGGTGTGAGCAACGCAACCTGGGAACCGGTCGAAATGTTGAGCGAGAGTTCGCCTTCGCGCAGTAGCGCGCCGACGAGCGCGGTGGGTTGATCGCCGAGTGGCGTGTAACACGGCACGCGCTTGCCGTTCAATTCGAGCCAACCGACGATGTCGCCGGCGCGGCGCAATTCGGGAAAGCGCAACGCGGTGAGACCCAGGTTGGCGATCACCGCGCGGTGCCAATCTCCCGTTTCGAGATCGAGCACGCCGTGCACGGAAGCGTTTGTCGCTTCAATCGTCGGCGGCACGCCGCACAAATTCGCCACCACGAAATCGGATAGCGTGGCGGGGATCGCCGCGGCGCGCGGCAATTGGTTTTGCGCGGCAAGCCAAAAGAGCGCGCACGCCGGCAAACTCGGCTTCCATTCGTTGCCGGTTCGTTGGCGTTCGTGCGGCGCAATGCGCGTCATCAGGTGGTCAAAGTATGTGCCCGCGCCGGACGGATGCGCCATCACGGCGCGCTGATCGCGCCACGAAATATAATTTGAGAGCGGCACGGCGCGTTCATCCGTCAAGACCAATCCTTGCATCTGGCCGCACATCACGATGCCTTGACAATCCGGCGCGTGCGGCGCGAGCGCGGCGATTAACTCTCGCGTCGCGGCGAGAATAGCAAAGGGATCGATTTCGCACACCAGCGGCGGCAAACCGGGGATTGGATCGGGAAATGGCACCCGCCGAATGTGCCCACTGCGGCCGGCATCTACGTCAATGATCGCGCCTTTGATAAACGATGTGCCGAGATCGAGAGCAATAAAATTCATGGATAAGTCATCACCTTTGCCAATTTGAAAAAGCCTGTCGAAACCGTAGGACAATTTTCCAAAATTGCCCTACAAAACCCGCTTTGGCGAAGGTATTGATAAATGAAGAATGAAGAATGAAAGATGAAAGACTGGGTCTTTCATCTTTCATCTTGTTTGCAAAGCTTTACGTTCGTCGCGGAAAGAAATTATCGGTGTGGGTTGGACGTTATTTTTCCACCACGCCGCGCAAAGTCAGTTCTTTCGCGCGATGACAACTGACATAATGCTGGGGAGTGATTTCTTCTTGCACCGGCGTTTTCTCCTTGCAAATGTCCATTGCATACGCGCAACGCGGATGGAAATAACATCCGCTCGGCGGATTCGCCGGGTCGGCAACATCGCCCTGCAAGATGATGCGCTTGGAGCGCAAACGCGGATCGGGTTTTGGCACGGCGGACATCAACGCTTCGGTGTACGGATGGCGCGGTTGATAAAACAATTCTTTCGTCGGCGCAGTCTCGACAATGCGCCCAACGTACATCACCGCGACACGGTCGCTGATGTGTTTGACGACAGACAAATCGTGCGCGACGAACAAGTACGTGAGCCCCAGCTTTTCTTGCAGTTCGAGCATCAAGTTGAGAATCTGCGCTTGCACCGACACGTCGAGCGCGGACACCGGTTCATCGGCGACGACGAGGCGCGGGTTGAGCGCGAGCGCGCGCGCGATGCCGATGCGTTGCCGTTGTCCGACGGAAAACGCGTGCGGATAGCGGCGCATATATTCCGGGCGCAAGCCGACCATCTTTAATAATTCCGCGACGCGTTCGGTGCGCTTGTTCGAATCTTTTTCGCCGTGCACGAGTAGCGGCTCGCCCACAATGTCGAGCAAGGTCATGCGCGGGTTGAGCGACGAGAACGGGTCTTGGAAAATCATCTGCATCTGGCGGCGCAGAGGTTGCAACTGTGTCTTGGGTAACCTAGCGACATCCAGCGTTGTGCCCGCTTCAGTGTAGAACATGACCGTGCCTTCGCTCGGATCGAGCGCGCGCAAGATACACCGCGAGGTCGTCGTCTTGCCGCACCCCGACTCGCCGACGAGCGAGAGCGTTTCGCCCTGGTTGATGTAGAATGTCACATCGTCCACCGCGCGCACATGCCCGACGACCTTTTGCAGAATGCCGCGGCGAATCGGGAAGAACTTGCGGAGGTTTTTCACGTCGAGAAGGATTTGATTCGGTTGAGTCACAGCTCGCTCCATTACGATCCGTTTATAAACTGCACAGCCAACGCGAGACCGAGGCAATTTGTTTTTCGGCGTTGAGGTTCGCGGCATTCGTCAACGTGCCGTCTTGCAAGTGTTCCCAGATTTCGTTCGCCATTTTTTTTTCGACCGCCGCGCCGACAAAGAATGTTGCGGGCGCGGCGTGCGCCTGCGCGAACGCTTTGCGAATGCGTTCGAGCGCAGTGCGCGCCGTCTTCCAATGCTCGTCCGCGCCGGCAGGGTCAATGCCACCTTTCAATTCGCCAAGCGCGAGATACGCGGCGGGCAAAGCGAAATCCGCCTCCAGTTTTTCCGGCGACGCGTTGAACAAACACAAGTCCACATTGTTCTTGACGAGCGGCACAGTCAAATTGTAGATGAGCGTGCGCGATTTATTGCCACGTCGCCACGCGATGCCGCGCAACGCCAACTCGATGTCCGCATCGTCATTTGTTTGCGCGACCCATTCGCGCGTCTTGGCGTGTTGCCAGCGATACGCGACGTTCGCCAATGTCAGCGACGCCAGAAGCGCGCGCGTCAATTTTCTCTGCGCCAGCGCACCGCCGACATTTCGCATCGCGCCGCCCAGCGCGTCGCCGCGCGTGAGCAAAAAACGAAACACCAACTCTTCGACAAATTTGCCGCCCGCCGGTTCGAGAAAATTTTTGATGAGACCTTGCACCGCTTCGGTTTTATCTTCGGGAAGCAAATGCGTCAACGCCTTGTCCGAAAGACCCGCCGCCGCCCACAATCCGGCTTCAATGCCGGCAATCTGCAACAAATCCGCCGGCATTTTGGCTTGCGCTGCCGCGTGTCGCAACGCGCGCGCCTCCGCCACATACGGCGTCGCGCGACGACTGCGCTCGAGCGCAAGCGCGACAAAACCGGCGCGGGTGGCTTCGTACGTCGTCATCAAATCGGCGCTCGAACGTAAATGCTTGCGATAGGGTTGCGTGGGCATCAGGATTTTCTCCAAACGTAAATGCACTTGCGTAATTCGGCGCGTCCGTGTTCGCCCATCTGCTGGCTACTGTTGCCTTTGCCGTTCGGCAAAACGAGAATATTTTCCACACGAAAACCCAGGTTCTCGGCAAGGGACGAGAGAATCAAGTCAACCGAAATGCTTGCGCCGGCGTACCGCACGTTGTCGTTGACCATCAAGAGCGGCGCGTTGGGTTTTAGCACGCGCGCGCACTCGGCAATCACGCACGCCATCTCGCAAAAATATCCGCGCACCATTCGCGAAATGCCCGCATTGTTGAGCAGTCCCTGCGCCTTTTGCGCGTCGAGATAAGCGAGAATGGCTTGCAACAACGGTTGCTGGTCCGCCGCGTCAATCGCGCCCGCCCACCGCGGATTGATCGCCAGCAAATCTTTGGCGCGATTCTCGACCGTGCAACTCAACATCGTTTGGCGCAAATCGGACAAGCGTTTTTCATCCGCGCCGAGCAGAGCCAGCTCCAACGCATAGGTGCGCGTGTAATCATAACGATTGCAGTACGGCGGCGAAGTCATTATCGCGTCGAACGTTTCCGCGTTCAACGCGGGCATCACGTTCAAACACGATCCGCCGTGCAGAGTGATTTCACCTTGCGTCGTCGCGGTCGGCAAAAAACTCGCTTGCGTCGTGTGCGGTTGTAAATCGGCAAGAATCTCATTCAGTTTGTCGGCTACTGCTTGCTGAAAATTTTGAATCTCGCCTTTGTCGAATGGCGTTTTGCCTTGCCGTCGCGCCGAACGATAATCCCAACGCAGATACTGTCCGTCTTTGCGCGTGTAACTAATCGTCTCCAAAACACAGAGGAGCGCGAAACGCAACACGGTTTGCACGCGCGGATTTTCTTTTTCGCACGCGCCGAGAAATTTTTCGATGGCTTGGCGCGTCGCGTCAGGATACGCACCGGCGGTGATTCGCAATTCGGGGAGCGGAATAGCGCGCGCGCCGTTTTGCCAAACCGGTTGCGCCGCCCAATGCCGCAACGTTTCCAAATCTGGCGCGGTCAAACCGGCGCCGAGCAATTTTTTCGTCGCAATAATTTGCTGACCAATCGGCAATAGTTCGATGCCCTCCGCATCCAACCCCAATGCGCTCGCGGCGAACAACGCCGTGCCGCTCCCGGCAAACGGGTCGAGAACGACGCCGCGCGTCACGCGATATTTTTCAAACAGATGCTCGACGAGCGCGGCGGAAAACGCCTCCTTGTATTTGTACCAACGATACACCGGGCGCGTTTTGTTCGCTTGAAAACTGACGAGCGAGCGCGTCAGTGCCGATTGGACGAAAAGTTTTGTCGCAAAATGTTTCTCTAGCGCGCAGTCGCGTTTTTCAATTTCGGCTAACGTGATCGTCATAACCACAGAATATCACTTTTGATACAAAAAGCAACTCACCTTTTGTTTGTCACTCACCGCGAGCAAGGTTGGCTCTTGTTTATCGCAAACGCCTTCCATGAAACGCTCACAACGCGGATAAAAGGGACAGCCCGCCGGGCGCGCGTACGGATGCGGAATCGAGCCGGTGATCGTCGGCAGTTTCACACGCGATTCCATTTCGATGCTGGGAATCGAACTGAGCAGTGCCTTGGTGTACGGATGTTTGGAACTGTGGAAAATGTCGTCCACCGTGCCCTGCTCGACAACGCGGCCCAGATACATCACGACCACGTCATCGCACATTTCGGCGACGACACCCAGGTTGTGCGTGATGAGCATGATCGCCATCTGATTTTGTTGTTGCAAAGTCCGTAGCAGATCGAGAATCTGCGCTTGTGTCGTCACATCGAGCGCGGTCGTCGGCTCGTCGGCGATGAGCAAACGCGGACTGCACGAGAGCGCAACCGCGATCATCGCCCGCTGGCGCAAACCGCCGGACAACTCAAACGCGTACTCGTCAATGCGCCGTTCCGGTTTTGGAATGCCGACCGAACGTAACGCTTCGATGCCGCGTTTGCGTGCTTCTAGCTTGGTCACATTCATGTGCAACTGGATCGCTTCGGTGATTTGATCGCCGACCGTGTGCACCGGGCTGAACGAAGTCATCGGTTCCTGAAACACGAGTCCGATCTCCGCGCCGCGAATGTCGCGCATCTCCTGGCTGTCCGGTTGCAATTGCGTGAGTTCGACCTGATTGCCATTCGCGCGCGTCAACGTGATCGTGCCCTCGACAATTTTGCCGGGTGCGTCAACAATCCGCAAGATGGATTGGGCGGTCACGCTTTTGCCACAACCCGATTCGCCGACGATGCCGAGCGTTTTGCCGGGGAACACATCGAACGATGCGCCATCCACCGCTTTGACCGTGCCTTCGTCTTGGAAAAAATATGTTTTGAGATTGCGAACAGAAAGCAAAGGGTGATTGTCTTTTGTCATTGATCAGACCTATCGAGTAAAACGTAATTACGATTTACGCTTTACGTTTTACGCTTTATCCGTACGGATCCGCCGCGTCGCGCAAGCCATCGCCGGTAAAGTTGAACGCGAGTACCGCGACAATCACCGGCAAAACCGGAATCAACAGCCAGGGTGAGATCGCAAGCGCCTGGACGTTTTGCGCGTCTTGCAAGAGCACGCCCCAACTAATTGCAGGCGGGCGCAATCCCAGCCCCAGGAAACTGAGCGACGTTTCGCTGATAATCATCGCCGGAATGGCAAGCGTTGTCGCGGCAATGATGTGGCTAACGAACGAGGGAACCATGTGTCGGAAAATGATGCGCGCTTTGGAACAGCCGAGCAATTCCGCCGCCATCACAAAATCGTCTTGGCGCAACGACAGAAAGCGTCCGCGCACGACGCGCGCCAACTCCGTCCAGCCGATCAGCGAAATAATGATGGTGATGGCAAAATAAACCTGGGTCACATTCCAATCGTTCGGCAACGCCGCGGTCAAACCCATCCACAAGGGAATCGTCGGGATCGAGCGCAAAATTTCAATGATACGTTGGATGAACGTGTCGAACACGCCGCCGTAATAACCGGACATGCCGCCGAGCGTGACGCCGAGAAGCAGGGACAGCGCGACACTGACCAAGCCAATCGTCAACGACGTTTGCGTGCCATAGATCAAACGCGACCAAATATCGCGGCCCTGCACATCGGTGCCGAAGAGGAACAAGGTCTTGTACGCGTCCGCCCCTTCCACCGAAAACAAGTGTCGGTCGGTTTCAATCAGCCCAAGGAATTTGTACGAAAATCCCGGACCGAAAAAGACGATGGGCAACTTGGTGTCCATATCCGGCACATAGACGCGTTTGAATGTTTTCGGATCGCGCGTGCCTTTGAGCGGATGAACGTACGGCTTGAACTCACCATTGTCAAACCACTCGATGGTCTGCGGCGCAATCAAACCCCGTTGCGCGTCCGATTCGTTGGGATCGGCATACGCCAAAAAATCTACGCACGCCACGACCAGATAGAACAGAATCAACACGACGACGCCGATCATCGCGAGTTTGTGTTTGCGAAAACGCCACCACATCAATTGCCACTGCGTCGCCACCGCAATTTTTTCTTCGGCGACCGTGGTCTTGACCGAATCTTGGGGCAAGGTTTTTTCGCTCATTATTGTCTCCCCAAGCGAATGCGTGGATCAACCCACATCAACAACAAATCGGAAATCAAGGTGCCGATCACGGTGAGCACGCCGAGCAAAAGCACAATCGTGCCCGCGAGGAACATGTCTTGCGCGACCAGGGACTTGAGCAAGAGCGGACCGACCGTCGGCAAACTCAACACCATCGAAACGATGATGCTCCCGGACACGACGTAAGGGAGCAAATAGCCGATCGTGCTGATGAATGGATTGAGCGCAACGCGGACTGGGTATTTCATAATCACGCGCGATTCGGCAAGCCCGCGCGCGCGCGCGGTCATCACGTACGGCTTGCGCAATTCATCGAGCAGGTTCGAGCGCATGATGCGAATCATTTGCGCGGTGCCGGATACGCCCAGCACAATCGCCGGCACGGGCAAGTGTTGGATGAGATCCCAGACCTTTTCCATACTCCACGGCGCTTCGGCATAATCGGCGGAAAAAAGTCCACCGATGTTGGAGCCAAAGTACGAAAAGCCGACGTACATAACAATCAACGCGAGCATAAAGCCAGGAATCGCCAAGCCGATAAAACCGACAAAGGTGAAAAGGTAATCGAGGAACGAGTAGCGTTTCACCGCTGAGTAAATCCCAATCGGCAAAGCGAGCGCCCAGGTAAAAACAATTGCCGCGAGCGAGATCACAATCGTCAACATCAACCGGTCGCCGATGACATCGAGCACGGGCCGCCCCCACTCGATTGCCATGCCAAAATTGCCCTGCATGATCAAGCCCATCCATTTCAAGTACTGGACGTACATGGGCTGGTTGATGCCGTACTGTTCACGCAAAGCATCTTTCTCGGCTTGGGTGATGCCGGTGCCGCCGGCGGACATGGTGTTTGCGTACGTGTCCACAAAATCGCCGGGAGGCAATTGGATGATGATAAAGGAGAGGATCGTAATCATCCAAATCGTCAAGAGCGCCAAGAGAATGCGCCGCACCATGTATGCGATCATAGAATTACTTTCTACCCCCTCCCTAACCCTCCCCCGCTTGAGCAGGGGAGGGAATTGGTCGCTCCCTCTCCTGTTCGCCGCTTTTGCGAACGGGAGAGGGTTGGGGTGAGGGTGATACTACGACTTGAAATAGTAGGTGGCTGGACCCGAGGTGCAAGGTGTGCGTGCGTGTTGCGCATTCACCTGGCGTTCGGGGACGTTGCCCATATTGTTCTTCACAACGCGGACGCCCATGAACGCCGGCGATTGACCCACCACGCCGATGCTCCATTGTTGTTCGACGACGATCTTCCAGATTTCTTTCGCGCTCTTGATCTGGTCTTCTTCTTTTTGACCCATTGCCGCGCGGAACAAGTCCATCGCGCGAATCATTTCGGGGTCTTCGGGTTTCTTGCCTTGCGTGCCGTTCGAGGCAAACCACTTGGCGTATGCCATGCCCATGTGACATTCGGCAGAATCTACCGGCAACGCATGGCGCGCAAAGAGGTACAACATTTCCGAGCCATCGTTCGCCCAGGTGATCATCTGCACTTCGTCGTTGGCATCTTTACCAAACGCGAGGTTGCGTTCGGTTTCCTTGATGTCCACGTCAATGCCGATTTTCTTCCACTGTTGCTTGATCATTTCGCCCATCGGCGTGTATGGCACGAACGAGCCGGGCACGGTGATCATTTCCAAGCGCAGACGACCTTTGCCATCCAAGCGTTGGCGATAACCATCCGCGTCTTTTTTGGTGTAGCCCAATTTGTCGAGGATGTCATTCGATTGCTTGAGATCGAGCGTGCACCATTTCTTGTTCCACTCTGCGCCGGGCGCATAGAGCGTGTCGGGCGCGGGCGCAGTCGAACCGGCAAAGCCCACGCCGAGCCAGAACGCTTCGTTGAGTTGGTCGCGGTCAATGCCCATCGAAAGCGCATGGCGGAAATCCTTGTTCTTGATCAACTTGGAAATTTCGGGATCGCCTTCGTACGCATTGCCCATGTGCAACGCCATGTCCGAGCCGTTGAACGCCGGGTCGAGGTGAACGGTGTAATTGCCCTTTTGTTGATTTTCCAAGAAGACGGGCAATTTGGCGAGACCCATGTGGCGTTCCTGGCAATCGTATTCGCCGGCAATCGCACGCAGGTTCGCGACTTCGGTATTCTCGGCGAGCGTCATCGTCAGCTTGTCAATGTACGGCAGTTGATTGCCATCGGTGTCCACTTGCCAGAAATACGGGTTGCGTTCCATGCCCCAGGTCGGCGTGTTGATCGGGGAGACGGTGCGCCACGGGGTCATCGTCGGGCATTCGGGGTTGAGCGCCCAGGAATAGCGATTCTTGAAATACGAGATCCAGTTGTCGAACCCGGCGGCTTTGGCTTTGGCGTTCGCCGCATCAACGGACGAGTACTTGGGCAGGAATTGTTTGAGATAGTTCGACGGGCAGTACGAACCGCCGTTGGTTTGGAACGCGCCGCGCGTGGCAAACCCCGCGCCCATCGAGGTGCTCCCGGCGAGGATGTAGACAAAATACGGATACGCTTCCGGGAATTCGTAAGCGACGGTGAAATCGTCAACTTTTTTCAGCACGCCGTTTTTGCCATTGATCTGGAATTCAAAGAACGGGGTGGGAACAAGTTCTTTGTTCATGTATACATCTTCGTACCAGAACACGAAATCGTTCGCGGTGAACGGATCGCCGTTCGACCATTTCGCGCCCTTGCGCAAGTAGATGGTGATCGTCTTGCCGTCGTCGCTCACTTTCCAATCCTTGGCGAGCGCGGGCACGATCTTGTTGCCGGTGTAATCAAAGTGCAAAATCTTGTCGGCGGAGTTGATGCGGTTGCCGTTTTCGTGATCGGCGGGACCGGTGAACGCGCGCCGCCAGTTGCCGCCGTACTTGCCAACTTCTTTCAACGGCTTGATCACCATGACCTCGCTCGGATCAGGCAAGCGTTTCGCAACTTCGGGGAGTTTGCCGGCTTTGACGAGATCGGCGAGCATGGGCGCTTCTTTGAACGCCTTGGGGTACTGGGCAACCTCGCGAATGATCGTGGGACCTTCAAGCTTGCCGACGAGCGTGCTACCTAGTTTGGCTTCGGTGGGTTTCGCCGCAACAGTCGGCGCAACAGTGGGCTTGGGCGCATCGGTCGGCTTGGGCGCGGCAGTCGCCGCGGGCGCAGTTGTTGGCTTGGGCGCTTCAGTTGGTTTCGGTGCATCCGTCGGCTTGGGTGCAGGCGCAGAAGTCGGCGCGGGGGGGGCTTTGGTTGGTTCGGGCGCGCAACTTGCAACGAGCGCGGCAGTGCTGATACCGGCAATACGGAGAAAGTCGCGGCGGGTCAATTTCTTCACTGACATTTGAGATACCTCCTCGTACCATTTAGATTTTAGGAAAATGCGAAAAGAAGACTCATCGGGTATTGAGTTCTATTCCTCCTTTCACGATTCGTCCAATCAATTTGTAAAGTGTTTCAATTTGACCAAATTCACGCGCTCGAAAACTTCGTCAATGTGTTGGCGCATACTAGCAACGGCGGCAGGTTCATCATGCCGCACAATGTTCTCGATGACGGCTTGATGCGAAGCCATCGTCACTTGCCAACTTTCCTCGATACTGGCTGTATAAACAATGACCATGTAAATGCTTTTCATCAAGGAATCCAGCACCCGCAAGAGCAAGCTATTATCTGCCAGCACCCAAATGGCGCGATGCGTGTCTAAATCACTCTTGCGATACGCCATGCCATCCTTGCTTGCAATCGCTTCGCGCATTCGATTGAGTTGATCGAGCATCGGCGCGCAATTTTCCGGCGTCGCATGTTCACACGCCAATTCGACAGCCATCGGCTCCAAAGTCCGACGCAAAAGATACAGCTCTTTGATCTCCTTTTCGTCGACTTGGATAACGGAGCGCGCCCCATTGCGGTTGATCACCAATCCCTCGCGCTCAAGTGCCAAGAGCGCGTCGCGTGCTGGAATACGACTTGTGCCGAGCATCCGAGCAACTTGCCGTTCGATTAGTTTTGTTTGTGGCGGAAGAGCGCCGCTTATGATTGCATCACGGAGAATATCAACCGCCTGCTCGCGCAAGAGTTTTTGTTCAATTCGGAGGTTTAGACCATCTATATCTAGGTTTTTCATGTGAATTGGCATTTGGTATACCATATACCATTTTTACCACCAAATGTCAACACCTTTTTAACGATTTTTTCAGTACGCACGTGGCACGTACCCAAGATTGTGCGAAATTGCTTTGGCGGTCTCGCGCACCAACGCACCGGCACGCGGCACATCCCCCATCGGCAAATGTGCGGCAGGCGAAGAAATGCTAACGGCGGCTATCGTTTCGCCGGTGTGATCAAACACGGGCGCGGCAACACAACGCCCGCCAATTTCGTTCTCCTCGTCGTCAAGCGCATATCCTTGCGCGCGCGCTTGCTCCAATTCGGCAAAAAATTTTTGTGGATTGGTGATCGTTTTGGGCGTGACAGGGGGTAAACCGTACCGGCGAACATACTCTTGCGCGAACGAGGCGGGAAAGCACGACAGAATTGCTTTGCCGAGTGCGGTGCTGTGCGCGGGCGCACGCCGTCCGACTTCGGAACGCATCCCCAGGGCTTTGGTGCCCAAAATACGCTCGACGTAAACCACATCTGCGCCGTCAAAAACCGCCAGATTGATCGTTTCGTTGAATTGATCGCGTAGCGTTTGGAGGTGCAAGTATGCAACTTGCCGCACTTGCACTTGGTCGAGCATTGCCGACGCACGCTCAACCAATTTCAGCCCAAGCCGAAACTTGCGGGTGTCCGGGTTTTGCGCGAGCAACCCATTGGCTTCGAGCGTGTAAACGAGACTCGCCGCCGTGCTCTTGTGTAAATTTAGGGCGCGGGCAATTTCGGTCGTGCCCAACTCGGGCGAGTGGGCGTTAAACAAGTTGAGGATGTCAATGGCGCGTTGGACAGACCCAATCTTCCTTGACGAGTGAGCCATAGCAGGGGAAATTTCCTCGATAAAATCTTGCCTCGTTCGAACAAACGGCACAGCGACATTGCTTTACGAAATTATCGAACTCTGTTAGAGAATATAGCACAACTGTAGTCGGTTGTCAAAGGTTTTGCGCCGCGAGCACCACCTCCAGCGACTTGCGCGCCTCCGCAACCGTACTCGTCACCGGCGCGCCGCTCGCCACCGCGCGCAAAAATTCGCGGTCCTCCGCCCGGAACATATCGTCGCGCGCGGTCGCCAACGTTTCGTGAACCCACTCGCCGCGCGCCGCTTCAAACAGCGAAACGGTACACTGCTCCCAGCGCGCAAACTCGACGAGGACGACGCCGCGCGTGCCGATGATTTCGATCTGCCGCCGACGCGGACGTTGGAAAAAATCGAGATGCACCGTCGCCACGCACCGGTCGGCAAACGCGATCAAGATTTCCACAATGTCCGGCGCGGCGATCCCAATGTCGCTGAACGATCCAAACACCGAATGCACTTGGGTCACGCTTTGGTCGGCGAACCAGAGCGCGAGATCAATGTCGTGCATCAAATCGAACGCGCCGGTTTTTTGCGCTGAAAACAACGTGCGATAATCCGGGCGCACGTCCGGCAAATGCTCGCCCACGAGCGCACGCACCGCCACCACGCGCCCGATGCGATCTTGCGCGACGAACTGTTTCGCCTTCGCCAAGCCATCGTGATAGCGAAAGCACAAGCCGACCATCACTTGGCGTTTCGCGTTTTCGGCAAGCGCAATCAACGCGTCCACGCCCGCCAGCGAATCGGAAAGCGGCTTTTCGGAAAAGACGTGCGCGCCGGCGCGAATCGCTTGCATCGCTTGCGGCACGTGCAACCAGGGCGGCGTGCAAATGAACACGCACGCCGGCTGATCGCGCAAGCCGGCTTGCAACGAATCGTACACTTTCGCCGCGCCCACTTCGGCGCGCAAGGTTTCGCATTGCGCCGCAACCGGATCGCACACACGCAGATCGCGCACACCGAGTTGCGTCAACACGCGTGCGTGCCGCTTGCCAATGCTGCCGCACCCGACGATGAGCACGCTCAAACCCGCAGGGTCGTCAAGACTCTTTGCATTTTGTTGATCTACCATGCCGTCATCCCTCCGTCCACCGGCAAATTGATCCCGGTGATGTACGACGCCGCTTCGGATGCGAGAAACACAACCGCGCCCTTGATCTCTTTGCCGTCCTGCCCCATGCGTCCCAGCGGCACGAGGTACGCGTACTGCTCCGTGAAGGTGTCGCTGTGCCCGCGCCAAAATCCGCCGGGGCTGATACAATTGACGCGGATGTTGTACTGCGCGAGCCAGCACGCCAATTCGCGTGTGAGGTTGATCACGCCGCCCTTTGCCGCCGCGTAATCCGGCGTCACGCCGCCCATCGGCGTCCCGCGATAAACGCGATGATCCTTGCCGACCATCCCCGCGACCGATCCCAGATTGATGATCGCGCCGCGCCGCGCGGGTTGCATCGCTTGCGCGACGGCATGCTTGGTACACAGGAACGTGCCGGTGAGATTCACCGCGAGCGTAAAATTCCACTCGTCGAGCGGACGCCGCTCGACCGGCTTGTTCGCCGGCGTGCTGACGACGTTGCCGGCATTGTTCACCAAAATATCAATCCGCCCGAATTCGGCAAGCACGTCACGCACCAACTGGGCAACGGCGGCTTCGGCGCGCACGTCGCAGGCAAACCCGACCGCGCGGCGTCCGGTCGCCGTCGCAATTTTTTGCGCGGACGCCTGCGCGTCCGCAAGCGTGCGGCTCGTGAGCGCAACGTGCGCGCCGGCTTGCGCGAGCGCGAGCGCCATGTCAAAACCCAGGTTGCGCGCGCCGCCGGTGACGAGCGCGACCTGATCGGTGAGATCGAATAACTGTTGAATCGTGGGCTGGGTCATTTCTATCCTCTACGCGGATCGAGTTGGCAAAAAAGAAAAATCGTAGTATGCTACGCCGCGTCGAATTATCACCGAATCGGCAATTCTGGCAAACTGGGAACCGCGCACACTCCCGCCGCATAAGGAGCAACCGCCAATGTCTACCCCCTCCTCGCTGTTGGATCAGCACCGCGCCTTTTGGCAACGCGCCAACTCCGCCGCGCTCGTCTCCAAAATGGCGCAACCGTATTGGGGCGGCACGCCCTACCCACTGCGCGACCGCCAAGTGACCGAACCTACCGCGATCACGCCGAACGATGTGGACGTGGAGCGCTTGCTGGGTTTGGATCGCCCGCTGCCCAATTGGGCGCAGGATGATCTGATCGAATCGGTCGGGAATGTGTTTCCCACCGCGTGGATGGAAGCGGTAATCGGTTGCCCGATTTACACGTCGGCGTATGGCTGTGTGGCAAAAAGTCCAGGCATTGACCTGCGCCAAGCCGCGCAAAATTTTACGGTGGACGCCGCGCTCGACTCGGAATGGTTCGCGGTGATGGAACGCGTGCTCGCGCGCGCTACACAAGCCGCGCACGCGCAACTTGCCGTGCGGCAGTGGCACATGCGCGGCGTCGTGGATATGCTCGCCGCGTATTTTGGCGAAGCGCAACTCTGCACCGCCGTGTACGATGCGCCCGACGCGCTCCGCACGCTGGCGCACAAATTCGCCCAAACTTGGGTTGCCGTCGCGCGGCGCGGCATCGCCTTGCGCCCGCGCTGGCAAGACGGCTATGTATCGGCATGGCGCGTGTATGCGCCCGCACCGGTGATCGATTATCAGATTGACGCGTCAAGTTTGTTCGCGGTCAAGATGTACGCCGACCAGTTCTTGGACGCCGACCGCCAAGTGTTGAGCGCGTTTCCATACTCGATTGTACACACGCACGCGACCGGTCTGCGCCACGTCCAATCGCTCGTCACGATTCCAGAATTGCGCGGCGTCGAAATTCATCTCGACCGCGAGACCGGCGTCTGGGAAAAAGACACGATCCTGGCAACGTGTCGCACGCTTCAGGCGCACGACAAGACGATTGTGTTGTGGGGTGAACTGAGCGCGAACGAATTGCGCGAATTTCAAACCGCACTCGAACCGGGCGGCTTGGCGATCAATTACTGGAACTAGCAAACAATGGGCATTTCTAAATTTGCCCCATATTTTCAGGAGAGCAAAAACATGAAAGCAGGCATTCTTTACAACGACAAGGATATCCGCGTGGGCGTCGCGCCCGATCCGCAGATCAAACCGGACGAGGTACTGGTGAAGAACTTGTCCGCCGGCATTTGCGGCACCGACTTGCACATTTATCGCGGCGAGTTTCACGCGCGCGTCGCGTTCCCCGCGATCCAGGGTCACGAATTCGGCGGCGTCATTGAAGAGGTCGGCGCAGCGGTCACGCAATTCAAAAAAGGCGACCGCGTCGTCGTGGATCCGATCATCTCGTGCCACAGTTGTCCCGCGTGTCTCACCGGGCACATCAACGCGTGCCGCACGCTCAAGTTGCTTGGCGTGGATCTCGACGGCGGCTTTGGGCAGTACGTCGCCGCGCCCGCGAGCCACGTCTTTCCATTGCACGACAGCGTGCCGATGAAATTCGCGCCGATGGTCGAAATGTTTGGGCTAGGATGCCACGTGCTTTTGCGCGGCAAAGTGCAACCGGGCGAATCCGTCGTCATTCTCGGCGCGGGCAAACTGGGTCTTTCCGTACTCGACGTGCTGTGCCACAGCGCCAACCCAGGTTTGACGATTGTCACGGACGTGCAACCATTCCGCCTCGACACCGCGCGCAAACTCGGCGCGGACTATGCGATCAACCTCGAGCACGAAGATCCGGTCGCACGCGTGATGGAGATCACGCACGGCGAAGGCGTGGATTGCGTGATCGAATGTGTTGGGCATTACCACGAAGCGGCAGGCGGTGAAGCGCCGCTCCAGCAAGCGGTAAAAATGATCCGCACCGCTGGGCGCATCGTGACGTGCGGCTTGGGCAAACAACTTTCGCCGGTGCATTTCAAAACGCTCGTGCTCAAAGAAGCGGAACTGATCGCGTCGCGCGTCACGCTCGGCGAATTTCCGCGCGCGATCCGGTTAATGGCAAAGGGCTTGCTCCATCCCGAATTACACGTCACGCACGAATTGCCGCTCCGCGATATTACCGCCGCGTTCGCGCAAGTAGACCGCGAAGACGCACGCACGATCAAGATCGTGCTCGACGTGCAACAGGCATAGCCCAAAAAGTGTGAGGCGCACTACACAATACGCAATACGTATTACGTAGTGCATTTCACGCATCCCATTTCCAAGAGGAATGTATGATCGATCAAACAATTCGGTGGGGCGTGATTGGCGCGGGCAATGTGTTTGAACACAAAAGCGGTCCCGCGCTGTACCAAACGCCGAATTCGCAACTGATTGCCGTGATGCGAACCAGCGCGGACAAGGCGCAGGATGTAGCGCAACGCCACGGCGCGCCACGCTGGTACACCGATGCGGCGTCCCTGGTCAACGATCCCGAGGTCAACGCGGTGTACATCGCGTCGCCACATTACTTGCACCCGGAGCATGTCGCGCTTGCCGCGTGCGCGCACAAGCCGATCTTGTGCGAAAAACCGGTCGGCGTGAACACCGCGCAGGCGCAGGCATGTGTGGAGGTGTGCCGCGCGAACGGCGTATCGCTCACCGTTGCGTACTATCGCCGCTTTTGGGCGATCACCCAAACCATGTTGCAACTCGTCCGCGACGGCGCAATCGGCGAGGTCGTCACAGCGCGCACGCAACTTTCGGATCTGTTCACCGGCGACGGCGAACGCGCGTGGCTCACCGCGCGCGCCAAATCCGGCGGCGATGCGCTCGCCAATTCCGGCGCGCACTGGATCGATCTGATTCGCTATTTGCTCGGCGAAGTCACCGAAGTGATGGCGTTCGCATCCTCCAAATTTAGCGGCTGGGAAACGGACGACACGACCATCGTGCAAATGCGCGTGACCAACGGCGCGCTCGTCTCGCTGACGAGTACGCGCCGCGTACCCATCGCCACAAACGAGTTCGATATTTTGGGCACGGCGGGGCGGCTCTACGCCAGTTCCTTGTGGCACGGGCGATTGCTTTTACATCGGCACGGACACGAACCGGAAAATCTCCAGTTCACCCGCGCCGGCGTCGTGCACAGCGATCTGATTGCCGCGCTCGTGCCACGCTTGTTGCGCGGCGAAACATCCCCCTTGCCCGGCGAGCAAGCCGTTGCCGCATGGCGCGTGATTCAAGCGGCGTATCAATCGAGTGAAACCGGCGCGCGTGTGCCCGTGGCGTTTGACCAAAACGCGCTTTTCCATTAAAATAGCGCCCTGTGTTTGATACTCTAACCGACAAACTCAACGCCGTTTTCAAGAAATTGAGCGGCAAAGGCAAATTATCCGAAGCCGACGTAGACGCGGCATTGCGCGAGGTGCGTCTCGCTTTGCTCGAAGCGGACGTAAATTTCAAAGTCGTCAAAGACTTGCTCGCGCGCGTGCGCGTTCGCGCCGTTGGCGAAGAAGTGATGCGCTCGCTCTCGCCCGCGCAAACGGTGATCAAGATCGTCAACGACGAATTGATCGCGACGCTGGGCGAACCCGCCAAGATCGATCTCTCCGGCGAGCCGCCCCACGTTGTGATGCTGATCGGTTTGCAAGGCGCAGGCAAAACAACTGCCGCCGCCAAACTGGCGCTGCAACTTCGCAAGCACCAGCAAAAACCATTGCTTGTTGCGGCGGACACGCGCCGCCCAGCGGCGATCCAACAATTGCAAACGCTCGGCAAACAAATAGATATCCCCGTTCATTCAGAACCGAATACCGTTCCCCCGCCCACAATTTGCGCGAACGCGGTCAAGCGGGCAAGCGACGGCGCGTATAGCGTCGTTCTGCTCGACACCGCCGGTCGTCTGCACATTGACGACGACTTGATGCGCGAACTCGAAGAGGTCAAGCAAAAGACGCACCCGCAAGAAGTCCTCCTTGTGGTAGACGCCATGACCGGGCAAGAAGCAGTGCGCGTCGCAGACGAATTTCACAAGCGCGTCGGATTAACCGGACTCATCCTCACGAAGGTTGATGGCGATGCGCGCGGCGGCGCGGCACTTTCCGTGCGTTCCGTCACCGGCGTCCCGATCAAGTATCTGGGCACCGGCGAAAAGACGGACGCCCTGGAACCCTTCTTCCCGGATCGGCTCGCGTCGCGCATTCTTGGCATGGGCGATGTCCTCACGCTCATCGAAAAAGCGCAAGAGACCATCAACCAAGAGCAAGCACAAAAAGCGGCGGAGAAACTCCTCAAGGCGCAATTCAACTTTGAGGATTTCTTGGAGCAATTGCAGGCGATCAAGAAAATGGGCCCGCTCTCGCAACTGCTGGGAATGGTGCCCGGGCTGAATCAAATTTCCAAAGAATTGCCCGCCGATGTGACCGATCAACAGATGAAACGGATCGAGGCGATCATCAACTCGATGACGCGGCAGGAGCGACAATTCCCCGAAGTCCTCAACGGCTCGCGCCGCAAACGGATCGCCCTGGGGAGCGGGACTTCGGTGCAAGAAGTCAACCAGTTAATGAGTCAATTCAAACAAATGCAGCGCATGATGCAGCAAATCAAAAGCGGCAAAACGCGCGGCATGTTCCCCGGCATTCCGGGGTTAGGAATCTAAGTCAGTGGTCAGTGGTCAGTAATCAGTGGTCAGTAATCAGTAATCAGTAATCAGAATTCAGGTTTTTGGTAATTCTGACTTCTGACTACTGGCTTCTGACTACTGACTTCTGACTACGGGTCACTGAATTCTCAAAGGAGCTTATCGTGTCAGTCAAAATTCGTCTTTCCCGCTACGGCGCGAAAAAACAACCGACCTACCGCATCGTCGTCGCCGAAGAGCGCAGCAAACGCGACGGGCGCATCGTCGAAAAAATCGGGCATTACGATCCGCGCACCGAACCGCCTACCGTTGTGATGAACGAAGAACGCACCAAGTATTGGCTCGGGGTGGGCGCGCGCCCCACCGATGCGTTGGGACCCATCCTGAAACGCGCCGGCATCAGCGACAAGTTTGTCAAGATGCACACCGCCCGCAAGTCCAAATCGGCAAAAGCGGAAGAAGAGAAAAAACCGGCGGCATAGTTCGCGGGATTGGTTTATTGGGCGATCAGGTAATCAGGCAATCAGACAATTAGGTTATTGAATGAGTCATTCTGCGTTGACCGATTGACCACTCGCTCTATCGCTCAACGGGAGTTGTTGTGGAACTGCAAAACTTGGTCGAGTACATCGCAAAGCATCTGGTCGAAGACCCGGACCAGGTCGAGGTCAATGTCGTCGAAACCTCCAGCGCGATCACGTTAGAGTTGCACGTCGCGCAAGAAGATATGGGCCGCGTGATCGGCAAAAGCGGACGCATCGCAAACGCGTTACGCACGCTCATCCGCATCGCCGCAATGCGCGAAGGCAAACGCGCCGCGTTGGAAATCGTCTGACGGATGCACGTTAAAGACAGCAGGATGAACGCGTAAACCCGGTTTACCGTGTTCATCCTACTGTCTTTGATCTTCACACCTCACACTATCTTATGGAACCACCGCGTTATCTCATCATCGGTCGCGTGCTCAAACCCTGGGGCTATCGCGGCGAGATGAAACTTGAAATTCTGACCGACTTTCCCGAACGTTTCGCGTCGCTCCGCACGGTGTATCTCGGAGACGACGCGAAACCATTTTCGGTTGAGCGCGCGCGCTTGCACGGCAACGCCGCGTTGCTCAAACTTGCCGGGCTGGATACGCCTGAAGCCGTCGCCGCGTACCGCGATCAACTCGTGCACGTCGCGCTTGCCGATGCCGTCCCCTTGCCGGCGGGCAAGGTCTACCTCTATCAACTCGTCGGCTTGCGCGTGAGTACGCTCAGCGGCGAGCCGCTCGGCACGATCACCGAAGTGCTTGAAACCGGCGCAAACAATGTCTACGTCGTCAACGACGGCGCACGCGAGTTGTTGCTACCCGCGATCCCCGACGTGGTCAAAGAGATCGATCTCGCGCGCGGCGAAATGCTCGTCGCGTTGTTGCCGGGACTCGAATAGCATTGGCGGACGTTTGTCAAAACGTCCGGTTTGTCAAAACATCTCGCCCGCAAAAATTTGCCGCGCACGCCCAACGGCCACGGCTTTTCAAAAGTCGCT
>CAIKBD010000418.1 GCA_903825565.1 uncultured Anaerolineales bacterium | reverse complement strand
GTGATTTGTTTCGCTTCGATCATTTTCAAAATTTGCATGCGTTCTTCAGCGGTTGCCATTTTATCCTCCCAGGATCGCCCGTCCTAAACGATGTACACCTGAACCTGCTCGCCGTCGCCCTCCACATCCACGCTGATGCCGTTCTGCGCGTCGAGTTCATATTCGAGCGCGGCGACGAGTTCATCCAAATCATTCCAATTTACATTTGCGCCCACCGACCGCGACCGGAATTTGGTTTTGAGTTGGGGCTGGTGGATCGCAAATTGCGCGATCCATAACGCGACGCGCACCAATCCAAAGGGAAACGGCATCCCGAAACGAATGTGATGTCCGCGCGGTCCGCGTTCTTGTACGTTCACGTACAGCCAGTGCCCCGAACGCGCACTCGCGGCAAGCGCCACAACGAGCGCGCCAAGCAAAACGAGCGGTACGCCGACGAGCCACCACAAAATATTGGCGTGCACCGTCGCGGCAATGATCCACGCGCCCAGCGCGACGATGCCCGTGCCCAGTGCAAGCGGGTACAGCCACAGCCGCCGTATCCATTCGGGCGCGCCGGTCATTTCGAGGCGCGGCGCATTGGTGCGATTGCCGCGCGACGGCGGCGGCGCATCCAAGCGCGCGCGGGCTTGGTCGGCGTTGATCGCGCCTTGCTCCAACTGCTTCAAAATTTCGAGCGTGTCTCCGTTATCCATCGTGCCTTCCTGGGTGTGGGACAAATTTCTCAATTTGTTCCGCGCCACTTTAGCATTTCAATTCCATCAACGTCAAGCCGTTCAGAAACGCAAAGCCGTGCCGTTCGAGCGCGGCGCTCCATTCCGGATGCGAGCCGATTACGGCGGCGTGAATGTCGCGCGCCGGGAAATGCGCCAGGTGCGCGAGCGCGAATGCCGCGAGTTCGTTTTCGATTTGCCCGCGCACGTCCGGGTGCGCGACAAGCGCGATGTGATGCGGCGAAAAAAGACGTTGCCCGCGCACGAGCAGAACCGCAACCAAGCGTTCCGCATGTACGAGTTTCCCGCGGCGCGTGCTTTGCCCGAGACACACATCGGTCACGACCTCGACGATCTGATCCTCCAACGACAATTCGAAATCGTTGTGCGCCGGGCGGTACGCGTATGCCGGCTCCGGCGTCGCCGCGCGGATCAATTCGGAAACGAGCCGATGATCGGCGAGACCGAGCGGGGCGAGTGCTACTCCGGCGCGAGGGTTTGCATCGGCAACTGGGAGCCGGGGCGCGGCGGCGCGGCGCCACTTGGCGCGCGTTTCGAGCGGCTTGAATCCCAGGTCGAGATACAACTGAAGCGCGCCGGCATTTTGCGGACGCACGTTCAACAAAACGGCGCGCGCGTTATGTGCGCGCACGTGCGCCAGCGCCGTTTCCATCAATGCCCGCGCAATTCCCTGCCGACGATAGTCCGCTTTCACGGCGACGTTGCTGATGTAAAAACGGTCGCCGCGCCCGGCGTCGAATCCCAGGGTCACGTTGCCCACGATGCAATTGTCTTCGAGCCAGACAAACCCGTCGAGCGTTT
>CAIKBD010000417.1 GCA_903825565.1 uncultured Anaerolineales bacterium | reverse complement strand
TCGGCGTGTTTTTTCTCCTCGTCGCGCTGATCGATCTGCGGTACCAGTTGGTGTTCGACGCGGTGACGTTTCCCGCCGCGTTAGCGATCCTCGCGTTGCAAATAGTTAGCGGCGCGAATTGGTTGGTGGTGCTGTTGGGCGGCGCGTTCGGCTTTGCGATTTTTGCGGCGGCGGCGTTCTTGCGCCCGGGCGAACTGGGTGGCGGCGATGTGAAACTGGCGACGGTGATTGGCTTGCTGTTCGGTTTTCCGTACGCGTTGTGGGCGTTGCTGATCGGCGTGTTGGCGGGCGGCGTGGTAGTTGCGGGGGCGCTCATCACGCGGCGCGGCGGTTGGCAAACGCGAATTCCGTACGCGCCATTTCTCTGCTTCGGCGCGTTGAGCGCGCTCGTGTACAATCCGGTTGTTGCGCTGTACCCCGTCGCCGTGTGGCGGGCGTGGTGACGCGCATCTGGGTTTGAAAAAGTCAATGACGCCGACTCGTTCGGCGTCATTTTTTTTGCGAATCGGCGTGGCGTCAGCGCGCGCTCACACTCGCGTTCAAACCGTTGATCAACGCCTGCTTTTCGTCCGCCGATAGATTTGCCGCTGGGTGGAGCGCGACGTAGATCGCCAAAGGCATTTTGCCTTGTTGCACATTGCGGCCGGCGGTGCGCGCTTCGCGCTGGGGCTTGTTCCATTCGGAGAAATTCAGAGTTTCGCGCCCTTCGTCCACATCTTTTTGCACGAGCCAGGAAACCGGCGCAATGTTCGAGTACCAGGGCCATTCCGTTTCATTGCTGTGGCAATCGAAACAGGCGCGCTTGGCAAGTTCGCGCGTCTTGGGGCTATCCCATTTGGGTTCGGCTTGCACGGGCGGGTTAGTGTGCGCGCGTCCGTACGGCACGAGTTGGAGCGCGATAAATCCGATGGCGCCAAGCGCGACCAGACCGAGCAAAATTTTCTTGAGCATACAGACCTCCTCGTTAGGTGATGGGCGCGCAGATTTTACTCCAAATTGCGATGCACGGCAATCGGGGGGCGCTACGCCGGGCGTGAGACGAACGAGACCAGTTTGCCGGTTCGCAAACTGGTCTCGGGTATGTGATTCGGTTAAGCGGCTAGCGTTTGCCGTTCGGCAAATTCGTTCGTCCACTGAACCGACTGGATGGATCGCGCGGATTGGGCTGGTTGCCCGCGAAGCGCTGTGTCAGGTTGATGTTCTCCGGCTTGATATTCGCTTTCAGCGCATCGGCTTGCGCCTGCGACAGTTTGCCGTCCTTGACGGCTTGATCGAGCGCGGCTTTTTCTGCGTCGGCGATGGCAGTTCGCAGTTTGGTCGCGTCCACATTCTTTTCGCGCGCCAGATCGAGCAAGGTTTTGGTCTTGAGCGCGGTTGTCAGATCGGCGGTCGTCATGCCGAACGCTTTCGCCGCGGCTTCCAATTCGGCGGTGGCGATGATCGTGCGCGGGTTGGTCGCGCTGGTGAACCCGCCGCGTCCCAGGTCGCCGAATGGCAAGCCCCAGGTGAGTTGCCGTTGCAACAACGCGTCGGCTTGTGCCTGTGTGAGCAAACCCTCTTTCACGGCTTGCGTCAACGCGTCTTTGCGCGCGTCAGTCGCGGCTTGTTGCAACTTGTCTACCGTCGTGCCGAGTTTTTGTGCGAGCGCCTGCAAGTACAGATCGCCGAACGTTTTGCCGGTTTGCGCCGGCGGGGTCGGGCCTTGCGCGAGCGCAACCGTGCCGCCGATACCGGCGACGAGCAACCCAAACACGAGCAGACTGGCGATCACCCATTTCATTTTGTCGAACATGAAACCTCCAATTTTTTTTCGCGGAGCACACGGAACAGTTACGAAAACCAAATTCGCTTGACATCACCTCCCTTGGGCAATGGGCAAAGATTTACGGCGGCGGTGGTCCACCGGGACCACCCATCCCGGGAATTCCCATCCCGCCGCCGGGCAGGTTGGTCGTGCGCGTGGTCGTTTGATTGACGACGACGAGATCGCCCTCCTGCAATCCGGCTAGAATTTCCACATACGTATCGTTGGATAGCCCGGTCGTGACGGGCTTGGTGGCGGTTTGCCCGTTGGCTTGCACCGTCACGATCTTTTGATTGCCCTGCGAGCGCCCGGCGCGCG
>CAIKBD010000416.1 GCA_903825565.1 uncultured Anaerolineales bacterium | reverse complement strand
GAGTGCTTGCTCCGCGAGCGCGAGCGCGCCCCACAATGGCGCGTCGTCGCCGAGTTGCGCCGGCACGATGGCAACGCGCATTTGCGGCAACGTGTTGGCGCGCGCCGCCGCACACACCTGCGCCCACCAGCGTTCGCCGGCTTTGGTCACGCCGCCACCGATCACCACGCGCTCCGGGTTGAGCAAGGTGATGACGGTGCCGATGCCAAACCCGAGCGCGCGCGCGGCATCGTCGAGCACGGCTTGTGCGAGTTCATCGCCGGCGTTTGCCGCTTGGGCGACGGATGCCCCGGTGAGCGCGGTGAGATCGTCGGCGACGAGCGCGCGCAATTTCGCGCCGGTGTCCGGCTGGGCGATCAAACGCTCGCGGGCATCGCGCGCGATGGCGGTGCCGCACGCCATCGCTTCCACGCAACCGCGCCGACCGCAAATGCACAGCGCGCCGCGCGGGTCGGCAATCGTATGTCCAATTTCGCCCGCCATCGCATCCGCGCCGGTGTAGATTTCGCCGTTGAGCACCCAGCCACCGCCGACGCCGGTGCTGACGGTGACGTAAAACACGCTGGCGCAACCTTGCCCCGCGCCAAACCGATATTCGCCGAGCGCGGCAACGTTCGCATCATTTTCGATGCGCGTGGGCGCGTCAAACTCGGCTTGCAGTTGCGCGCAGAGCGGCGTGTCTTCCCAACCGGCGACGTGGTGCGACAAAATGACGCGTCCTTGCGCGGCGTCCACCGGTCCGCCAAAACTCACGCCGATAGCGGCGGGCGCGCGTCCGTCGAGCAATTTGCGCGCAAGCGCGATCATCGTTTCTTGATCGGCGTGCGCGTGCTTGCTTGCCGGTGAGGGCACGCGTTCGAGCGCGCGCCATTGTTGCTCGCCATCGCCGATGATCGCGGCAGAAAGCTTTGTGCCGCCGTAATCGAGCGCGAGCAAGATGGGATCGCTAATAAAATACATGGCTCGTTTTCACATCGCGCGGAACACCTTGCCGTTCCGCTGATCTCCTTGCATCAATTATATCAAACATCTTCCGCGTGGCAAGTTGCACGAGCGCCGTGACCCGCGCGCGCTGGCGCAAAAATGGCAATCGTGATAAAATGAAAGGGAAGAGAAGAAGGGAGGAAACGCGTATGCTTGGAACGCCGAGAATGAACAAACGTGAGAAACTGTCCTACTTGGCTGATCTCGAAGACGGTTATCGCCCGTACGACAAACACGCGCTCAAACTGCTGCGCTCCTTGCTTGAAGATACCGATCCCGAAGTCCGTGCGGAGGCGATCACATGCCTGTGGAACGATCCCGACCCGCACTGGATTGACGTGCTGATGCACAAAGCGATTGATGATCCGCACGCCGAAGTCCGCGTGCATGCGATTTCCGCCCTGGGGCGTTATATCTACGACGGCGAAGAGGCGGGCTTGGACGATTGGGACGCGCCCGACATTGAAATCACGCCGAAAGATTATCAACGCGTCGTAGATTTCCTGTTGCGGATTGCCCAGGATGCGGAAGAATCGGTCAGCACGCGCCGCTTTGCCATCGAAGCGCTCGCCTTTCGCTCTGATGATCCCATCGTGTCCGATCTGATCGAATGGGCGTACCATCACCGCGACCGGCGGATGAAGGTGAGCGCGATCTTTGCGATGACGCGGCACGGCGATCCGCGCTGGACGAAATACATTCTGACCGAGTTGCGCAGCGCCGATCAGCAAGTGCAGTACGAAGCGGTGCGCGCCGCCGGCGAACTGGGCTTGCACGAGGCGACCGAGACGCTGATCGAAATGGCGCGCGGCAAAAATATTCGCAAGCCGTTGCGCCTGCTGGCAATTTTCGCGCTGGGCGAAACCGGCGACGAACGCGCGTACCCCGTACTCGAAAAACTCGCGCGCGCGCGCGACCGCGATGTGCGCGATGTGGCGCGCGACGCCATCGAGGAATGGCACGCCGTTGCCGAGATGGAAGAATTGGCGGACCGTGCGTTCGCGCAATTCGACGAAGACTCGGAATGGCACAATGATTTCGCCTATGCGTTCCCCGATATTTGGCAAGGCGACATGGGCGCATTTTCCAGAAACTAGACATTAGGGCGGGTCTTGCACCCGCCCTAATTTGTGTACACTTCCATCACGCGCGTAACCATTTGCTCCAGCGTAAACTCTTGGCGCACACGCGCCTGCGCCGCCGCGCCCAACCGCGCGCGCCACGCGTCGTCGGCGAGCAACCGCGTGACGGCGCGCGTCAGCGCACCCGCATCACACGCCGGCACCACCAAGCCGGTCTCCTCGTGCGCGTTCACAAAGCTCGTCCCCGTGCCCAGTTCGGTGCACACCACCGGCTTGCCCGCCGCCATCGCTTCCAACTGTACCAAGCCATACGCTTCACTGCGCGCGGACGCCGGCAAAACGAACAGATCGCACGCCGCGTAGTACGCCGGCAACTCGGCGTCGCTCACCTCGCCCGCGAAGGTCACACGTTCCGCGATCCCCAAATCCCGCGCCAGCGTGCGCCACGCGCGTTCCATCGGACCCGTGCCGACGACGGTCAAGTGCGCGCGCGGAATGTGCGGCAACGCTTCGAGCAAATAATTTAGCCCTTTGTAATAGCGCAGTTTGCCGACGAAGAGAAGTTGCGCGTCCGCGCTCGCGGCGCGCAATGCGGGCGCGGCTTCGAACGGCGTCGGATCGATCCCCAGCGGCACGACGACGCACTTGCTCTTCCAACGCGCCAGCACCGGCGACGAGGCGAGGTAATTGGGACTCGTGGCGATGATGCGATCCACGCGCGCTAGGACGCGTTCCATCAACGGCGCGTAGACCACGCGCAAATATTTTTGGCGCACAATATCGCTTTGGTAGGACAGGACGGTTTTGCGCGCGCGCCCCACGAAAAATTGCGCCGCTTCGCCGAGCGGGTACGGAAATTGCAGATGCGCCACGTCCGGCGTTTCGCGGCGCAACAGCTCGAACAAGGCCGCGCTCACCGGCGCGGACGACACCGTCGCCAGCCGCGCGGCGAAAATCACGCGCACGCCGTTCAGCATTTCGCTGTGCGTGTGCCGGTCGCGGCTCGTCACCAACACGCTGACCTGATGCCCGCGCGCCGCTTGCGCCTCGGCAAGTTGCTTGATGTGATTCTCGATGCCGCCCAGCACCGGAAAGTAATCCTTGTAGATGTGCAAAATCTTCATCGCGCGCTACGTGCCGTTCCAAATTCCGTCGGTCATGGTCACCGCCTTGCTCGTGCGCGCCGATTCGTAGATCGCCAACACCAGCGCGACCGATTTGCGCGCTTCGCTCCCGTTCGTGCGCGGCGCGCGATTGTCTTTGAGCGCGGCGATCATATCGGCGACAACGGCGGTGTGGCTGTAGCCGTACACCGACGGCGGATCCACTTGATCGCGCGTGAGCAGTTCGCGTTCGTGTTCCATCTCGCCGGCGAGTTTCCACAACACTTTGCGATTGAGCGCGGTGCCGCCGACTTTGACCGAGCCGCGCTCGCCAAAAATCGCAACCGACCCTTCGAGATTTTCGGGATACGTCACGGTCGAACCTTCGATGGTGGCAAGCGCGCCGTTGGCAAAACGCAACACGGCGACGCCGATATCTTCCGCTTCCATTTGATGCGCGAGCGTCGCGGTGTACGCGAACACGCTTTCAACTTCGCCCATCAGCCATTGCAACGCGTCGATGTGATGGATGGATTGATTCATCAGCGCGCCGCCGTCCATCGCCCAAGTGCCGTGCCAGCCATCCAGATAATATTCCTGCGGGCGATACCAGCGCACCGTCGCGTTGCCCAGCAACAAGCGACCCAGTTTGCCCTCATCCACCACGCGCCGCAGATCGCGCATCGGCGAGTTGTAGCGATTTTGCAACACGACGCACAGTTTCAAGCCGGTCGCGCGCGCAGTTGCGATCATTTGATCGGCGTCGGGCAAATTCAACGCCATCGGTTTTTCGACGATGACGTGCTTGCCGGCTTGCATCGCCGTAATTGCCATTTGCGCGTGCATTCCGCTCGGCGCGCAAATGCTCACCGCGTCAATATCTTTGCGGTCGAGCAAATGCCGATAGTCCGTGTGCGCGTCTGCGTGATACTCGCTGGCGAAGCGCAACGCGCGCGATTCAATCACGTCGGCGACTGCCACGAGCCGCGCGCCCGGCAGTTCGCGGTACGCTTGCGCGTGACGCGGCGCAACCCTGCCGCACCCGATGAGTCCAAAGTTGATTGTGTCCATTCCAGTTTATCCTTGGGGCGTGATTGCCGCCCGGTAGACGCGCCACGTTTCGCGCGCGGTGCGCTCCCACGAAAATTGTTTGGCGCGCGCAAGCGCTTTGCCGCGCAACGTGTCGCGCAATGCCGGATCGCTCAACACGCGCGCGAGCGCGTCCGCCAGTTGCCCGGCGTCGCGCGGATCGCACAGCAACGCGGCGTCGCCGACGACTTCGGGCAAACTCGATGCGTGTGAGCAAATCACCGGCGCGCCGCATGCCATCGCTTCGAGCGGCGGCAAACCAAAGCCCTCGTACAGCGACGGAAACACGAACACGCGCGCGCCCGAATACAGCGCCGGCAGATCGGCATCGGCAACGTCGTGCAGAAAAGTAACGGGCATTCGAGTCGCTGCGTCCCGCGAAGCGTTTGCCCCGGCGATCACCAACTGCCAATCGAATTTTGAATTTTGAATTTTGCATTTCTCGCACGCGGCGATTAGCGTCGCTAAATTCTTGTGCGGCTTGTTACTGCCCAAGTATAACACATATTCATCGGGCAAACCGTACCGCGTGCGCATTTCTGCCACGACGTGCGCCGGTTGCGGCGCAAAGCGCGCATCGGCGGCAAGCGAGATGACGGAGATTTTTTCACGCGGCACACCCAAGCGCGTGATGAGATCGGCGCGCGTGGCAAACGAGGGCACGATCACTCGCGTCGCCGTGCGCGCGGCAAGCGTGGCGAGCGCGCGAAACAACAGCCGCGCGCTCGCTGACACGGCGCGCGGCACCATCAGCGGGATGAGATCGAACAGTGTGACGACGGAACGCGCGCGCAAAAAATAGGGCTTGAGGTAGTAGGGCGAGTGGAAAATCTGGCAGTTGGAAATGGGCAGTTGAAATTGCTCGGCGAGCGAGAACGTGGAAATGTCGGTTTCGCGCAATGCGAGGTTGGGGTGGCGCGCGAGCGCGGCGATGGGGTGGCGCGTGTTGGCGAGCGCGGGGTTGTGCAACACGCCGAACGTTTCGTCCGGCGCAACCCGCGCGAGCGCGTCAATCAAATTGTACGTGTACCGCCCGATGCCGGGAAAATGGTCTTGAATGTAGCGGCCGTCGAGAATGATTTGCGCTTGTGCTTGTCCCATCATCGTGCGCCTGCCGGTTGGTTGGCGACGCGGCGATACACGGCGAGCGTTTCGCGGGCGGCGCGCGCCCAAGAAAATTTTGCGGCTTGGACGAATCCGCGCGCGCGCAATTCGGCGCGCAGTGGCGCATCCTGGGTGATGCGTGTAACGGCGGCGGCAATCGCGCCGGCATCGTGTGGATCGATCAACAGCGCGGCGTCGCCCGTCACTTCCGGGAGCGAGGCGGTGTTCGCGCACACGACCGGCGCGCCGCATGCCAGCGCTTCGAGCGGCGGCAAGCCAAACCCTTCGTAGAGCGACGGAAAGACGAACGCGTCGCACGCGGCGAACAGCGCGGGCAAGTCGGCGTCCGGCACATAGTCGAGAAAATCCACCGCGTCGCGCATCCCGGTTTGCGCGATGTGATCGAACGTCGCTTGGTACAGCCAGCCCTTGCGCCCGGCGATCACCAACCGGTGCGGCGCTCCGTGCGCGCGCAAAATTTTCAACGCGTCTACAATTGCCGAAATATTTTTGCGCGGCTCAATCGTGCCGAGGTAGAACAGGAACGGCGCGTTGTGCGCGTACCGCGCGCGAGCCGCCGCGACGGAATCGGGATCGGTCGCCGGCTTGAGCGCGGGGTTGACGCCCTCGTAAATCACCGTGATTTTTTCCGGCGGCACACCGTACAGCCGGATCGCGTCGCGCTTGGAACACTCGGACACGGCGATGATCGCATCGGCGCGGCGTAAAAAGCGCGGCATCAGCAAACCCAGGAACGCACGATTGAGCGGCAAGTGGTGTTCGGGGAACAGCGCATAGATCGCGTCGTGAAACGTAAACACCGAGCGCACGGCGTGAAACGCCGGCAACAAGTGCTCGGTCGCGTGAAAAATGTCGGCGCCGGCAAAGCGGTGATCCATCGTCGCGCCGACGGCGTACTGCGCGGCAACGGTCAACCGCCAGCGGCGCGCGCCCCAGGGCACGGCGACGCGCGGCAAATTCGCCAGTGGCGCACCGAGCGGCGCGGCGGGAACGCCGTAGTGAAACGCACGGTACGCTTCGCCAGCAGCGAGCGCGAGCAACTGTTCGGCGAGGTGGCGCGCGTACGTCGCCAAGCCGGCTTTGCGATGGACGACCGGCGAGAGATCAAGCGTAATGTTCATTCAACGCATCCGCCGATAAAACGGCAACAAGATTTCGAGCGCGACGCGCGCCAGCGGTGAATAGTGCTTGGCGTAAAAATAGCGCAGACTTGCATCGTAATGCCGCGTGCGCTCGTGGTTGTGCGCGAGACTCGCGCCGCCCCAATGCGTGATCGTCGCCTGGGGCGCGTAATACACGTCCCAGCCGGCGCGGCGGGCGCGCAGGCAGAGATCATTGTCTTCAAAGTACATAAAGAAATTTTCGTCCCAGCCGCCAATTTGTTCGAGCACGGCGCGGCGCACGCACAAACCCGCGCCCGACACCCAGTCCACGCGTTGCGCGGCGCGTGTGTCCCAATCGTGCAACGCGCGTCGCCGCGCCAGCCGATTCCAGCCGCGCGCCACCAGATACGCGGGGCTGGGATCCCTGCCGAACGCGAACGGTTGCGCGCTGCCGTCGGCGCGCGCGAGGCGCGGCGCGCAGATGCCCGCCGCCGGGTGCGCGTCCAGGAAGGCGACGAGCGCGGGCAACGCCGTCGGCGGAACGAGTGTGTCGCTGTTGAGAAACAAGATCTGCGCGCCGGAACTGGCGCGCCAACCCAGGTTGTTCGCGCGCGCGAAACCCAGGTTCGTTGCGTTGCGGATCAAACGCACGGCAGGAAATTCGGCGGCGACCATGGCGGCGCTGTCGTCGCGCGAGGCATTGTCCACGACCAGGGTTTCGCGCGCGAGTGTCGGCGGCGCGGCGTCTAGCGTGCGCAGGCAATCGCGCAGGAGCGCGCGTGTGTTGAAACTGACGAGCACAATCGCCAGGTTCATTGCGCCGCTCCGCTTGTCAGCGCGCGGTACAAGGCGAGGTGGCGTTCGATAAAGCGATCCACGGTGTACTGCGCGGCGACGGTCTGCCGCGCGGCGACGCCCAAGCGGCGCGCTAGCGCAGTGTCGCTTAGCACGCGATCCAGACAGCGCGCCAGATCGTCGGCATCGCCGGTGTGAAAGATCAGTCCGTTAGCGTCGTCTTGGATCAGGGCGCGATTCGCCGGAATGTCGGACACGACGCACGGCAAGCCGGTCGCCATTGCTTCGAGCAAGGCGAGGGACATGCCTTCGCCCAGCGACGGCAAAACGAAAACGCGCGCGTTCGCTAGAACCTGGGCGACGCGATCCGTTTCGCCGAGCAAGTGCGCGCGCGTGTGAACACCCAGCTCGCGCGCCAATTGTTCGATCCGTGCGCGTTCGGGTCCGTCGCCGGCAAACTGCACGTGCGCGTCGCGGTGTGCCATGCGCGCCAGCGCGCGCACGAGCGTCGCGTGATCTTTTTCGTACGTCATGCGCGCGACGTGCGCGATGATCGGTGCGGCGACCGGTTGGGTCGGCATTGGAAAGGCGGCGAGATCGATCCCGTTTGGGATGATGTGCGTGCGCGCGGGATCGAATCCTGCCCCGACAACTTCGGCTTGCCCTTCGGCAGTCAACACGATGAACGCGGCGGCGCGGCGGAGGATGGGCACGGTGAGGCGGTTGAACCAGCGGCGCGTGAGTTGCGCGATGTTGCCGCTGATGCCGGTGCCGGAAAATGTAATGACGCACCGTTTGCGAAAGCAGAGCGCGGCGAGCACGGCGCTGACTGCCGGGAATAAACCTTGTTGCACGTGCAAGATGTCGAACTCGCGCGCGTGCGCGCACAAGAAAACGAACAATGCCAGCATGAACGCGAACGCGTCGGCGTAACTGGCGCGACTGCCGGCGCGCGCGAAACCGGCGCCGCCGCGCGCCCAAATGCGGTGAATCGGGATTCCGGCGACGGTCTCGCGCGCCGCCAGCCCAGGACGTTGCGCCGTTACCGCGCTGACGGCGACGCCGCGTTGCGCCAAGCCCTGCGCCAGCACCCAGGATTGGCGCGGCGAGCCGCTACGCTCCGGGTAAAACCACAGCGAGATGATCAATACACGCATCACATTTTTCCTCGGCGCGCTACGCGGCGCGCTCCGTCTGCGTCTCGGCGAGCCGCGTCACGTACCGCCGTGCCCATGCCGGCAACAGCGCCATTCCCGCGCGTCGCAGAATTCGGCGATTGAGCACGCTCAGCCCGGCATTGCCTTGTGCGCGCCGCGCCGCGCGCCACGCCGCCGGCAATGTGCCGGGATTTCGCAGGGCAACCAGAAAAATATCTTCGAGCGCGAGTGTGCGCAACTGGTTGCGCTCGGTGGTGATGAGCGCGGGCGACGCGAGAAACTGATCGAGGCAGGCGACCACTGTTGCCAACGCGCGCTCCGCCAGCGCGCGATTTGCGGCGGGCGGAGTCGGTCCGCGATACAACACGCGCGCCACGTCGAAATCTACGGTCAAGCCGGTTTGCGCGCGAATGCACTTGATCATCGTCCAGATAAAATGATCCTTGACCGCGAGCGGTTCGGTGCTTTGCAAACTGGCGGCGTGCCAGCGCCATTGCGTCAACGGCGCGGCGAGTTGCGCCATCTGTCCCTGGGTTGCCAGGCGTACCCAGAGATCATAATCTTCGCCGGCGAACACGCTGGCATCGTAACCGCCCTGCGCCAACGCAAACGCGCGCCGCAACATCACCGTCGAGTGTCCGATGCAATTGCCGAACAGTAATTTCCAGCGAATCGTCAACGGATCGGTGGGCGCGTGCAACGTAAACTGCGCGCGCCCGTTCGCGTCAATCACCGCGTATGCGCTCCCCACCGCGCTGATCGCCGGATGCTGATCGAGGTACGCGACCTGGGTTTGCAAACGGTCGGGGCGGGCGAGATCGTCGGCGTCGAGTACGGCGACATATTCGCCGCGCGCCAGTTTCAAGGCGTGTTGCCGCGACCACGCCACGCCGTGATTCGTCGTGTTCTGCACCAAGCGCATTCGGGGATCGGCGTAGGTTTGGATGATCGCGGCGCTGGCGTCGGTGGAGGCGTCGTCGTACAGCAAAAATTCAAAATCGGTGAACGTCTGGGCGAGTACGCTCTCGATGGATTGCCGTAGATAACGCGCGGCGTTATAAATCATCATCGTGACGGTGACACGCGGCATGTTTACCCTGGGCGTTTTTCAAACACCAACTCGACTTCTTGATGGCACGCGTTCGGCGTCAGGTTGGCAAAGGCGGACACGTCGAGCCGATACCCGGCTTCGAACAACTGCGCCAAATTTTCGCTGGTGTAATCGGCGCGCGTGCTGGCGCGATTGGGTTGGTGCGTTTGCACTTTGTTGGCGGGATTGCAAAAGGTGACGGACGTTTCAAAGCACAGCAGATTCGGCAACCGCGTTTGCGCGGCGCGCGCGCGCGCCGCCAGGCGTTCTTCGAGAACATTGGGGTTGTGGAACGCGCACCGGTTCAAGATCGGCAAGACCTCGCGCAGACGATAGAGCGAGCTGGATACTTCGAGCGGGTAACCGAAATCGCCGTCGCCTGCGCGCCAATCGAACCGGGCGATCCCGTTGCCGATGGGCTGGAACGCCGGCGGCGTTTGCGGGCGATCCAGCGGATAGCAAAACTGGGTGTTGCGGCCGAGCCGCAACGAAAAACCCAGCGCGGTTGGCTGGGCAAGCAAAGCGGCTTGCGCGGTTTCCAAATCGAAATTACGCGTGAACAGATTGTCGTCCACGAGAAACAGCACGCACGCGGCTGGGCGAATTGCGGGCGACAGGAGATCGCACCTGCCGAGCCAAGGACTCGCCAGCGCCAAACGATTGCCCCAGGGCACGCGCGCGCCGTGCGCGAACTGCATGAGCGGCGCAAGCACATCGCGGCGGAAATCGGTTTGCGCGCAAAAGCCGACGCGGCGCGCGGCGTACTCGTCCGCGAGGCGGCGGTACTGCTGGGCGTCGCGGGCGTGCGTCGCCCGGTAAATGACGATCATTTCGAAATTCGCCGGCGGCGCGCAATGAAGAAAAAACGAACGCAGCGCGCCGTCCAATTGCAACGCGCGATTCATGCTGAACACAAGCGCTAACACGGTGCATCCGATTTGGGCTGAGCGACCCAGTTTTGGTACTGGAAATTTTCCAGCCGTTGATCGTACTGCGGCGCGGCGCGCAGTTCGGTCGGGAAAATTTTTGCCAGCGTGTAATTGCCGGCGTGAAAAAACGCGAACAGGTCCTTGAGCAAAACGCGCGCGTCAATATTGCACCCGCCGTACTCAAATTGGATCAACCGTACGGCTTGCGCGCGCAACATTTGTTCCATGCCTTGCAATACTTGGAGTTCATGTCCCTCGACATCAATTTTGCAAAAATCAATCTGGTTGATGCCGCGCGCTTGGCAGTACCCGTCCACCGTTTCCAAGTGGACGGATTCTTGAATGGGTTGCGGCGCAAGTTGCCAACCGGCTTCCAAGCCCTCGCGCCGATACAGCGAGTTGGTGCCTGCGCCGGGCGCAAAGACGTGCAGGGTCGCCTCGCCCGG
>CAIKBD010000415.1 GCA_903825565.1 uncultured Anaerolineales bacterium | reverse complement strand
GGCGTTTGTGGTCTTTTCGAAAAATATCATCTACTCGGCCTTCGCGCTGCTCTTCACCTTTTTCGGCGTGGCGGCTCTCTATGTATTCCTGAGCGCGGATTTCATCGCCGTGACCCAGGTGGTCGTCTATGTCGGCGGCATTCTGGTGCTGCTGCTTTTCGGCGTCATGTTCACCAACACCATCATGCAGACCGAGCTGAAGTCAGACGTGCTGCATATCGTGCCGGGCATTCTTCTGACGCTGCTCCTGATCGGCGGAATGCTGTTCACCTTCTATACGACCGGAAACTGGATGCCGGGACTGGTGCAGCTCAATGGCAGCGTGGTTGCTAAAGGCAAGACACAAGAAAAGCCCTCGGTCTGAATTTGAATGTCACCCGGCAACTTGACCATGTTCGAAACACGTGATAGCACAAGAACCAGAATGCCGAGCGACGTAAACACCAACCCAGTAACAAGCAACAGCTTGCCTAAATTTTCCACTTCCCCTCTCCCTACTGCTTGCGCCGATACAAGGTCAAGAATTTTGCAAGTGCGGGATCCGTGGTCCATTGGCGTGGGTCGCGCTCGTACTCTGTAATCGTATCGAACAGCGTGCCGAAGATAACGACGTACTTGGGTTGGCGATACAGCACATAGCCTAGATCGAATTTTTCGTGACCGGGGGTGCCCGTGCCAAGTGTGGGGACCGGCAACCGCCCGATGTGAAAGTCGTTGATGCCAAACATATCCACGGCCGGCAAATCGGAAAAGTACGGCACTTGTCCTGCGGCATCCACCGCAATCAACGAACCGGGAGGGACATTGACTTTGAGCCACCGCCCCATTGTCTCGCGTGCGCGAGTGGCTTTACCTGCATCGAAACTGCGAATGTAAATTCCGTACTCTCCCAGCCACGACGAAAACAAAGTTATCAACAACACCAACCCACTTGTCAACAACGTGTTCACCCAAAATGTCCCCAGTTTTCCCCATTTGTCCACAATCCACAGCAAGATATCCACAAGCCCTGTGGAAAACAGCAAATAGAACATGGGCATCAGCGGAGCAAAGAATCGCCCAACCGACCAATCGCCGCCCACATAAACGATGTATGCGCTGTACGGCACGACGATAGCGAACAGATAAGAAATCCAAAACAGTCGGCGCGACCAAAATTCCTGTTTCGCTGTCTTATGTAACGACTTGACGACCGCCCCAACTATCGGCAATGTAATGACCCAACCCAGGTGTACGCCGACAAACTGGGACAGATGTCGCCAGCCGCGTTCGATTTGTGCCGCAGGACCCGAAGCTGAAACTTTGGCGTGGAACGAGTTAGGTAAGAACGATTTATAGTAAAACCAGCGGCTCAACCAGTATGGCGCAAAGATTGCGCTAAAGGCGACGACACGCCACACGTCGCGCCAAGTGAGCAGACGCCGTTCGGCGAGGATACGCCATGCGGCTTGGTGTGCGACCGTGATGGCGAACACCATCAACCCTTCGGGGCGCGTCATCCCGGCAAGCGCGAAAAAGATGCCGCTGTAAGGAAACGGCGACGAAGGACGAAAGCCGAAAGCCGAAGTAAGGCGTTGGTCTTTCGTCCTTGGTCCTTCGTCGAATTCTTGTTCACGCACGTACAGCAACGCGCCGGCAAAAATCAAAAAGCCGAATAGGGGTGTTTCTAGTCCGCTGACTGCCCAGAGGACGAACGAGCCATCCGCCGCGAGCAAGAATGCCGCGAGTAAGCCGACGCCGCTCGGTGCGTTCACGATTTTTGCAAAACGTACGACGAGCCCTATTGTCCCCAGTGCGAACAACGCGCCGAGAATCATGCTCGCGCGTCCCACATCAGCGTGAACTCCTTCGAGCGGAATCATTGCGACGGTCCACAGAAAATTCGTAAACCCTTCGACGCGTTCGCCGGGATTGAAAATCAAGCCCGCGCCGCGAATCGCGTTCTGGGCATAACGAAACGAAATGAACGCATCGTCCACCGCATCGTAGCCGAGCACGCCAAAATAAAAAATCGCGTGCGCGATAAAAAGAACCATCGCGAGAATAAGTTGAGGTGAGAATTGTTTTTTCATCACGCTAATTATACCGCGAGTGATGCGAAATCCCAACTTTATTTGACCTCGCACACGTGTTCGGCTATAATCCTCGTCAATGATTAAACAACCTGAAACGACTCCGCTTGGCGTGATTGATGTCTTGTCCGGCGGATTTGCCTTGATTGTGCGCCGTCCCTGGATTTTGCTCCTCCCGATTGCGCTTGATCTGTTCTTGTGGTTCGGTCCGGCAATTTCGGCCGAGCCGGTGTTGCGTCCGTTGTTTGCGACGATGAGTTTACCCGAAGGTCTTTCGCCAGAAGCGGCGCAAGGTTGGAACGAATTCAAAACTGCGCTCGTGGATGGTAGTGGCAAATTCAACGTGCTGTCCGCGCTGACCATGTTCGCGCTCGGCTTGCCAAGTTTGGTCGGTGTGATTGCGCCGACTAGTGAGGGTTTGCC
>CAIKBD010000414.1 GCA_903825565.1 uncultured Anaerolineales bacterium | reverse complement strand
GAAAATGAAATGCACATTGTACGACGATGGCATTGGTGTTGCGTTGATAATGAAATTTCCGCGCGGCGCGCATCGCGGCAAAACGATTGATGCGCTCGTCTCGCATCTCGATATTTTTCCGACATTGTGTGAAATTGCTGGGATTGAAAAACCATCCTGGCTCGAAGGGCATTCGCTGTTGCCGCTTGTGCGCGGCGAGACGAATTGGGTGCGCGAAGAAATTTTTGCCGAGGTCACGTATCACGCCGCGTACGAACCGATGCGATGCATTCGCACGCCGCGCTACAAATACATTCGCTATTTCGATAATTTCAATCGTGTGGTCAAGCCGAACATTGACGATGGCGCGAGCAAACAATTTTTGTTGGCGAACGGTCTCGTCGAAATGCGTCACGACGATGCCGAGATGTTGTTCGATTTATATTTCGACCCAAGCGAGCGAAACAACCTGGCGAATGATTCCGAGTATGCGACCATCAAACAGGAATTGGCAACGCGCTTGCATCAGCATATGCAAGACACACGCGACCCGCTGTTGCAGGGTTATGTGCCCAAGAAGCCGGGCGCGCGCGTGAATCGCAAAATGGGTTTGCATCCCTATGAAGAGGATTACGAATAACCAATGACCAAAATTGCTTTTATCGGTGCGGGGAGTCTGGGTTTTACTCGCAAACTCGTGCGCGACATTTTCACTTTTCCACTTTTGCGCGATGCGGAAATCGCGTTGATGGACATTGACGCCGAGCGTCTCGATTTTTCGTATCGCGCCATCAAGCGCATTGCCGAACTGAGCAACTATCCCGCAAAAATTTCTGCGACCCAGAATCGGGTTGAAGCATTACGCGATGCGGATGCCGTGCTCATGACGATTCTCGCGGGCGGCACGCAAGTGTGGCGACACGACATTGAAATTCCCAAACAGTTCGGCGTGGACATTAACGTCGGCGACACGCGCGGACCGTCAGGAATTTTTCGCGCGCTACGCACGATTCCCGTGATGCTCGACATTGCGCGCGATATGGAACGCGTGTGTCCGAATGCGGTGATGCTCAATTACACAAATCCGATGGCGATGCTCTGCCGCGCATTGCAAAGCGAGACCCAGGTTCGCGTGACGGGCTTGTGTCACAGTGTGCAAGGCACGGCGGAGATGCTCGCGCGGTGGATTGGCGCGCCGATGCGCGAAATTACGTACACGTGCGCAGGCATCAATCATATGGCGTGGTATTTGAAATACGAATGGAACGGACACGATGCGTACCCGCTGATTCGTAAAGCGGTCACTGAACACGCCGACGTGTACAACGAAGAAATCGTTCGCAACGAAATGTTTTTGCACCTCGATTATTACGTGACCGAATCGAGTGGACACAACTCGGAATACAACTGGTGGTTTCGTAAACGCGCCGACCTCATCGAAAAATATTGCACGCACGGCACAGGTTGGAATCCTGGCGCGTATGCGTACATTCTCAAGGAATACCAGGACAAGGAAGGCACGTGGAAGGATGACGCGCGCAAATGGTTTGCGTCCGATACGCCCATCAAACTCGAACGCGGGCACGAGTACGCCGCGTACATTATCAATGCGTTGATGGGCGGCGAGCCGTTCGAGTTCAACGGCAACGTGCCGAACAAAAATCTCGTGACGAATTTGCCGAACGAGGCGTGTGTCGAAGTGCCGGTGTGGGCGAGTCGCAAGGGCTTGGAACCGGTTCAGGTTGGCGCTCTGCCGCCGCAATGTGCCGCGCTCACAAACCTCAGCGCGCAAATCGAAGAGATGGCGGTACGCGCCGCGCTCACCGGCGACCCGCGTCTCGTGTATCACGCGATTATCAACGACCCGCTCACCGCATCGGTCTTGTCGCTTGCCGAAATCGAGCAGATGGTCAATCAGATGTTCGAACAGAATCGCGCGCATCTTCCCCAGTTCAAAAATTTTCGCGTATAAAAAAAGGAAATGACGATGCTCTATCCACAATCCAATCCATTTCGCCAAACGATAGACCTGAGCGGCTTTTGGGATTTTGCTTTCGACCCTGAACAACGCGGATACTCGGCTGGGTGGGTGCGCGGTTTCGCCGATGCGCGTCCGATTGCCGTGCCGGCGAGTTGGAACGACCAATTTGAAGATGGGCGCGATTATCTCGGCGCGGCGTGGTATCAAACGCATTTCGATTTGCCCTTGGGTTTCGACCCAGGTTTGCAAAAAATTTGTTTGCGGTTCGGCTCGGTGAATTATCTTGCCGAGGTGTGGTTGAACGGCGAATGCCTCGGCACGCACGAGGGCGGGCACTTGCCATTCGAGTTTGATGTGACCGCGCGCTTGCAACGTGAAGCGAACATACTTGTCGTGCGCGTGGATGGCGAACTCAAACCCGACCGCGTGCCACCTGGCAATCTCACGACCGATATGCAAGACGTGGCGACGCACAGCAAATATCCAAATTACCCGAATGCCTCGTTCGACTTTTTTCCGTTTTGCGGAATTCATCGCCCCGTGCTCTTGTACGCGACGACGCGCGAGGCGATTCAGGATGTGACCGTCATCACGGACATTGTCGGCGAGACGGGGCGTATGCGCGTGACGATTGAACATTCGACGAGTACACTTGCGCGATTCACTCTGCGCGGACACGGCGCGAACATCGTCGCCGAAACGCACGCGAATGAAATCGTGCTCGATGTGCCGCGCGCCGCGCTCTGGTCACCCGATGCGCCGAACCTCTACGACCTCATCATCGAGTTGGTGCGCGATGGCGCGGTGTTCGACCGCTACACGTTGGCGATTGGCATTCGCACCATCCAGGTCGCAGGCGATGCGCTTTTACTCAACGGCAAGCCGATTCATCTCGCGGGCTTTGGTCGCCACGAAGATTTTGCGATTAGCGGTCGTGGTTACAACCCGCCTGTCATCGTCAAAGATTTTGCGTTGCTCAAATGGATTGGCGCAAATTCATTTCGCACATCGCACTATCCGTACTCGGAACAGATGATGGATTTGGCAGACCGCCTGGGTTTTCTCGTGATTGATGAAACGCCCGCCGTCGGCTTGTTTTTTGTCGAGTCTGGGTTGGAACGACGTTTGGAATTGTGCCGCCAGTACACGCGCGATGTGATTGCGCGCGACAAGAATCATCCCAGCGTGATTATGTGGTCGCTTGCGAACGAGCCGCGCTCGAATCATCCCAACGCGAAAAACTTTTTCCGCAATCTGTTCGACCTTGCCAAATCGCTCGACGCAACGCGCCCTGTCACCGTTGTCAGCAACAAGAGTTTGGAAGAAGAGGCGTTCGAGTTTTGCGATATGTTGTGCCTCAATCGTTACAACGCGTGGTATCACGATTCGGGTCAACTCGATGCGGGTAGTGTCGCGCTCGCGAAAGAGATTGATGCTCTGCACGCCAAATTTAACAAGCCGCTGTTGATGGCAGAGTTTGGCGCGGACACCATCCCAGGTTGGCACGCGCAACCGCCCGAAATGTTCAGCGAAGAATTTCAAGCCGAGTTGCTCGACCAACAGATTCACGTGTTGCGCAGTCGTCCGTTCGTCGTTGGCGAGCAAATTTGGAATATGTGCGATTTCAAAACGGGGCAATCGGTGCGGCGAATGGGCTCGATGAATTACAAGGGCGTGTTCACGCGCGACCGTCGTCCGAAACTTGCCGCGCATCGTTTGCGCGAGATTTGGAATTCAAAATGAACGTCGTCGAATTGGAACGCGCGCGCGTAATTAAACAGGCGAACAGTTTTCTCGACCTCGCACCGACAACTATCACCGCGATGGCGTGTCCGCGCAGTCCCGGTGGCGCGCACGATTATTATTCGGAAGGCGATTACTGGTGGCAAAACCCAGACGACCCGAACGGACCGTACATTCGTCGCGATGGGTACACCAATCCCGATGCGTTCTTTGGGCATCGGCGTCTCGTGATGGCGTTGTCCGTCCAGGTCGCCGCGTTGGCGAGCGCGTACAAAATTACGCGCGACGAAAAATATGCGGCGCACGCTATCGCCCATTTGCGCGCGTGGTTCGTCACACCCGAAACGCGAATGAACCCGCACCTGGAATTCGCGCAAGCCATCCAGGGCATTTGCACCGGGCGTGGCGTAGGCATCATTGACACGACGCAACTCGTCGAAGTGGCGTTGGCGATTGAAGCATTGCGCGACGCGCTGGGCGAAAATTTTTTGGCGGTGCGCGCGTGGTTCGCGGATTACTTGACCTGGGTCACGACGCATCCGTACGGCATTGACGAAAGCGCGATGCGCAACAATCACGCAACGGCCTGGGTGCTTCAGGTCGCCGCGTTCGCGCATTTGGTTGGCGACGAAAACACGCTCGCCGATTGTCGGCGACGTTACAAGGAAATTTTATTGCCGAACCAAATGGCAAACGATGGCTCGTTCCCGCACGAACTGCGGCGCACGAAACCATACGGCTATTCCGTTTTCAATCTCGAACTGATGACCGCGTTGTGCCAACTGCTCTCGACATCCCAGGATGATGTGTGGCGATTCACAACATCGGACGGGCGCACAATTCGACGCGGAATGGAATTTTTGTATCCGTATCTGCAAGACAAAGAGACCTGGCCCTATGCGCGCGATGTGATGCGCTGGGAAGGCTGGCCCTCGCAACCCTCGTCGTTGTTGTTCACGGGCGTCGCGCTCGACGAACCCAGGTTTGTCGAATTGTGGCGCGCGTTGTCACGCGAGACGGGCGACGAAGAAATTACGCGCAACACGCCGATTCGCCAACCTGTGTTGTGGTTTTGAGAATGAGGATTCATTGTGACTAAACTCGCATTGTCCACAATGTGGGGCATTGGCAAATATCCAACCGTCAATGAATTTATCGCGGCGGGCAAAGAGTTGGGATTCACGCGGTTCGAGTTGAATCACGCGGTGGATTCAGCGATGCTGGCTGGATTTGCGCCGAATGACGCGCGCATCGTCAGCGTTCACGAACCTTGCCCCGCCGATATTTCGCCGTCTGAACTTCGCAAACGCGATTGGCTCATCTCTGCGTGCGATGAGGACAATCGGCAACGCGGTGTGCTTGCAGTGAAACGCAGTATTGACCTCGCGCACCAACTGGGCGTGTCGGTGATTGTTGTTCACGCGGGCAGTGTGCCGCTCGCTCGCCCCGCATCCAAAGTCGTCGAAAAATTATTTCAAGCCGAAAAAATCAACACGCCAGAATTTTTTGATGCGCGCGCGAATGCCATCGCCTCACGCGCAATGCACATCGCTCCCAGTTTTGCGGCGGTCCAAAAGAGCATCGTTGAACTCATCGAGTACGCGCGACCACGCGGCGTGACCCTGGGTCTCGAAGTCCGCAAACACTATCACGAAATTCCATCGCCCGATGAGATGCAAGTGTTGCTCAACCTGGGGGACACGCAAGCAGTCGGATACTGGCACGATGTGGGACACGCGCAGGCGTGGGAAGAGTTGGGCTATTACGCGCACCAAGAGTGGTTGCGCCGATTTGCATCGCGGATGGTGGGAATTCATCTGCACGATATGATTGGCTTTGAAGACCATCACGCGGCGGGGCTGGGCAAAATCAACTTGGCGATGGTCGCGCAATACATTCCCGCGAACATCGTCCGCACCTGTGAATTTCAAAATTTCAATTCGCCCGACCAGGTGCGAGCAGGCGTACGCTCGCTTGCCGAGTGCGGGTGCGCGCGAGGAGATTAGAGGTGTAAATGCTGGGATATATTTTGCGACGCATCGGAATTATGATTCCGACTTTATTTTTGATTTCGATCATTTCGTTCGTCGTCATTCAATTGCCACCGGGCGATTTCCTCACCTCGTACGTCGCGCAGTTGCGCTCGCAAGGCGACATTGTGAACGACGAAGAGATCAAGGCATTGCAAGAGCGTTATGGCTTGGGTGAGCCGATGCACGTCCAGTACACCAAGTGGATCACCGGCATTTTGTTCCGCGACGATTGGGGACAATCAATGGAATGGAAAAAGCCGGTCAAGGAATTGATCTGGGAACGAATGGCGCTCACCGTAATGCTATCCTTTATCGCACTCGTGATCAGCTTTCTCATCGCGATTCCGGTCGGCGTCTATTCGGCGACGCATCAATACTCGTTGCCCGATTACGTGTTCACGTTCATCAGTTTCTTTGGCGCGGGTGTGCCAGGGTTTATGCTCGCGCTCGTCGTGATGTGGTGGGCGATGAGCCAACTGGGTCTCAGCGTCGGCGGTTTATTTTCCGAGCAATTTATTCTTGCGCCGTGGACTTGGGACAAGTTTGTGGATTTGCTCAAGCACCTCTGGATTCCGGTGTTGGTGCTTGCTTTGCACAGCACGGCGGGCGATGTGCGCAAGACGCGCGCGAATTTGCTCGATGAATTGAACAAGCCGTACGTCGAAACCGCGCGTTCGAAAGGCATCACCGAACGCCGCGTGGTTTGGAAATATCCGGTGCGCGTCGCGCTCAATCCATTTTTCAG
>CAIKBD010000413.1 GCA_903825565.1 uncultured Anaerolineales bacterium | reverse complement strand
CGCATCACCCGGTTGGGTGATTTTCGTCGGGGCGCACAGTTGTGCGCCCCGACGATTTTGTTACTGCAAACCAAAACTGCCCGCGGTCGAGTAGAACAAGAACCGTCCCACAATCTCGCCCACCAGCACGAACGCGAATGCCGCATACGCCGCATACGCCAGCATCTGTTCGTGTCCCGCCGTTTGCGCTTCGCGATACACAAAGATGCCCATCACGCCTGCACCCAAGAATACGAGCACGAGTCGCACGGCGAACAGCACACCGAACTCACCCACGAGCATCTCCGCGCTCATCGCCGCCCCGTTCGCCACCATCAATGCCACCGACAACGGGAGCACCACGAACTGGAACCCGAGCAAGATGATCGACGCCACCGCGATCCAGCGGAGCGTGTCGCGCAGGAGCACGCATTGTTCACTCGCGCATCCTGGATTTTTCTTTTGCACATACCAATAGTTCGCCACGAAGGCCGCGCCCATCGCCAACACGCCGAGCAGGAGCGTCGTCGTGAAGAAGGAGATCGGGGTCGTGACCATGTTCCACGCGGGTCGCGTTGGCATCATATAAACCATCGCCATGCTGTAGACCAGCACGACGCCGATGACCGCCGCCGCGAGCGCGACGAGGTTGCGAATCATAAAGCTCGCGATCTTTTTGTACTGCATTACCGCGAACACGGCGCCTGCAACCGCAAACAAGACGCCGAAGAAGATCTCGCGCGAGAGCCACGATGAACCGAGGTTCGTCACGGCTTTGTACGCGTTGAGCGGGTTGCCGAGGTGCAGGAGCGATGCCGCCATGCCCAGGACGAGCACGGGACCAATCGCGAGGAGCGCGCGGTCAGAGAGTTCGTCAGCTTGTTTCGTCCCTGATTTCTGCACGACGAAATAGTGGATCGCGCCGAGCACGATGAACGACCCGACCGACATTTGCGCGAGCACGGTGAAGATGATCAACGCCCATTCTCGTACGTTCATTTTGTGCCTCCCATCGCCAGTTCGACATTGAGAATTTTGCCGGTGCCGTTACTTGATATCTGCGTCTGCGGTCCTGGCACATAGACCACCGCCGGCTTGGTCAGCGATGCCGCCGGTAGCGGCGCGGGATCAGCCAGCGTGCCGGCTTGCCGCAACTCGGCGAGTTCGCCAAAGTCGAGCGCGCGGAACGGACACGCATCCACGCACGCCGGGCGTTCGCCTTGCGCGAGCAAGTCTTCGCAGAAATTGCATTTCGTCATCACGCCGGTCTCGGCGTTGAATTGCGGTGCGCCGTACGGACACGCCCATTCGCAATAACGACAACCGACGCACTGATCGGCATTAATGAGCACTTTACCATCCGCTTGTTTGACCATCGCGCCGGTCGGACAGGCGTACACGCACGCCGGGCTTTCACAGTGCATGCATGCGACAGACACAAAGTACGAAAACACATTGTTGGGCAAATCGAACCCGTTGGACTTGACCCAGCTTCCGCCGGTGTACTCAAAGACCCGTCGCCAAATGACGCCGCTCGGCAAATTATTCTTGTCTTTGCATGCGACCTGGCACGCTTTGCAACCGGTACATCGTGAAATATCTACCCGAAAAGCAAGTTGCTTCCCCATTTTTTCCTCCCTTATGCTTTCTCAACCTGAGCCAGGTTGGTGTGTTGCGGATTGCCCTTTGCCAACGGCGTCGGATGATATTTCGTCAACGTGTTAATGCAACCGCGCCGATCAACGCCTTGCGCGTCCGGCGTAAACCAGGCGCCCTGCGGCACATTGATCACGCCCGGGCGAATGCGCGGGGTCACGCTTGCCGGCAAGACCATCACACCACGGTCATTGAACACCTTGACCAGGTCGCCGTGTTTGATGTGGCGCGCTTCGGCATCCAGCGGGTTGATCTCCACCGCTTGGACATGCGCCTCGCGCAAGTAATCCACGTTGTCGAACGTCGAGTGTGAGCGTTGAACCGCGTGCGAACCCATCAACAGCAAGGGGAACTTGGAACGCAACGGATCGCTGACGCCTTCCCATTCGGGAATGTACTTGGGAATCGCCGGAATTTCTTTCGGGTCATTTAACTTGGCGAGGGCGGGCGAAAAAATTTCGATCTTTTTGGTTTCGGTGGTCAACGGACTTGCCACCGGGTCTTTGCGGAATGCGGCGAACGACACGAGCGAATTTTGCGCGGTTGTTTTGTAGATGCCCACTTTTTTGAATTCGTCGTACGTCGGGAAATCGGTGTGCTTGGCGCGTGCCGCGGCGACCATTTCTTTCATCCAATCTTCGCGCGTGGGATGGTTCTCGCGAAACGCATCGCCCAAGCCGAGGCGGTTGGCAATTTGCTCAGAAATCCAGTACTCGTCCTTGTCTTCGTACAACGGCTCGATGACCTTGTGACTGTACATGGCCCACGCCGTTTTGCCGTTGCCACCGCCGGTTAGAATGTTGTCGGCTTCAAAGCCGGACGCGACCGGCAAAAGAATGTCCGCGTACAATTGGCTGGGATTCATCGTGGTGTCGAGCGAAACGATAAATTCGAGTTTGGTGTCGTCCGCCAACAATTTTTGCGTGGCGTTAATGTCCGAGTGTTGATTGGTCAGACAGTTGCCACCATGATTCCACAAAAATTTCATATTGGCATTGAGTTTTTCCGCGCCCTTGATGCGGTCGCGCGGTCCCGAAGTCATTTCCTTGCCGCGCTCGATAAAATCGGGCCACATGAAAACCGAAATGATCGGCTTGATCGGATTGGCGGGCATGGGAATGCTTCCCATCGTCACGCTGACGGCTTTGCCGCTCGATAACCCAGGTCCGCCGCCGCTGACGCCAAAGTTGCCGGTCATCGCGGCGAGAATCGGCAGAGCGCGCACCGGTTGTTCGCCGTACGCGCGACGTTGCCAACCCCAACCCTGGATCATGCAACACGGTTTCGTTGTGGCAATTTCGCGCGCGAGTCGCACAATGCGGTCGGCGGGAATGCCCGTGATCGGGGCCGCCCATTCGGGCGTTTTGGCTTGCCCATCGGCATCGCCCATGATGTACGCCATCCAGGAACTTTTGGCAGGCACCCCTTGTGGTAAGGTGTCTTCGTCAAAGCCCACGCTGTACTTGGCCATGAACTCTTTGTCGTACAAATTTTCCTTGACCAAGACGTACGCCATTGCCGCGATCAACGCGACATCGGTGCCGGGATAAATCGGAATCCAATCGGCGTTCAAGGCAATCGCCGTGTCCGTGCGACGCGGATCAACGACGATGACTTTGGCGCCGGCTTCTTTGGCTTTAAGCAAATAATAACCTTCGCCGTCGCCGCCCGTGCGGGTCACGAGCGGATTGTCGGCAAACAAGACAATCAATTTGGATTTGATCAATTCGTCCGACGAGTTGCCACTTCCGCCGGTGATGTACGGCAATGCCGCGCTGTAACACGCGGTGCTGTACGTGCCATAGTAATCCGTGTAGCCGCCGAACAAGCGGAACATGCGCCGCGCCGCCGTGCGTCCGTCGGGTCCGCTCCATTGGGTGCCCGAGGCATAGTGGAAAAAGAACGCTTCGTTGGTGTACTTTTCTTTAATGCGTTTCATTTCGCTGACAATCTTGTCCAGCGCTTCATCCCAGGTAATGCGCGTGTACTTGCCATCGCCACGCTTGCCGGTGCGTTTCATCGGATACTTGATACGCTCCGCCGAATAGACGCGGTGCTTTTGTGAGCGACCACGCACGCACGGAATTACGCGCGGACGCTCCAGGCTGTCCACCGGATCCGCATCCGGCAAGATGCGTGTGACTACGCCATCCTTGACTTCGGCGCGCACAATGCAACGACTGCCGCAGTTGTGATAGCACGCCGTCGTCATGATTTGACTGGGCGTTGCCGCCGCCGGCGCACTCGCCGCGGCGGGTTGCAGCCCTACGCTTAACCCGTTCGTCAAAGCGACCGTACCACCCAATGCCGCGCTCCATTTCAAGAACGAGCGGCGTGAGAGCAGCGTGTCACTCAAAACCTGGGTTAATAAATCTTTTTCACCCATCTAATTTCCTCCATTCAATAAAAAAATACCTGCCTTGTGCAGAATGCGCACAAGGCAGGAACACAATCAAACCCGTCAAAACGGTACGTTCATTCGTATGATAAGAGTACGCCAAAACGCAGAGCGACGCATCACCCGACCGGGTGATTTATCATTTATCGGCCGCCCAACACGCCAGTGTAGGGGCAAAAACCAGCCCACGTACGACAAGCGTGTATAGGGTGAACGCGCCGCGTAACGCGGCGCTGATACCAAAGCACGTCAATCGTCCGCTCGCCCGCGCATCAGACGTTGGTTCGGCGACCAATTCGGCTTCGCGCTCGCTAAAGAGCATTCCCAGGATTTTGGGAAAGCAAGTCCGCCGGGCGCGCGCCTTGAGGAAAGCGATTCAGTCGTGCCACCAGGTGATGGTAACCCGTTTTGACAGCGCCAACACGCCATCCGCGTCTTCCGCCACACGATGCAAACAAGTGATTTTGTAATTGCCTTCATGCCAAGCGAGCCGATCAATGCAATTGACCCGTCCATCAAGGTTACGTGCAACCAAACGCGTGAAGAACGGCTCCAAGTTACCCATCTTTGGTTTCCTTGCTCAAGGGAGCACACGTAAAAGATTAAACTGACCGTAGAATCGTTGACAAATCGTGTGGTATCGTATATGATACCGAGAT
>CAIKBD010000412.1 GCA_903825565.1 uncultured Anaerolineales bacterium | reverse complement strand
TTTCTACGTTTTACTTTTTTTCTTTCACGATAAACTGATTCTCCGGCTTCTCTTCCACCCACTTGGGATGTTCCATTTCGGAGTACTCTTTCGTGACGTACCCGCGCAACATGCCGGTGAGCGCGTCGTACACGAGCGTAAAGTACAAGTGCCCGATCATCAACACGGTGAGGCCCAGCATCGAGAGGTCGTGAATCATCGCGGTGATCGCGAGCACATCGTAACCGAGTTGCCCTTTGCCGAACCACAACACAAAGCCCGACCAGGCGATAAAGTTGAACATCATAAAGGTCGCGGCGTGATGCAGTTTTTGGCCCGCGTTGATGCGTCCTTGCGGCGGCAATCCTTTCGTGCGCCCCAGGAAGTACGCCGGCATGTGCTTGAACCATGCGATGTCATCGCGCGTGTACGTGAACGATTCTTTCAACAGTTCCATCGCTTGCTTGGGATTCAGCACGACGTACAGAATCGGCAAAAGCATGAACGGCACGACGGCGATGCGGTGAATCTGGCGCGTGATGCCGCCGGCGGCGAGCGGCGCGAGCGGCGATGCAATGAGCACGACGCCGCTGATGAGCAGAGTGAGAAACGTCGGCACGCCGAGCCAGTGGATCAACCGTTGCGTGCTCTGGTAACGCTTGACGAGCACAACCGATTCGCTAGCCATTTTTCTTTTCCTCCGACTCGGCGGGTTTCTCGGCGGCGGGCGTTTCGTGCGCCGCGTGCAGTTCGGCTTTTTCGCGCATGTGCTGGCGGCGCGCGAAAAAGTACGCGACGAACGTCGTCGCAATCGCGGTCAATGTCAAACCGACCGACGCCGGTTGCACAACCTTTTGCCATGTGTTCACGGTCAACGGCATTTGCGGATCATCGGGCAGACCGTAGACGCTCGGCTTGTCGAGCAAGAGGGTGATGAGACCCAAACCGCCGAGCGAGTTTTCGCCGTAGAGTTGCGCGTTCGGGAAACGCGCTTTGACTTGCGCCGCGCGCGCCTTGATGTCGCCCAAGATTTTTTCGCGTTCGCCAAACTTGATCGCTTGGCTGGGGCAGGTCGTCGCGCACCAGGGCGTGCCGCCATCCTTCACCAGTTCGAGACACGCGATACATTTTGAAACATGATTGTCCACGATGTGCGGAACCTTGAATGGACACGCGTCCGTGCAATAGCCGCACGATGAACACTTTTCCGGCTCGACAATCGTCAAGCCATTCCATTTCGAGAGCGTGCCAGTCGGACACACGGTCACGCACGGCGCGTCGCCGCAATGAAAGCAACGCTGATGCGCGAACGAGCCGAACAGCGCCGGCAGTTTGCCGGTGACAATGTCGTTGACGTGAATGTACTCGTCGTAGAGCGGCACTTCGTTGCCGGTCTTGCACGCGACGGTACACGCTTGGCAACCGATACAGCGGTCGAGGTCAATTGAGTATGCGTAGCGTGTTGCCATTTATGCCCCCTTGACCAGTTTCACAAAGTTGATGCGGAGACCGGCACCACCGCTGATTGGATCGAGTTTGTATTTCGTTTGGAGCATTGCATCGCTCGCGCCTTTTTTGTTCGCGCGTGTCAATCCCGGCGCGTCGTGACCGAAACCGTGAATGATATAGACGCAATCTTTGCGAATGCGTTGCGTCGCCTTGACTTTGATGGGACCCGATTTTACGCCGTCCTGATTTTCGAGCATCACGCTGTCGCCGTGTTTCAGTCCCAGGTTCGCCGCCGCTTCGTCGTTGACCCACACTTCGTTTTCCGCCATCAACTCGTTGAGCACTGGCGTGTTCTGCGTGCGGCTGAACGTATGCACCGGCGAGCGACCGTAGAGCAATCGGAAAAATCCGGCGGGCGCATCGGGCGTTGGTTCGTACTTGGGCAACGGATCGAGTTTCGCTTTCTCCAACGCGTCCGAGTAGAATTCGACTTTGCCGCTCGCGGTCGTGAACGGCGAGCCGCCCTCTTTTTCAAAATCGGCGAGGTACGCTTTGCCGGGTTGCGTCGCCACGCCGCCCTGCGCACGCAACTTGTCGAGCGACAAGCTGATGGATTTCAAACGCTCGTTGAGATATTCTTCGGCGGTCTTCCACTTGAAGAAATCTTCGAGACCCAGACGCAGACCCAGTTCGCGCACCATCCACCACGCCGGGCGCGAATAGTACAGCGGATCAATTGCCGGTTCGCGCATCGTGATGTACGGCGTCTTGTGTCCGCACGACCAAAGTTCGTCGTGACGTTCGAGGTACGTCGCTTCGGGCAAAACCACATCCGCCCACGCCACGTGATCTTGCGGCAAAGTGTCCACGACCATCACGAAATCCAATTTCTTGAGCGCTTCTTTCGTGCGCGGAACGTTTGGCAGCGTGTGAAAAATGTTGCACCCGTACGCGATGAGACCTTTAATCGGATACGGTTTGCCGGTAATCATCGGCTCGACGAGTTCTTGAATCGCCGTGCCGCCGCGCAGGAATTTTTCGCGCAAACCATCGGCGCGCGTCTTGCCAGTCGGTCCAGGAGGCAAACTTGCCTCTTCCCCAGGGGCAGACGCTCAGCCACCCGCGCCGCTCGCGGCGGCGAAGGGCGGATGCGGAATTTCTTCGAGATACGGCGACTTGTTGAAGTACAATCCGCCCTCGCGTCCATACGAACCGGTCAAGCCCATCAAAATGTAGACGGCACGCATCCGTTGTGAATCGTTGCCGTACCAAACGACGTGACGGCCTGGGACGATGACGGTGCTGGGGCGCGCCGCGCCGAACATGCGCGCAGTCTCACGAATTTTATCGGCGGGTAGGTCGGTGATTTGCGCCGCCCATTCCGGCGTAAACGTTTTGACGTGCGCGGCGAGTTTATCGAAACCATCCGTCCACTTGTCAATGAATGGTTTGTCGAGCAAGTTTTCGCTGATGAGCACGTTCATCCACGCGAGCAAGAGCGCGGTGTCCGTCCCCGGTTTGATCGGGAGCCACGCATCGGCTTTCATCGCGGCGGAGGAAAAGCGCGGGTCAACGACGATGAGTTTCGCGCCGTTTGCGCGCGCGGTCGCCAGGTCTTGCATCATCGTGTTGCGCGCATCTTCGCCGATGTGCGTGCCGATCAGCACGACGCATTTCGCTTTTTCCCAATCCACCGGCTCGTGATTGCCAATCGAGCGGCCGGTCGTGATGATGGACGCTTCTTCGCGCGGCGCGGTGCACATCGTCACCGACGGTTTCGCCGAGTTGACCGAGCCGTATGCTTGCGCGAAATAATCGGTGAACCAAAAATCGCCGGAGGTGTGACCGAACACGGCAAGCGATTCGGGTCCGTACTTGTCCCGAATGTCCTTGAGTTTTTGCGCGCTGTAATCGAGCGCTTCTTCCCAGGACACGTTTTTGAATTTGCCCTCGCCGCGTTCGCCGGTGCGAATCATCGGTTGCTTGAGTCGGTCGGGGTCGTACAAAAACGAAACGCCGGCTTGCCCGCGCGCGCACAACATTCCGCGCGATTTCGGGTCTTTGGGGTTGCCGTCAATTTTGTAGACGCGATTACCGATGCTCTTGACAACGACGCCGCATCGCCAGGGGCAAATGTCGCAATAGTTGTACGTGGTTTTTACTTGACCCTTGAACCATGGTGGCGGCACGCCCAGTTTCGCCAACTGTTCGGTCATGGACCAAAACGTTCGGTCGAGAAACAAGAGCGCGCCTGCGCTCGACGCCGAGGTCTTTAAAAAACCGCGTCGAGTCATCCCTGAGTTGAAATCAGTCATAGACGCCTTTCAAGTTTAGACAAAAAAATACCTCTCCCGAAAAATCGAGAGAGGCGTTCATCACCCAAAATCTATAGAACAACACACTCGGGACACTCATCATCCCAATCGCGTTACGTTTCACAATATACCTTGTCAATCTTATAAAGTCAAGTGATTTAGAACGATTCGCTTATACAAATTTTTTATTCTTTATTCAAAGTAATTTTTATAACCAAAAATTTATTTATACATATTATTGACAAATAGGAAAATTTGTAATAAATTATCAGCGAAATTATATGAGGTTATGAGTGCCTCGCCTGAATGCGCGAGGCATTTCCGTTTTTTTGGGGGGGGGACCCTGTGATCGAAGTCCACGAGTTACAAATTTTTCTTGCCGCCGCCGAAGAAGAGAATTTTTCCGCTGCCGCACGCAGATTGCACCTGAGCCAACCCGCGATCAGTTTTCAGATTCAAGGGCTGGAACAACGCCTCAACGTGCAACTCTTTCAACGCACCGGTAAACGCATCGCGCTCACCGAAGCCGGGCGCGATTTGTTGCCGATGGCGCGCGAGATGATCAACCTTTCGTCGCGCATCGAAGAAACCATGTGCCTGCAACAGGGCATCGTCAAAGGGCATGTGCAAATCGGTTGTAGCACCAGTCCGGGCAAATATATCCTGCCGCACTTGATCGGCGCGTACCGCAAGCAATACCCCGAAGTGCAATTCACCGTCCAAGTGATGAGTCGCCCCGAAGTGGAAGAAAAACTCTTGCGGAAGGAGATTCACATCGGCGTCCTGAGCATTCCGAGCAAGCACAAGGAACTGGAATGTTGGACGCTGTTCGAGGATGAACTGATCTTGATCGTCGGCGCGCAACATCCCTGGGTGATGCGCGACATCATCCTGCCGGCGGAACTGCGCGACGCTGAATGGATTTTGCGCGAGGGCAGCGCGGCAACGCGTCAGTTGATCGCCTCCACGCTCGCCGAGCAGGGCTTGGCGGCAGACGATCTGCGCGTGGCGATGGAACTGGGTAGCGTCGAAGCGGTGCAGGCGGCGGTCGAAGCCGGCCACGGTGTGTCGTTCGTGTCGCGCATCGCCGCGCAACGCGGCTTGCAAATCGGCGCGATCAAAGCCGTGCCGGTGGAAGGAATGAACGTGCGCCGGCAAATTCTCCTCGCGCGCAATCGTGCCCGCGCGTGCACGTGCGCGCAACTACGCTTCCGCGAGTTTATCGCCGAACCGGAAGCGCAAGCCCTGCTCACCGCGCTCGTCGCCTGACCCGCTTGACACTCCCAGTTACCCGCAGTACAATCTAGCCAACCCCACATTCGAGGAGGTTGACTATGCCGCAATTTCCGACGCACATTTTTGGAATGCACGACCCCGGCGCAGAAGCCCTATTCGCTCAAGCCGGCAAAACCGGTTGGGTTCTCGTCACCGTCAAGGTCAATCCACCGGATCATTCCGGCGATTTTTCCGCGCTCACTAACGCCGGGCACGGAGTGATCGTTCGCCTCAACCACGGCTACTCGCCCGACGGCACCCTCCCCTTTCCCGCGCAGTACGACGCATTCGCACAACAATGCGCCGCGTTCGTCGCCGGCGCCACCGGCGCGCGCATCTGGATCATTGGCAATGAAACGAACCTTGCCGGCGAACGCCCCGGCTACGCCGGCGATAATAGCGGCGAGGTGATCACGCCAGACAAGTACGCGCAATGTTTTGCCAAAGTGCGCGCCGCGATCAAAAAGTTGCCGAACCACGCCACCGATTGGATCGTGCCCGCCGCGCCCGCGCCGTACAACAACCAAACGACGTATGCGTCGAACGCCAGCGGCGACTGGGTCAAGTATTTCCAAGACTTGTTGACCCAATGCGTCGCGCTCAACGCGCCGCCCGACGCGTTGGCGTTGCACGCGTACACGCACGGCTTGGACGCCGCACTGATCGCCAGTAGCGAAAAAATGGGATCGTTCCCGAATCGCCACGCGCACTTTCGCACGTACCGCGATTTTCTCGGCGCGGTGCCCGCCGCGCTGAAAAAATTGCCCGTGTTGATCACCGAAACCCAGCCCGTCGATCCGGACTGGTGGCAGAACCGCGACGCCGGCTGGGTGCGCGCCGCGTTCAAAGAAATCGACGCCTGGAACGCCGTCGCCGCGAACCAGCCGATTCAAGCAGTGTGCCTCTTTCGCTGGCAGACCGGCGAGCCGAATTGGAGCATCTCCGACAAGTCCGCCGTGATCAACGATTTTCGCGCCGCGCTCCAAAACGATTACCGCGTGCGCTGGGTCACGCCACCCCCGCCCCCGCCGGATCCCGTCCCCGCCGCCGCGCTTGCCGCCGCCAAGCAATTGACGTGGATGCCGATCAACACCGATGCCGCGCTCTACAAATTCGCGCAGGCGAACAACCTGGGTTATCCACAAACCGACGAGTTCACGTTCACGTTCGAAAACGCGGAATACCTGGGTCAGGTCTTTAACCTCGGCATCGTGTTTGTGAAACAAGGTGATTGGGGCAACGTACGCTGGACCAAAAAATGATCAGGCACTCGCGCTCGATTGACCGCTTATCAAGTTGCCCATCCTCAAATCATCGGAGAACATCATGCCATCAAAATTGACGCATCACATCATCGGCTTTGACAGCAAAATTTTCAATCTGCTCGAACAGATGCAACCGAGCATCGTCAAAATTTACGATTACCCCAGCGACACGAACGTGGATCAAATTCGCCGCCGCTGTCCCGCCACGTTAATCGTTTACCGCCAGTACACCGAACGCACCTGGAACGATCCGGCGGATGCGTTCGTCGCCGAACTGAGCGACGCGCTCGCCAAGTTGAGCGGGCGCGGCATTATTTGGGAAGGCCTCAACGAGCCGGTACTCAACAGCGCGGCGGACGCCACCGCCTTGTCGAATTGGTTCGTCCGGTTCGCCGAACTGATGCACGCGCGCGGCGAAAAGGTCGCGGCGTTTTCGTTTTCCACCGGCAACCCGTCCCTCGAATACGTGCCGCTCCTCGCGCCGGCGGCAACCGCGTGCGATTACCTCGCGCTCCACGAATATTACAATCCCACTTGGGGCGCGCGCGATTTCACACGCTATCGCCAATTCCGCGCCGAACTGCCGCCCGCCGCGCGCAAGCCGATCCTGATCACCGAATGCGGCGTGGACGACGGGCGCAACAACGGCTGGCAAGCGTACGTCTCCGCCGATCAGTATCTGCAAATTCTCGCCGAGTACGACCGTGCGTTACTGCAAGACCCGTACCTGCTTGGCGCGACGATCTTTCAGTACGGCACGGGCGGCGTGTGGCAATCGTTCGATGTCGCCGGTATCGGGCAAGCCCTCGCCGATTACGTCACGAACGCCGGCGGCGGTTGGCGCGGCGCAACCCAGGTCGTGCTCGGCAACGTCACGTTTGCGCCGACGACGCTCACCGCTGGACAACTGCTCAACTTTTCCGCGCTGGTGCAAAACAACACGGGGCAAACGATCTCAACCCAGGGTCCCGCGCCGAGTTTCATCTACGACGAGGGGAGCACGTTTTACACGCGCGGCTATCCCGACGTGGCAGGCGCGTACCGCATCGGCATTGATTTCGATGGTCGCGTCGGGATCGATCACCCGTACCGTTGGGGCTTGGGCGCGGCGCTTGCGCCCGGCTTGAGCGCGACGATCACCGGCGCGATCCGCGTCAAGACCCCGCGCACGATTCGTTACTGGGCGGGCTTGGTGCGCGAGCAAATCGCTTGGGCGCAAGACCGCGAAGGCGCGCAAGCGATCACCACCCAAGCCACGCCGACGAACTCACCGACGATCACCAACGTCACATTGACGCCGACGACGCTCGCCACCGGCGAACTGCTCAACGTCAGCATCACCGTCGTCAATAATTCCGATCAAACGCTGGCGACGCAAAACCCCGCGCCCGGTTTTGTCTACGACGAGGGCGACACATTTTACACGCGCGGCTTTGCCGACGTGAAAGGCGTGTACCGCGTCGGCATGGATTTCGACGGGCGCACCGGGATCGATCACCCGTACCGCTGGGGCTTGGGCGCAGCGCTCGCGCCGGGGCAGAGCGCGACGATCACCGGCGCAATCCGGCTGAAAACGCCGCGCGCGATCAATTACTGGGCGGGCTTGGTGCGCGAGCAAACCGCCTGGGTCGAGGATCGCATCGGCGCGCAAGCGATCACCGTCAAGTCGCTCACCCCGAACACACTTGAAATTACGAACGTCACGTTTGCGCCGGCAACGCTCGCCACCGGCGAACTGCTCAACGTCAGCGTCACCGTTGTCAACAACACCGAGCAAACCCTGGCGACGCAAAACCCTGCGCCCGGTTTTGTCTACGACGAGGGCGACACGTTTTACACGCGTGGCTTGCCCGACGTGAACGGCGCGTACCGCGTCGGGATTGATTTCGACGGACGCGCGGGGATCGATCACCCGTACCGCTGGGGCTTGGGCGCGCCGCTCGCGCCGGGCGCCAGCGCGACGATCACCGGCGCGATCCGGTTGAAAACGCCGCGCGCGATCAATTACTGGGCGGGCTTGGTGCGCGAGCAAATCGCCTGGGTGCAGGATCGGCAAGGCGCGCAGACAATCACAGTCAGCGGCGTCGTACCGAACGCACCGCAAATCACGCGCGTGACATTCACGCCGACGACGCCCAAGACCGGGCAAGCCGTAACCGTCAGTATCACCGTGCAAAACAATTCGAACGCCACGCTCCAAACGCAAGGTCCGAATCCGGGGTTTGCGTATGACGAGGGCGACACGTTTTACACGCGCGGCTTGCCCGACGTGAACGGCGCGTACCGCGTCGGGATTGATTTTGACGGGCGCGCCGGCGTGGATCACCCGTACCGCTGGGGCTTGGGCGCGCCGCTGGCGCCGGGTGCCAGCACAACGATCACCGGGGTCATCAAATTGAAAACGCCGCGCGCGATCAATTACTGGGCGGGCTTGGTGCGCGAGCAAATCGCCTGGGTGCAGGATCGGCAAGGCACACAAACGATCACGGCGACCGGCGTGCCGATCCCGTCGCACATCTTTGGCATCCACGATCCCGGCGGCGAACAACGCATGGTGAACGCCGGCAAACGCGGGTGGGTGCTCACCACCGTCCAGGTGAACGGCGCGGATCACACCGGCGATTTTGCCGGGCTGACGAATGTTGGGCTGGGTGTGCTCGTGCGGCTCAACCACGGGTACGGCTCCGCCGGCACGCTCCCCGTTTCGACGCAGTACGCGGCGTTCGCGCAACAGTGCGCCGCGTTCGTCGCCGGCTCCACCGGCGCGCACATCTGGATCATCGGCAACGAAACGAACTTTCCGCTCGAACGCCCCGGCAACAACAATGGCGTCGGCGGGGAAGTGATCACGCCCGCGCTGTACGCGCAATGTTTCGCGCTCGTGCGCGCGGCGATCAAAAATGTCGCGGGGCACGCGGACGATTGGGTCGTGCCCGCGCCGCCCGCGCCCTGGAACGCCCAAACGACCTACGCCGAAAATCCCAGCGGCGACTGGGTACAGTACTGGATCGATCTGTTGAACGCGTGTGTACAACGCAACGCCCCGCCGGACGCGCTCGCCCTGCACACGTACACACACGGCTGGACGGCGAATCTGATCGCCGACGAAGCGACGATGGACCCGCCGTTCCAAAATCGCCGGTACAATTTCCGCGCGTACCGCGATTTTCTCGGCGCGGTGCCAACGACGTTGCGCGGTTTGCCGGTGCTCATCACCGAAGCCCAGCCGATCAGTTGGCAAAACCAAAACACGGGCTGGGTGCAAGCCGCGTACCAAGAACTCAACAACTGGAACGCGGTTGCCGCCAACCAACCGATTCAAGCCATGTGCCTGTTGCGCTGGCAAGCCATTCCCGGCGATCCGGCGGGCTGGTGTTTCTCGAACAAGCCGGAAGCGTTGGCGGATTTCGACGCCGCGCTCCAAAACGATTATCGCGTGCGGATGTAAGGAGCCGATATGCCCTCCAAACTCACCTTTCACCTCAACGGATTCGACGACAAGATTTTTGATCGCCTGGAGCGAATGCAACCAGGCGTCGTCAAGGTGTACGAATTTCCGAGCGACACGAACATTGACGAAATGCGCCGGCGTTTTCCGCGCGCGCGCATCGTGTATCGCCAGTACACCGACCTGACGTACCGCGATTCCGCCGACGCTTACGTGGCGGAACTGCGCGACACACTCGCCAAACTGCAAGGGCGCGGCTTGATCTGGGAAGGCATCAACGAGCCGGTGCTGCAAAACGAAGCGGACGCGCGCGCGCTCAATCAATGGTTCACGCGCTTTGCGGAATTGATGCACGCGCACGGCGAACAGGTCGCGGCATTTTCGTTTTCCACCGGCAACCCCAACTTGGATTACGTGCCCCTGCTTGCCCAAGCCGCAACCGCGTGCGATTACCTCGCGCTCCACGAGTATCATCATCCCGAATTTGGCGGCGGCGATCTCACGCGCTATCGCCAATTCCGCGCGCGCCTGCCCGCCGCCGCGCGCAAACCGATCCTGATCACCGAATGCGGCGTGGACGACGGACGCAACAACGGCTGGCAAAAATATCTGTCCGCCGATCAGTACCGGCTGTTGCTCGAAAATTACGATCACGAATTGTTGCGCGACAGTTATGTGTTCGGCGCGACGATCTTTCAGTACGGCGCGGGCGCGCCTTGGCACACGTTCAACGTCGCCGGCATCGGCACCGCGCTTGCCGACTATGTCGCCAACGCCGGCGGCGGCTGGTTGCCCGCCGGCAGCGCCGAGCCGACCGCGCTCGAACAGGCGATCCAGACCGCGGCGCAAACGCACACCTGGATGCCGATCAACACCGACGCCGCGCTGTACAAATTTGCCCAAACGAAAAATTTGGGCTATCCGCAAACCGACGAGTTTGAGTATCCGCACGCTGGCGCGCAGTACCTCGCGCAGGTGTTCAACCTCGGCATCGTCTATGTGAAAAAAGGCGATTGGGGCAACGTGCAGTGGGCGGCAAAGGCAGAATAATTCATCCCTGGTGAAAATGACAATGACAACTCATCTCAAAACCTGGCTCGAACGCAGTGAAGTGTGGAGTGTGCTCGACCACCTGTACGACGGCGCATACGTCACCGATCCCGATTTGCAAATCGTGTATTGGAATCCGAGCGCGGAAGCGATCACCGGGTATCGCCGCGAGCACATGCTGGCGGCGATACTCGCCGAAAATGTTTTGCCGCATCTCGACGCCGAGGGCGTGCCGTTGCCGAAAGCGAAATACCCGCTCGCGCTCACCCTGCGCGACGGGCGCGTGCGCGCCGGCGATCTATTCCTGCGCCACCACGATGGCTATCAGGTACCGGTTGCCGCGCGCGTCGCGCCGATCCGCAACAAGCAAGGCGAAGTGATCGGCGGCGTCGAAATTTTCCGCGATAATTCCGTCGAGGTCGCCGCGCTCGCGCAAGTCGAATCGCTCAAAAAGATCGCGTGGCTCGACGCGCTGACCCAGGTCGGCAATCGGCGGTACACCGAAACGCGCCTCCAGACAAGTCTTGCCGAGCAGGAACATTTGGGGCAACCGTTCGGGTTGTTGTTTCTCGACGTGGATCATTTCAAAAAAGTGAACGACACGTACGGGCACGACGCGGGCGACCTGGTTCTAAAAATGGTGGCGCGCACGCTCGCGCACAATTTGAAATCGTCGGATTTTGTCGGGCGCTGGGGCGGCGAGGAATTTCTCGTGCTGGTGACGAACGTGGACGAAGCGCAACTGCTGGCAACCGCCGAGAAACTGCGAAAACTGATCCTGCACTCGTCGCTCGAAACGGAGCAAGGCATGATCCAAGTCACGGCGTCGTTCGGCGCAACGCTGGCAACCAAAGGCGATACGCCCGAAACGCTGACGCAACGCGCGGACAAGTTGATGTATCACAGCAAAAGCACCGGGCGCAATCGCGTATCATTCAAACTGCAACGCCGCCCGCGCGCGATTCCGTTATAATCTCGGAGGCAAATATGGCAACCGATTGGTGTCCGTTCGCGCGCAAGCGCGCCATCGTCAACACAAATTTTACAGCCGGTCGCGGCGGGCAAAAAATGATCGCCGTCGTCCTGCACATCGCCGCCGGCAATTTGGAAGGCGTCTACCAGTGGTTCAACAATCCGGCGTCCAAGGTCTCGGCGCACTTTTGCGTTGGCAAGGACGGGACGATTGATCAGTACGTGTCCGTGAACGATACGGCGTATGCCAACGGCTTGGCGTGGCAAAACGGCGAGTGGCAAAACGCGCTCGGCAAAAAAGTAACACCGACCTGGCAAGACATTATTCCCCAAATCAATCCCAACCGCTACACCGTCAGCATCGAGCACGAAGGGTTTCCGCAAGACGCGTGGACGCCGGCGATGCACGCGGCAAACAACCGCTTGCTCGTGTGGCTGGCGGAGCAATTCGAACTGGCGCTCGTCCCGCAACATTCCTTGATCGGGCATGGCGAGATCAACCCGCTCGACAAAGCCAACTGTCCGGGTCCACACGTCGAGTACGCGCGCAGCGCGGTCGAGGTGGCGACGTTGCGCACGGCAAAGCAATTTACCTGGATGCCGATCAACACCGCCGCGGCGCTGTACCGCTTCGCGCAAGAGCGCGACCTGGGTTATCCGCAAACCGACGAGTTTGAAACGACCTTCGAGGGTGAGACATACCTCGCGCAAGTGTTCAACCTGGGAATCGTCTACGTGAAAAAAGGCGATTGGGAGAATGCGCAATGGGTGAAAAAACCGGAAGCGTAGCGATACCCACTGCGGCATCGCTATCAGGAGGCAACGATGGAAATTGATGCGGGCGCAACTGCGCTAGGCGTCGGCGTGCGTGAAGCGGCAAACGCGACCTGGGACGCGGCAAGCATCAAGTACTGGGACGAAACGCAAGCGGGCGGCAAACATCACATCCTGTTTGCCGTGCGCGACGCGGCGGGCAACCCGCTACCCGGCGTCAAGTGCGTCGTGGACTATCCGCAAGACCCCGCCGATCCGCATCCACGGTTCGAGGCGCTCAGCGATCTCAACGGCGAGGCAAACTTTGCGATGTACGCCAATCTCGACATTACGCTCAAGAACGGACCGTACTGGGCGTATCTCGAAGACGAAGCGCAAAGCGACCGCGTGACCGGCATGGGCTTGCCGGAAAAGCATCATGTTTGCTTTGCGCTCACGTTCGTCAAAACGAGCGGGCAAACCAACCCGCCGCTACCCGGCACTGTCGAGCAAGCGGCGCGCGCCGCCGCGAGCCAACTGACGTGGATGCCGATCAACACCGCCGCCGCGCTCTACAAATTCGCGCAGGCAAATAACCTGGGTTATCCGCAGACCGACGAATTCGAGTTCACGGTCAACACCGACGGCTATCTCGGGCAGGTGTTCAACCTGGGAATCGTCTACGTGAAAAAAGGCGATTGGGGCAACGTCAAGTGGACGAAAAAAGTCTAAGAGTGTTTTGAAATCTAGTTACCCGACAGTTTTAGAAATTGGACGCGGACGAACGCAGACGAACGCGGACAAAAAATATCTGTGCCCAATAAAATGAGCCGGTTTGCCTCCAATCCAAAAGATTCTGTTGGCGAACGCCGACGGGCGTTGAAAACGCCCGCCTAACACAGGTGAAAACCCGATAGAATCGGGTTGAATCGGTTTCCAACCGATTTTTACCTGGCTAAGCCGCCGATTTGAATCGGCGGCGGGTTCGCCAACAGAGTCATTGTATTCGGGGGCAATCGTTTAGACGCCGCGTTCCGCCAACAACTGCGCGGCGCGCAACGCGATGGCGATCATTTGCTTTTCGCCCGCCGCGAACAGCTGGGCGCGTTCTGCCGGCGGCGGTTGCACCGCTAACCACCGGTTCGCGTCCGGCACGGCAAGGCACCCGACGCGCACGCGCCGAAATGCGCCAACGATAAACAGCGTCGCGGCTTCCATCTCCGCCGCGATCACCCCGGCTTGCGAAAATTTCTCCGCCTCGTCCAAATCCACGCGATAAAATGCGTCGCGCGTTGTCGCAATGCCGAGCCGAAAATCCGCGCCGAGTGCGCGCGCCGCGTCGCGCAACGCGTTCGTCACGGCAAGATCCGCGACCGCCGGAAATTCCGGCGGCAGGTACGCGCGCGACGTGCCTTCCGCGCGATGCGCCGCCGTGAAAATGACCGGCATTCCAACTGCCACGTCCGGTTGTCGCCCCGCGCACGATCCCACGCGAATAAAAATCTCCGCGCCGATATTCGCCAATTCTTCGAGCGCAATCGCCGCCGCCGGTCCGCCCATGCCGGTCGAGCAAACGCTGACCGGCGCGCCGCCTGTTGTGCCGGTGTAGATCAGATACTCGCGATTCTCCGCGATCAGCCGCGCGGCGTCCATCTGCGCGACGATGCGTGCCACGCGGCCGCGATCCCCCGGCAACAAGACACACCGCGCCACGTCTCCCGACTGGCAATGGATGTGCCACTGCAGTTCCCGAGCGTCCGGCATTAAACGCTCCGCGTCACTTCGAGCGCGAGTTCCGCCGTTTTGACCAACTCGCTCACCGGCACAAACTCTTTCGTCGTGTGCACGTTTTCGACGCCCATGCTCACGACGACGCACGCAATCCCGCGCGCGTTGAACACGTTGGCATCACTGCCGCCGCCGGCGACGCCCAACAGCGGCGCGCGCCCAATTCGTTCGAGCGCGGCGCTCACGTGTTGCACAATCGGCGCACGCGCGGGCAGACGAAACAGCGGGTAGGCGTGTTTGAGTTGAATGTCCAATTTGGCGCGATGTTTTTTCGCCGCACGTTCGAACGCGCGCACCATCGTTTTCTTTTGGCGTTCGAGTTTTGTTTGGCGCAAACTGCGCGTCTCCGCCGTAACCGTGCACGTTTCGGGCACGACGTTGCGCGCGACCCCGCCTTGGATCATCCCGACGTTCGCCGTCGTCTCGGCATCTAGCCGCCCCACTTGAAATTGGCTGATCGCTTCGACCGCGACCGCAATCGCATTGATCCCTTTTTCCGGTTCGCCGCCCGCATGCGCCGCGCGCCCGGTGATCGTAATGTCCATGTTCCACGTGCCCGGCGCGCTGAGAATGATCTTGCCGACCGGATCGCCGTAATCGAACACGACACCCCATTGCGCTTTGAACTGGGAACAGTCGAGCGCGGTCGAGCCGATCAACCCAGGTTCCTCTTGCGCGGTAAACGCGATTTCGACCGGCGGGTGCGGCAAATGGTTTTCGTGGATCACGGTGAGCGCTTCGAGGATCGCCGCGACGCCGACGCGATCATCGCCGCCGAGAATCGTCGTACCGTCGGACTGGATGACGCCGTCCACGATGCGCGGCTGGATGCCGTGACACGGCGGCACACTATCCATGTGCGCGCTAAGCAAAATCGGCGCGCCCTTGCCCGGCAAAAACGCGGTCAGGTTGAGCAGCGCGTCCATCCGCGTTTGAAAACCGAGCGCGCGCAGTTTCGTCGTGAGATATTCGGCGACGTGATGTTCGCCGCCGGTCGGCGAATCCATTTTCACAAGTTCAAAAAAAGTGTTGATGAGGCGGTCTTGGTTGATCATGATTTCTCCTGAAATGGGACGCGGACGAACGCAGATGAACGCGGATAAAAGAAAATTATCTGCGTTTGTCCGCGTTCGTCCGCGTCCCAATTATCTTGGAATGGTGACTGCTCACTTTAACTGACCAGAGACTAGAAATTTTTCAGGCGCGGATCGAGCGCGTCGCGCAAGCCGTCGCCCAGCAAGTTGAAACCCAGCACGGCGAAAAAGATCGCCAGCCCCGGAAACGTGGCGATGTACCACGCGCTAAAAATATAATTGCGCCCCTCGCCCAGCATCGTGCCCCATTCGGGCGTGGGCGGGCGCACGCCGAGACCCAAAAAGCCCAGCCCCGCCGCGACCAAAATCGCCGTGCCGAGGTTGAGCGTCGCCTGTACGATCACCGGCGCCAGCGCGTTCGGCAAAACGTGGCGGAACAGGATCGCCCAGTCGGGCACGCCGGTCGCGCGCGCCGCTTCGACGTACGTCAGTTCGCGGATGGTCAGCACCGAACCGCGCACCAAACGAATGAACGACGGCAACGCGCCGATGCCGACCGAGAGGATGACATTTTGCAAGCCGATGCCGAGCGCGGCGACGAGCGAGAGCGAGAGCAAAAAGCCGGGAAACGCGAGCAAGATGTCGGCGATGCGCTGAATGCCGAGATCGATCCAGCCGCCATAATAGCCGGAAATTGCGCCGAGCGGCACGCCAATCGCCAGCCCCACCGCCACCGCCAGCAAGCCGATCAGCAGCGACAGCCGACCGCCGTACAAAATGCGCGTCAGAATGTCGCGCCCCAGATAATCGGTGCCGAGCGGAAATTGTTGCGACGGCGGCTTGAGCACTTGCGCCAGCACCATCTTTTCTGGATCCTGGGTCGAGACAAGCGGCGCGGCAAGCGACAGCGCAACGAGGATCAGCAAAATGACGCCGCCGAGCAACGCCGTTCGCCGCCGCACAATCGAACGCAGAGCAAAATGGCGCGGCGCGCGCGCGTTACGTGTAATGGATGCGCGGGTCGAGGTAGGCATAACAAATATCCACGAGAATATTGAGCAACGTAAAGATCAGCGCAAAGACCATCACGACACCTTGCACCACCGGATAGTCCCGCGCAAAAATCGAATCCACGAGCAACAGCCCAATGCCGGGCCAACCGAACACGGTTTCGGTCAGCACCGAGCCGCTGAGCAACATGCCGAGTTGCAAGCCGATCACGGTAATCACCGGGATGAACGCGTTTTTGAGCGCGTGGCGAAACACAACGGCGTTCTCGCGCAAACCTTTGGCGCGCGCGGTGCGAAGATAATCTTGCCCCAGCACTTCGAGCATACTCGACCGCGTCATCCGCGCGATCAGCGCGACGGAAAACGACGCGAGCGTCACCGCCGGTAAAATCACGCTCGGCGCGCTTTCGTTGCCGCCCGCCGGTAGCCAATGCAAGTTGACGGCGAACAAGATGATCAGCATCAACCCCAGCCAATAAACCGGCATCGAGATGCCGAACAAGGTGACGAGCGAGACCACGTAATCGGGGAGCGAGTTGCGCCAGCGCGCGGCGATCACCCCGGCGGGGATGCCGACGAGCGTGGCAAGGAGCATACTGACGAACGCGAGCAAGATCGTCCAGGGCATCCGCGCGAGAATTTCGGAGAGTACCGGCGCGGAACTGCGAATGGACGTGCCGAGATCGCCCTGCAACAGATTCGTGAGGAAATGCCAGTACTGGATCGCCAACGGCTGATCGAGTCCCAGTTGCGTTCGCAGGCGAATCACCTCGGCTTCCGGCGCAGTCAAGCCGGCGATGAGACGCGCGGGATCGCCGGGCAAGAGGTGCATCAGCATGAACACGATCACGGAGACACCGAGCAGGGTGACGAGCGTGGCAAGCAAGCGACGAGTGAGATAGCGTAGCATTTGCGAATTGCAGATTGCAAATTGCGAATTGCAGATTGCAAACTCCTTTTCAGAAATCTGCAATCTGCAATCTACAATCAGCAATCGTTATTGCGCCGGTTCGGCGTCGAACGTTACAAACATTTCGTTCGGCAGATAACCGATGCCCTTGACTTTGGCGGAGTAGACCAATGGAAAGCGTTGGTACCAGAGGAAGATCCACGGCGCGTCGTCCCAAACCAATTTTTGCGCTTGGCAGTACAGGTCGGCGCGTTTCTTCTGATCCACTTCGCTCAACGCTTGGTCGAGCAGTTCATCTACCTTGGCGTTGGTGTAGAACGCCGTGTTGAACCCCTTGGTCGGTTGCAAGCGCGAGTCGAACACTTCCATCGAGCCGGACGCGTCGAGGTACGACGACGCCCAGCCGAGCATGTGCGTCACGGTTTTGGTTTCGGTGAGCGGCTTGGTCACAGTGCCGATGTACGTCGGATAGTCCATCGTGGACATTTGCGGCTCCAGCCCAACCTGCTTCAGATACGCGCCAATCGCCTGCCCGGCTTGCGCGTCTTGCAACAACCGCCCGGTCGGGTAGATAAAATCAATCGGCGTGCCCGCCGCAATGCCGGCTTCTTTCAGCAACGCTTTGGCTTTTTCGGGATCGTACGCGTAGGGTCCCGTCTTGCAAAAGCCGAACACGCTGGGCGCCATCGGCGCATCGAGCGGCGTCGCCGCGCCAAAGATCACGCTCTTGACAATGTCCTCTTTGTTGATCGCATAATTCAATGCTTGGCGCGCTTTGGGATTGTCGAACGGTTTCTTGGTCGTGTTGATCGCGATGAACACGACGCGGTTGCTCGGCGCGACGAGCAATTTCACCGCCGGATTTTTTTCGAGCGCGGCGAGATCGGACGCGGGCGGCAACATGATCATTTCGAGTTGCCCCGCGAGCAGTTGACTTTCGCGCGTCGCGGCTTCGGGCAAAATGCGGAACGTCACCGTGTCATAGTACGGTTTCTTGCCCCAGTAGTTCGCGTTCTTGGTCACGGTCAAGTTACTGCCCTTGACCAATTCCTTGTAGACGTATCGCCCCGTGCCGACCGGCGTGGTCAAGGATTTGTACGTCGCGGACCCTTTGGCAATCGTCGCGGGCGAAACGATGGCGGAGGCGGGCCAGGTCAAGGTGGCGAGGAACGCCATCGAGCGTTTGCTCAACGTGAACTTGACGGTCGTCGCGTTCACGGCTTCGGTGCTCTTGATGATCCGGTACGAACCCGCGCCGGGCGCTTGCACGTCGGGATCGAGCAGGCGATCAAAATTCGCCTTGACCGCCGCGGCGTTGAACGCGGTGCCGTCGTGGAATTTCGCGCCGTCTTGCAACGTGAACGTCCACTCCAACCCATCGGTCGAAGTCGTCCACGATTTGGCGAGCAACGGAATGATCTTGCCATCTTGATCGAACGTCACGAGCGTCTCGACGATGTAACTGAGCATGTTGGCGACGGTCGTATTGTTCTGCGCGATAGGATCGAGCGAGTTGACATCAATGCCGACACCGATCCGAAAATTCGTTGCGGCGGCGGGGGCGGCGGTGGGCTTGGGCGCGTCGGTCGGTTTCGGCGCGTCCGTCGGTTTTGCGGCGACGGTCGGCGCAACCGTGGGCTTGGGCGCTTCCGTCGGTTTCGGCGCATCGGTTGGTTTTGGCGCAGGCGCGCTCGTCGGTTGCGCGGGCACGGCAGTAGGGGGCACTGCCGTCGGCGCGGGCGCGCACGCGGTCAATGCCAACACGGCGATCACGGTAACGATGAATGCGACGAATAATTCGTACATCATCGAACGGGAAAAAAGAATCTTGTGCATTTCTGCTCCTCCATAAATAAAAAATCACCGAGAACGGGCTGAGTGCGTGGGTGATCTAAAGCAAGCGCCTCCTTTCGCTTCGCGCTGTTTTTTGCGCGAAGGAACCGCGCGCAAGTATATGCCGGGTTGTGTTTCTGGTCAACCGCCGCGCTAACGAAGGGTGTGCGTCAAAATTTTGGGTGCTACCGCCGTCGTTTGAAAACGACGGCTCAATAGGTGAAAACCCGGTGAACCGAGTTGCGCGAATCGGTTTCAACCGATTTCTACCTCGCTGGCACGACCATCGCGCGGC
>CAIKBD010000411.1 GCA_903825565.1 uncultured Anaerolineales bacterium | reverse complement strand
GTCGTGCAACGATGCGACCTGCTCGTTCGTCAAAGGACACACCCCGTCCAACATTCCTTCGAGTTGCCCCTGCATCACGCCAAGCGGGTTGCGCAGTTCGTGCGCCACATCCGCAATCAGATTGCGCCGCGCGGATTCGGACTGCGCGAGTGAAACCGCCATCGCATTGAACGCGCGCGCCACCTGACCGATTTCATCGTCGCGCGGGTGCGCCACGCGCGCCGCGAGATCGCCCGCCGCGATTTGTTGCGCCGCCCGCGCGACCGCGTCGAGCGGCGCGGTGATTTGGCGAAACAAGACAAAGCCCAGCGTCAGCGCAATCAAGCCGGCAATGCCGCCGGCGATCAGCAACGAAACGTTGGCGCGCATTAAAAATTCTTGCTGTTGCGCGTCAAACACCGCCGCGGTCGGCGTTTGATCGATCAATAGCCCGACCGGTTTGCCTTGCGCCAAGATCGGAATGCCCTTGGCGATCTGCGCGTCCGGCGCGCGATGCCCCAGCACGCCCGCATCGCGTCCGGCGAGCACGACGCCGTTCGGGTCCACCAGCATAAAACCGGCGTTCGCCATCATTCCCGGCATCACGGTGCGCTCCCGCGTCGCGCTGCTCATCATCATTTGCCCGCTCATCCCACCGAACGATTGCGCGAAAAATTGCTCCACGTCTTGCCAACTACCGCGCGCGCTGTAATACGCCGCGAGTTCGTTCGCAATCCGATCCACCTGGGTCATTTGCCCGCGAAACATGTACGCGCGAAACTCGTTCGTCGTCGCCTGGTTGACGATGCCGAAAATGATTGTCACGGCGATCAAGATCACGAGTCCGAACGCCGCCATCAAGCGCACCAGCAAACTCTTGGCGTTCACACATCCTCCGCAAATTTATAGCCGACGCCAAACACGGTCAGCACATAGCGCGGATTTTTCGGATCGCGTTCGATTTTTTGGCGCAGATTTTTGACGTGGGCGTCAATCGTGCGCTCGTATCCATCGAACGCTTCACCCTGCACATGGTCGAGCAACTGCAAGCGCGTAAACACGCGCCCTGGGTTTTGCATCAGCACGGCAAGCAGATCGAATTCGGTCGGCGTCAGTTCCAGCGCGCGATCTTTGAATCGCACCGAGTGTTTTGCCACATCGAGCGCAAGTTCGCCGGTCGCAAATGTCTCGGCGCGCGCAGGTTCACCCTCACTGCGACGCAACACGGCGCGCACGCGCGCGACCACCGTGCGCGGACTGAACGGCTTGGCGATGTAATCATCCGCGCCGAGTTCCAATCCGATCAACTGATCCGTTTCCTCGACGCGCGCCGTCAGCATAATGATCGGCACGTTCGATTCTTTGCGGAGCGCGCGGCACACATCCAAACCATCCAAGCCGGGCAAGTTGAGATCGAGCAAGACCAGCGCGGGTTTGTCGTGCCGAAACAGCGTCAACGCCTGTTGCCCGTCGTAGGCGGTGGCTACGGCATAGCCGGCTTGTTCGAGGTACCCTTTCAAAATCACCGTCAGTTTTTTTTCGTCGTCCACAACCAAAATTTTTTTGCCCATCGCCGTATCATCCCAACTTAAAAGCAAGACTTGCAAGTTCGTTCCACCTGCAAGTCTTGGCATATCCGCACAGCAGAGAATCACCAAAACCGTCGCGGCGATCCGCTTTCACTGGGTTAGACTCATTCCGATTTGCGCGCATTATCGCACGCCGCTGTGAAGAAAGTGTGAAGGAGCCGCGCAAAGGTTGTGAAAAGCCGCGAACGGATTTACGCGCGCGCGGCGGGCTTGACGGGCGTCGGTTGTCCGATGCGTTCGCGCGGCGCAAGCGCGGTCATGCCCCACGCCAAAATGCCGGCAACCAATCCTGCCAGGAAAACACTTTGCATCGCGGCCGCCATCGCGCTTTGCATTGAGATGATGGTTGCCGCCGGCACAAGCGGATGCGCTTCCAGTAGCACATCCATTGAAACCACATTCGGATCCAAACCGGTAGCGGTTAGCCCAGCGGCAAGTTGCGCCGCCAGAATCATGCCCATCACACTCGTGCCTACCGCGCCCCCGATGCTCCGGCTGAATTGCACCGTTGCAGTCGCGGTACCCAAGGATTGACGCGGCACCACCGCTTGCACGGCGATCAAGAATGTGGGAATGGACAAGCCCATACCGGTGCCCATCAAGCCAACACCCAGCCCCAACACCCAAGCCGGCATCGCTTGCGAAACCTGGGTCATGATACTTGCACCAATGACAAAGAGCGTCATACCAGTCAATGCCAGCGAGCGATAACTGAAACGCAGTAACAACCGCGAGCCGATGATGCTCGCAACCGTCCAGCACAAGAGTTGCGGCGTCAAGGTTGCGCCGGCGGCAGTCGCGCTTGTCCCCAACACGGCTTGCGCGAACAAGGGCACGAACGCCGCACCGCCAAACAGCGCAAACCCGGCGAGAAAACCGTGCCCGCTCGCGCTGACAAACAAACGATCTCGAAAGAGCGTCAACGGCAAGATGGGATTTTCCGCGCGCCGCTCAACCCAAAGCAATGCACCGAACAATACGATTGCACCGAGCAACGTCGCGCCAAAATTGACCAGGTTGATGCCGCGCCCGGCACGCAATTCGAACAACGCCAACATCAGCATAACGACACCGCCGCTCAGCAGCGCCGCGCCCCAGTAATCCACCTTGCCGCCGGTGCGGGGATGCACCGGTCGCCACGCCGCTAACATCAGCGCAACAGCCAGGACGCCAAAAGGTAGATTGAGCCAAAAGACCCACTGCCACGCAACATAGTCCACCAAAAAGCCGCCGATGAGGGGACCTACCAAACTCGACACGCCCCACACGCCGGAAAACAAACCTTGCATTTTGGCGCGTTGCTCGAACGTGAAAATGTCGCCGATGATCGTAAACGCAAGCGGCTGTAACCCGCCCGCGCCCAAGCCCTGGATCACACGAAAGAAAACCAATTGCGGCATACTCTGCGCCTGCGTGCACAACATCGCGCCAATCAAAAACAGCGTAACCGCGATCAGATAAATGCGGCGCCGCCCGTAAATATCGGACAACTTGCCAAAGATCGGCACCATCGTCGTCGAGGCAAGCATATACGCCGAAAATACCCACGCGTAAATTTCAAGTCCCCCCAGCTCGGCGACAATGGTCGGCATGGCAGTCGCGATCACCGTCGCTTCGATAGAGGCGAGAAACAAACTTAACATCATGGCGAACGTAATCACGTATAAACGCAAACCGGTCATAATTGTGTCCTTTAATATTCCGAACCACGTAAAACTTGACGCGCGCTTACAGTGCGCCGCGCGCGCGCAACACGCGCACCACGTGCTCGCCGAGAAAAAGAATTTCGCGCGCCTTGACATAGTAACCCAGGTTGATCATCACACTTTCGCGCACCGCCGGCTCGGCGTTATTGCCGGGAATGTCGGCAATCGCAATTTCGCCCTCCGCCGTCATGCGCGGTCCCGCAAACAGCACGCCGAGCAAAACCGCGCGGTTGCCTAGTTTCGCGCCGGTCTTGGTGTTGTAGATACTTTCGTTGACCAGCACCACCGGCGAGCCGGACGAGCCAGGAAAACACGCCGCATCAATCACACCCATACTCTTGCCGCAAAAATCCACGCCGGGATGCGTTGCCGTGATCCCACGCCGCACAATCGGCAGATTGTTCACCTCGTCCCACAAGCCGGTGGGATAGCCGATCATCAGCACATCCTCCACCGCGCTCAACGCTTCCAACGCTTCAAACGAGGGAATTTGCCGTTGATCAAGCCGCACAGCATAAATCGCCTTGCCCTGCTTTTGCGCTTCGGCGGTGAGAACCTGCAACGGCAACGCGCACAAATCAATGTTGGTACCGGGGTGCGCGATCCAATAATTGGGGAACACCGATAGCGTAACGGTGAAAAACTTGCCGGCGGGTTGCGGCTTGCCGTTCACCGTTTCCGCCTCGTGCAATTCAAACTTGCCCGTGTGCGCGTCGGCGATCAGGTGCTTGTTCGTGATCACCGCCGAAACGCTCTTGTTCGCGTTGATTGGAAAATCGAAAAAAAAGCCCGTCCCCACGCGACTCGCGCCATCGCGCGTTTGCACCTGGATTCGCACCGTGTTAAACAATAATTGTTCGGCTATGGTAACGGGTTTGAACATCTTGACATCTCGCAGAGTGGAAAAATATGTGAAAGCGATTATACAAACAACGCGCGAATTATGCAACGCGAAAAAAAGTGGGGCGAAGCGCACGCAACGCTTCGCCCCACCGGAATTGGATTTGGCGCGCCAGTCCCCTTCAGCGCGACTCAACCTGAATCGCTTGGAACGGACATTCCTCGACGCAGACGAGACACCCGCGACACAATTCGCGATCAATGTACGGCAACTCGCTCGCCTCAAACTGCACGAGCGCCTTCAAGCGGCACGTTTTGCGTGCGCGGCATTGCCGGCAGGTTTGACAGCGCGCCGCGTCAATTTGCGGCACGCGATAGTTTGCGCCGATCATTTCTACTCCGCGACAATTTCAAAACGGCTGGTGAGTTGCGCGGTCTTGCCGAGCATCGCGCCGACGCTGCAATATTTTTCTTCCGAAAGCTGAATCGCTTGTGCGACCGCGCTTGCGGGAATCTCTTTGCCGCGCACGATGTACGTCACTGCCAGTTGCGTGTACACCATCGGATGCGTTTCGGCGCGCACGCCTTCAACGCGCACTTCCAAGCCCGTCACCGCGAGCCGTTTTTTTCGAAGAATGTCCACCACATCCATCGCCGTGCACCCGGCAAGCCCCACCAACACCAGTTCCATCGGCGAAGGTCCCTTACTCGGC
>CAIKBD010000410.1 GCA_903825565.1 uncultured Anaerolineales bacterium | reverse complement strand
CCGCCGCCGGCGTGGGCGTTTCGGTAGGGCTTTGCGCCGCCAAATTCATCGGCGCGAAAACCGCCAACAGGGCAAACCCCACCACCGCTATCCAGAGTCGCACTAGTTTATTCATCTTGTCTCCTCCTGGCAGAACGAAAATCTTCCAGTTACTGGGCAGTCACGAGAAACGGATACAACCGCTCGACGACCCGATCCCAGGTATAGTTTTGTTCGACGCGCGCCCGCGCCGCTAAACCCCAGCGTGCGCCCAATGCCCGGTCGCGCAACACACGCACCAACTGCGCGGCAAGTGCATCCACGTTTTCCGGCGGCACGATTGCGCCGGTTTGTTCCGGCACGATGATCTCTTCCATCGCTTCGCCCGCCACGCCCACACACGGCACACCAAACGCCATCGCTTCGAGCAACACATCCCCCCACGTTTCCAAGCGCGAGGGAATCACGAACACATCCGCGCGCCGATACAACGTTTCGATCACGGCGCGATCCCAGGTTGGCGCGATCACGTGCACGCCCGCGCGCGGCAACTCGGCGGGAATCGCGCCTGCGGTCAGCATCAATAATTCCGCGCCGGGCACCTGCGCGCGCACCTGCGCGAACGCGCGCAAAACGAGATCGCCGCCTTTGCGAAAAAAATCCTTGCCGATAAACAACGCCGTCGGCGCGGCGGCGCGCAAACGCGGCGCGCATTCGGGGAGCGTCGCAAAGTTCACGCCGCCGCCAATTGCCGTGACGCGCTCCGGCGCAATGTGATAATCGGCGAGAATCGCTTCGCGCACGAATTGACCGCGCGTGCAAATGTGCGTTGCCCGTTCCAACGCGCGCCGCTCCAGCGCGATCCACGCGTCGCGTTGGCTGGCGCTGAACGGCGAACGCCCCGAAGCTGGTTTGCGCGCGGCGAGCGCGGCGGTGTAATCGGTGTAGATGACAACCGGCAAACCGGCGTCGCTCGCGTCGAACAATGCGCCGCCCTGCAACACGACCGCGTGCGGATCGCGCAACGCGCGCAACCGCTGCGTCATTTGCCGCGAGCGCGCCACGAACGCCGGCACGTTTTGCTGAAAGCGTTCCTTCCACCGTTGCCGGTTCGGATGAAACACCTGCACCGCGTTGAGCGCGCGCGCCCAGCCGCGTAGGTCGGCGTCGTAAACCTGGGTCAGCGACAGCCGCCGCGCCACCGCCGCGAACAGCAAGCCGAATTTCGTGCGCGCGCTCGGCGCGCGCACCACGTCACCGACCAACGCGCCGATCACATGCGGCGTCGCGTCATTCATGCGTCACCTGAGACGCGTCTGCTTCTTCACGGCGCGGCGTGCGTTTCCACAACGTGGATTGCCGGCGCGTGAGAAAACGGTGCAAGCCAACGAGCGCGGCGAAATTGCTGTTGACCAAAAAAGTCGGCAGGTAGAGATAAAACGGCAACTTGGAATTGCGAACCCGGCTCAACAAATTGCCGACGAGCGCGAGCGCGTAAAACAGCAGTTGCAATCCGAGAAAAATCCAATTGACCGGATAACCCAACGCCACCCACGCGTTGTTCGGATCGCCCGGAACGATCAGCGCGAGAATGTTGGCGAGCAACGCGCCGATCATTGCCAACGGCACGAGCGGGCGCAAGAATTTGTGCGACACAACTTGCCACACGGCGAACGGTTGGCGCAACGGCAACACTTGGCGCGCCAACGCCAACGCTTGGTAACGTCCCGCCACCATCCGCGCGCGCCGCTCCATTTCCATTTGCGCCGAGACGGACACGCGCACAATCGAGTTGGCTTGCGGCGCATAGACGACGCGATAGCCGCGCCGTAACACTTGCATCCCCATATAAAAATCGTCGTTGATGATCTTGTCCGGCGGCAGTTCCAAAATCGCGCGGCGGATTGCCAGCAGATCGCCGGCGAACCCGGTGCACGAACCCAAACGCGTTTCCTGCGCTTTGATGAACGACTCGTACTTCCAGTACAGCCCCTCGGACTCGCTCAACATGCCATCGGTGCGCGGGATTTTGCGCGCGCCGCTCACAGCGCCGACGCCGGGATCGGCAAAGGGGATCACCACTTGGCGCAGGGTGTTGCGGTAATAAAAGCAATCGGCATCCGAGAACAAGACAATCTCGCCGCGCGCAAGCGGAATGGCAAGGTTCATCGCCGCCATCTTGCCGCGCCGGGGCGGGTTGCACACAATTTCGATCCCCGCGTCGACGAACGAGCGCGCGATTTCGTTCGTGCGATCTTCCGAGCCATCGTCCACGACCAGGATTTGCATTCGGTCGCGCGGGTAATCCAGGTCGAGACAATTTTGGATTTTTTCGGCGATGACTGCCTGCTCGTTGTACGCCGGGATCAACAGGGTGATCGTCGGCGCGTAATCTGCCGGCGGCGCGAGCAGTTTTTTGTGTTTGAGCCGAGCCAAAACCGCCAGGAGCAAGGGATACCCGGCATACGTGTAAACGATGCTAAAGACGCAGAGCCAAAAAAATAATGCGATCACCATTCTATCTCACCGCTCGTTTAATTTTGCGCGCGCCGCGCTTCAAGCAGGCGCAGGTACATGGCGCGCAATTTTTGCGCGACGCCGGCAATTTCGTAATCGCGCACGATGCGCGCGCGCGCTTGGCAACCCAGGTTCGCACAGTACCGCGCGTCGCCGAGCACGGCGATCAGCGCGGCTTGCAACGCGGCAGGATCGTCCACCGGGATCAGCCAACCGTTTTCGCCGTGCGTGATCACTTCGGGGTTGCCGCCGACACGCGTCGCCACCGCCGGCAAGCCCGCCGCCATCGCTTCGAGCAAGGCGACGGACAGCCCTTCGTACGCGGAGGGCAATACGAACAAGTCCGCCGCTTGGAGGTACGGCGCTACGTCGTGCGTTGCGCCGGTAAACAGCACGCCCGCGCCCGCCATCCGTTTCAGCGCGGCTTCTTCCGCGCCAGCACCGACCAACACCAACATCGCGCCGGGCACTTGGGCGCGGATGGCTTGCCACACGCCCACCAATAAATCCAACCGCTTTTCTTGCGCGAGGCGACCGGCAAACAGGGCAATCGGCACATCGGGCAAACCGAGCGCGGCGCGGCGCGTGCGCTTGTCGTCCGCCGCCAACGGCGCAAAGGTGCGCGTGTCTACACCATTGGGAATGAAAACACGGTGCGCGGCGGGCACGCCAATTGCCGCCAACTCGTCGTCAATTTCGCGGCTGATCACTGCAAAGGCATCCACGGTGTCGCGGAACAGCGCGACGCGTTGCGCGCCCAGCGTTTTCCGCTTGAGGCGCTCGACATCGCCCAGCGCACCACTGCGATGCGCGGTCACTACAACCGGCGTGCCGAATAATTTTTTCGCCAGGATCGCCGTCGTCGCCGGCGAGAACATTTCGTGCGCGTGAATCACGTCGGGGCGCAAGCGGCGCAACACGGGCATTGCCGCGAGCGTAAAGCCGATGGACGCGGTGGGCTTGATCCCTGGAATGGGCAACCGGTGTACGGCGACGCCATCAATCGTTTCAAAGGGCGGCAGATTTTGGTACCGCCGCGTCAACACGTGCACTTCCACCTGTTGCTTTTGCAATTCGGGCGCGACTGCGCCGAGTTGTTTTTCCGCGCCACCGATGCGTGGGTGATATCCTTGAATGATCATCGCCACGCGAATTGAATCAACCAACGCACGCTCCTCGCTTGTAACTTATCCAAAACAATGCTTCATCTTTTTTGAACCTAGGATTTTCTGCCAACCGCGCGATACAACGCCATGTATCGCTCGAACCACGCGTCCACGTTGTACTGCCGCGCGACGTGCGCGCGCGCCGCGTCACCCATCGCACGCTGGCGTCCCGGATCGGCGAGCAGGGCGCGGAGCGCGGCGGTCAAACGCGCCGGCTCGCGCGGTGGCACAATGACGCCGGTTTCCGGCGTAACCACGCGCGCCACATCGCCGACATCGGTCGCCACAACCGGCAAGCCCGCCGCCATCGCTTCGAGCGTGGTCAGCGGCAAGCCCTCCCAGTGCGACGAGGAGACGTACACGTCGCTCGCCGCGAGTAATGCTGGCACATCCGTGCGCGCGCCGAGCAACCGCACATGCTCGCGCAATCCCAGGTCTGCCACTTGCGCCGCAACTGCTTCAAAGAGCGCGCCGTCGCCGGCAATGACGAGCGCAACCGCCGGGTGAGTCTTGTGTAACTCGGCAAACGCCGTCACAAGATCGCCGTATGCTTTGGGCGGTGAAAAGCGCCCAACCGAAATCAGAATGGGGCGCGCGCCATCGCCGACGATTTGCGCGCGGAGCGCGGCGCGTTGCGCCGGCGCGAGCGGCGGCGGCAACATCACGGCATTCGGCATGATGTCAATCGCGCGATTGCCGAGCCGCGCGCGATGCACATCCGCGACGAGGTAACCGACCGCAACGATGCGATGCGCGGCAAAGCGGATCGCTTGCGCTTCGAGCCATTGCTTGGCGGGATGATCGTGCCGCGGATCGAAACCGACCGAGTGCATCGTCGCCACAACCGGCGTGCCGCTGAGTCGCCCGGTCAGCGCGCCCAAAATGTTGGCGTAGAGCAAATGCGTTTGGACGACGGTGAAGCGTTCGCGGCGCAACAACGCGGTGAGTTGCGCCACGCGTTGCGGGTCGAGCATCGTCGGCGCGAAACAATCAATCACGCGCACACCCAGCGCGCCCAGCTCGGCGGGAATCGGCGTGTTGGGATAATGCCGCAAATTGATGATCGTCCAAGGGATGCCACGCGCTTGCGCCGCTTGCGCAAAAGTTACTTGGAGTTTTTGCGCCCCGCCCCAGTTCAACGAATCAATGATGTGCGCGACGCGCATCGCTACCTCCGCTTGAACGCGGCGCGCAACGTGTCTGCCGCTTCTGCCACGAGCGCGCGTTCGAGCAACCACAACGATCCCAGGTACATTGCGCCGCCCAGCGGCAACGCGATCAGCAATTGCGCCCAGGGATCGAGGTGGCTCAGCCCCAGCAACGCGCCCCACACGCCGGCGGACATTACCGCGCCGCTGACAAACGCCGGGCGTAACGCATCCAACATCGCGCTCAACGGTGTCTTGATCATCCACAACGCAACCGTCAGATCGATCACGGACACGATGAACGCGACGACGGCGTGCGTCCAGCCGACCGCTTCAATCGAGCCGAGCGCGGTTGCCGCCCAGTATAGCGCCGGCACGAGGATGAATCCTTGCACGATGGTCAGCCAGGTCAACAACATGGGGCGACCCTGCGCTTTGTACACGTCGCCGGCGTTGTAACCGAACGAAAGGAACAGCGCATAGATCGAGATCGCGCGCATCACCGGGATTGCATCCACCCATTTCTGCGTGAGGAACGCGCGGACGAACGGATCGGCGACGAGCGCAAGACCCAACCCCAGCGGCACTGTGACCAACGCGGTGTAGCGTTCGGTGATGAGAAAGCCGCGCCCCAGCGCGCCGGGTTCTTCGCGGATTTTCGCATAAATCGGAAACACAACGCGGCTAATAATATTGCAAAACTGGAGAATCACCAATTCGGGAATACGAAACGCGAGCGTGTACGCGCCCAACGCTTCCGCGCCCAAGTACCGTCCGACAAATAAATAGTCGGCGTTCGCCACAAAAATATTCAGAGTATTGACGGAAAAAATTCCCAAACCGTACGATAACAAGCGACGCGCAATTGCGCGCACAAAATTGAACGATGGACGCCAGGGCAAGACCCACCAGTACGCAAACGTGGAAATGGCGGTGCCGGCGACCTGCCCCCACACGAGCGCCCACGCGCCCATCCCCAGCAACGCAAAGAGGATCGAAAAGACGCCCTTGCTCGTCGCCCGTAACATATCGGGAATCATCTTGCGCCCGAATTGCAGGTTTTTTCGCAGGAGCATGTTTTGCACGTTGCTCAACGCCGAGATGGGCAATGTCAGCGCGAGCGCGCGCGTCAACGGGATCGCGCGGTCGTCGTTAAAGTATGCGCCGGCATACGGCGCGGCGATCCACACCAGCCCGAACAATCCCAGCCCGATCCCCATACTCAACCAGAACGCGGTATCGGAAGCGTTCGGATCGTCGCGATAGTAGATCAGCGCGGTGCCCACACCCAGGTCGGCGTGCACGTCGAGCAACGCGATCACGGTGAGCGCGTACCCCGCAACGCCAAAATCTTCCTTCAGCAACAAGCGCGCCAAAATGATCGTGCTGAGAAAAACCATCACCTTGCCGCCGTAGTACGAGGCGTACGTCCACAGCGTGCCGCGAATCGTCGT
>CAIKBD010000409.1 GCA_903825565.1 uncultured Anaerolineales bacterium | reverse complement strand
GTCGCCGTGATTGTCGCGGCGTTGCTCACCCATGATCGTCGGCAACACGCGCTCACGATCCCGCCGCCGACGAGCGGCGCGCGCGGTGGGTGGAAACGATTCGGTTCGCTGGAGGGTTTGGGACGATGACAAAGTATACCGCCATCATCAACGACAAACAGTACGAGTTGGAAATTGGTCCGAATAATTCATTGACGATCAACGGCGAGCCGCACAGCGTGGATTTTCGGACGATTGACGGCAGCGCGCTCTACTCGCTCTTGCTCGACAATGTATCCTGGGAAGCGTTGGTGGATCGCAACGGCGACGAGTACCGCGTGCTGATCGGCGGCGAGCAACACGTCGTCGTGGTGCAAGACGAGCGCACGCGCAAAATGGCGAAAGCCGAAAGCGGCGGCGGCGCAACAACCGGCGAAGTGATCGTCAAAGCGCCGATGCCGGGCTTGGTGCGCGATGTGCCGGTCAACTTGGGCGATGCCGTCGCGGCAAAGCAAGGCGTCGTCATTCTCGAAGCGATGAAAATGCAGAACGAGCTCCGCACGCCGCGCGCGGGCGTCGTCAAAGAAATTCGCGTCAAGCCCGGCGACAAGGTGGAGCAGGGACAAACGTTGGTCGTCATCAAGTAGCGCGCGCCGGTTTGCGCGAAAACGCGTTGCGGCGTATAGTAGGCGGCGGGGCGAGAGGTGACGCGCAAAATGCGTTTGCGAAATAGCACGATGGTTGACTCGTGCCGTTTGCGCGGAGGACGAGATGGAAATAACAGACCAAGCCCAAGTGACAAAAGAGCTCGACGAATTGCGTCGCCAGGTTCGCGCCTTGAGAGAACAAGTGGATCGAGGACTGAACACGCTTGCCGCGTTAAGCAATGCGGAATTGGCAAGTCTGGCAAGTGTAGCCGTTGCGCCAAGTCACCAACGCAAACTGCGCGCATTGCTTCGCAAGAACCGCGAGACATCGTTGACGCGCTCGGAGCAAGGTGCGCTGGATGAATTGGTCGTGGAAACGAATCGCATTGCGTTACTCAAAGCGAAAGCGCTGTACACGCTGACCGTGCGCGGCAAGAATGGCGGCAGTGTTGCGGCGCGATGATTCAGCTGCGGCATTCTTGGGAGACGACGGGAAAATACCCACCCGGATCAGCGAGGTGTTGGATGGAAACGAAAAATGAAATGCAAGAGGTTGTGCGGGAACTGAAGGAACTGCGCGAACAGGTCTACACTTTGGAATCGGAGTTGAAACAGACTCCCAACAAAAACCAGCGCTCTGAGTTTCTAACAGAGCATCCGCACATTATCCGTTTACAAGGTGTGCATGGTGGGCGTCCTATCGTGCGGGAGACAGGCGTGAGTGTGCAGACCATTATTGCGCTGTTTAAGCAGAACCTCAGCCCTGAGCAAATTGCCGAGGATTATGAGCAACAGCTATCCCTTGCGCAAATCTATGACGCACTCAGCTATTATTACGACCATTCTGGCGAGATCGATCAATACCTTGAAGAAAATCGCGTCGCCCTGGAGCGAGGATGGCAACCGCCCGTCTCTTCATAGCATTGTATTTGGATGCGGATGTTTCAAGACATCTGGCGCGTGCAATACGCGAAAATGGATTCGATGCGGTCTCAGCAAAAAAGATCGGCAATGCTGAATTGCAAGATCGTGCCCAGTTAGATTACGCTATCGCAGAGCATCGCGCCATTGTGACTCACAACATCCAGGATTTTGCGCCTTTGCTGAATGAATACTGGCGCATCGGCAAGGAACATTACGGCATTATTGTTTCTCAACAATTGCCGCTCAGTGAGTTGTTGCGCCGCGTTCTCAAGATGCTGAACACAGTTGACGCTGATGAAATGAAAAATAGTTATCGTGATTTGGGGGAGTTCAAATAGTGCAAAAAGTGGGGTGCTGAATGTTGAAACACAAAATCGAATCAACCGAATATCTCGTACCAATTGAAATCGAACCGCTCGAAGAAGGTGGCTTTTTAGCGTCGAGTCCGGTCTTGCAAGGATTTCTAGCGCAAGGACGTACCATCGCCGAGACGATGGAAATTGTCTAGGACGTTGCGCGCAAGTTGATCGAATCGCACGTCGAACACGGCGATCTGTTACCAAACGAAAAGCAGTCACGCAAAAGGCCCGCTTCGCGCAATCATTCGTGAAGCGGGCCTGAGGATAGAAGAATTCACAAGTTGTAAAAAGAGAGAAGATTGATGGCAGACAAACTTCAAGAACGCAAACCGAAATTTGAAACGCTCTCCGGCATCGAAGTGAAACGCGCATACACGCCGGACGATGCCGCCGGCGACTATGCCGACTTGCTGGGTTTTCCCGGCGAATACCCATTCACGCGCGGCGTCCAACCCACGATGTACCGCGGTCGCTTTTGGACAATGCGCCAGTACGCCGGGTACGCCAGCGCGGACGAATCGAACGCGCGTTACAAATACTTGCTCGCGCAGGGGCAAACTGGCTTGTCCGTCGCATTCGATCTGCCAACCCAAACCGGTTACGATTCCGATGCCACGATGGCGGAAGGCGAAGTCGGCAAAGTCGGCGTGGCAATTTCCTCGCTCGAAGATATGGAACGCCTCTTCGACGGCATCCCACTCGCCCAAGTTTCGACTTCGATGACGATCAATTCGACAGCCAGCGTTTTGCTCGCCATGTACATCGCCGTCGCGAAAAAGCAAGGCGCGGAAACCAAACAATTGCGCGGCACGGTGCAAAATGATATTCTGAAAGAATACCTCGCGCGCGGCACGTACATTTTTCCGCCCGCGCCTTCGATGCGCCTCGCCACCGACATCATCGAACATTGCGCGCGCGCCCTCCCCAACTGGAATCCGATTTCGATCAGCGGCTATCACATCCGCGAAGCCGGCTCGAGCGCGGTGCAAGAAGTCGCGTTCACCTTCGCCAACGCCATCGAGTACGTCAACGCCACCCTCGCACGCGGCTTGACGATTGACGAATTCGCATCGCAACTCTCGTTCTTTTTCGTCGCGCAAATGGATTTCCTCGAAGAGGTGGCAAAATTCCGCGCGGCGCGGCGACTGTGGGCACGCCTCGTCAAGGAAAAATTCGGCGCGCAAAAAGCGGCGTCTATGATGTTGCGCTTTCACACGCAAACCGCCGGCGTGTCGCTCACCGCACAACAACCGCAAAACAACATCGTCCGCACGGCTATCGAGGCGCTCGCCGCTGTGCTCGGCGGCACGCAATCGCTCCACACCAATTCGTTCGATGAAGCAATTGCTTTGCCGACGGAAGAGTCGGTGCAGATCGCGCTCCGCACGCAACAGATTATCGCGCACGAGTCCGGCGTGACCAACACGATTGACCCGCTGGCTGGGTCGTACTATATCGAAAATCTGACGAACGAGATCGAACGGCGCGCGGTCGAGTACCTCGCCAAGATCGAAAAATTGGGCGGCGGACTCAAAGCCATCGAAGCCGGCTTTACGCCGCGCGAAATTCAAGAGTCGTCGTGGAAATTCCAGCGCGAGGTCGAAGCGAAGGAACGCGTCGTCGTCGGCGTGAACGATTTTGTGACGACCGCCCAGTACAGCGGCAAGCGCTTGCGCGTGGACCCGCGCGTGCGCGACGAGCAAGCGGCGCGGTTGCAATCGCTCCGCGCGCGGCGCGACAACGTGCGCGTCGAAAATACGTTAGCGGCGTTGCGCGCGCAGGCGCGGGGAACCGCGAACCTGATGCCGGCGATTCTCGCGTGCGTCGAAAGTTACGCGACGCTCGGCGAAATTTGCGACACGCTCCGGCAAGAGTTCGGCGAGTACAAGGGCGCGGGAATGTTCTAGCCGTCCCACCCCCAATCATCGCCAGAAATGTTTTCTCCACGAGGTGTCGCCGATGCCCCCCAAAACTAGAACGCACAGCCGCTGGGTTTGCCAGCAATGCGGCTTTGTCTCGACGAAATCGTACGGCAAGTGCCCCGATTGCGGCGAGTGGAACACGCTGGTCGAAACGCTCGTCACCGCGGCGGATGAAAAAAAATCCGCGCTCGCCGCGCTCGCGCCGCGCAGTGTGCCGCAAAAAATTTCCGAGGTCGTGACCGAAGGGTTTGCGCGGATCGCCGTGCCGATGCCGGAACTGGCGCGCGTGTTGGGTGGCGGCATCGTGCCCGGCTCGCTCGTGCTGATCGGCGGCGAACCGGGGATCGGCAAATCCACCTTGCTGTTGCAAATGGCGGCGCTGATGGCGCAATCCGCCGGCGCTGTGCTCTACGTCTCCGGCGAAGAATCGGTGCAACAAATGAAGATGCGCGCCGAACGCCTCGCGCTGAAACCGGACGCACTCTATCTCCTCACCGAAACCAACCTCGACGAAATCATCGCGCACATCGAACGCCTGCGCCCGAAACTCGTGATCATTGATTCGATCCAAACCGTGTACCTCGAAGAATTGACGAGCGCCGCAGGGAGCATTTCCCAGGTGCGCGAATCGGCGGCGCGGCTCACGCGCGTGGCGAAGGAAACGCACGTCGCGATCTTTCTCGTCGGGCACGTCACCAAAGCCGGCGCGATTGCGGGACCGCGCGTGCTGGAGCACATCGTAGACACGGTGCTGTACCTCGAAGGCGAACGCTTTCACACCTACCGGCTTTTGCGCTCGGTGAAAAACCGGTTCGGCGCGACGAGCGAAGTCGGCGTGTTCGAAATGACCCAGGAAGGGATGCGCGAGGTGGACAATCCGTCGCAAGCATTTCTCGCAGAGCGCGCGCCCGGCGCGGCGGGTAGTGCGATTGCCGTGACGATGGAAGGCACGCGCCCCCTGCTCGTCGAGATTCAAGCGTTGACCAACTCGACGACGTTTGCGTTGCCGCGCCGCACCGGCAACGGCTTCGATCTCAGCCGCTTGTTGTTGCTGACCGCCGTTTTGCAACAGCGCGTCGGTTTGAAATTGGGCACGCAAGATGTGTTCGTGAACGTCGTCGGCGGATTAAAGATCACCGAACCCGCCGCGGATCTCACCGTGGCGCTTGCGATTGCGTCGTCGCATCGCAACCAGCCGGTCGCCGAAGAATTGGTCGTGATCGGCGAAGTCGGCTTGTCCGGCGAACTGCGAACCGTCGCGCACGCGCAACGCCGCTTGCTCGAAGCCGCGCGGCTGGGTTTCAAACGCGCGGTCGTGCCGCACACCTTGACGCGCATGAAAGACAAACCGGCCGGCATCGAGTTGATCGGCGCGCGCACGCTCACGCAAGCAATGGAAGTTGCGCTCTTGCGCTAACCCGCCGCCGCAAAAAAAGTCATTTGACTTATTCACACTTTCGGGTATGCTTGCATGCATGCCAGACGAAACTTTATTCTTTGACGAAGCCAAAATTCTTGTCCAAGCCGGTAACGGCGGCAACGGCTGTATGAGTTTCCGCCGCGAAAAATTCGTGCCGCACGGCGGACCCGACGGTGGACACGGCGGTCACGGCGGCAATGTGATCCTCGCCGTCAGTCCGCACCTCAACACCTTGCTCAGTCTTCGCAAGCATCCGCACAAAAAAGCGGAACGCGGCGGACACGGGCAAGGAAGTAACAAACAAGGCAAGACCGCGCCCGATCTTGTGATCCCGGTGCCGCGGGGCACGGTCGTGCGCGACGCCGACACCGGCGAAATGCTCGCCGATCTCGTTCAGCCGGATGCGCGCGCGGTGGTCGCGCGGGGCGGCCGCGGCGGGCGCGGCAATTCAGCGTTCGTCAGTTCGACGAATCAAACGCCGCGCTTTGCCGAAAAGGGCGAACCGGGCGAAGCGCGCACGCTGTCGCTCGAATTGAAATTGCTCGCGGACGTGGGCATTATCGGCTTGCCGAACGCCGGCAAATCCACTTTCCTTGCAGCGGTCACCGCGGCGAAACCCAAAATCGCCAACTATCCATTTACGACGCTGACCCCGAACCTGGGTGTCGCCATCGTAGACAATCAGGATCTCGTCCTCGCCGATATTCCCGGGTTAATCGAAGGCGCGCACGCCGGCGCTGGGCTGGGCGACCGCTTTCTCCGCCACACCGAACGGACGCGTGTGTTGATCCATTTGCTCGACGGCGCGCTCGCCGATCCGCTCGCCGCGTTTGAATTGATCAACCGCGAATTGGCAGAATACAATCCACAGCTCGCCGCCAAACCGCAAATCGTCGCGCTCAATAAGATGGATTTGCCGGACGCGCAAGCGCAGTGGGCACGCGTGCAAAAGGGGTTGCGCCGGCAAAATATTCCGGCGTTTGCGATCTCCGCCGCGACCGGACAAGGCGTGCGCGAATTGTTGCGTGCCGCCGCCGAGCAATTGCGCGAATTGCCGGCGGACGCGCCCAGCGTGGTCGAAGACGAGTTGCCGGTCATTCGCCCGGCGGAAGACGAAAACGCGTTCGCCATTTCGCGCGAGGGGCACGCGTTCCGTGTGCGCGGTATTAAAGTCGAGCGCGTGATCGCAATGACCAACTTTGAGCAACCCGAAGCGATCCAACGCTTGCATCGCATCTTGCAAGGCATGGGCGTCACCGCCGCGCTCGAACACGCCGGTGTGCGCGAAGACGACAAGGTGCGGATCGGCGAGGTCGAACTCGAATGGCGCGAATAGAAAAAATCGGCGTGCTCGGCGGCACGTTCGATCCGCCGCATCGCGGGCATTTGTTGATCGCGCGTGAAGCGTTGACGCAACTCGGCTTGTCCCAGGTTTTGTTCGCGCCGACACGCCAACCGCCGCACAAGGGACTTGCCGGCATCACACCCATCGCGGCGCGCCTGGAAATGGTGCGCCGCGCGATTGCGGCACACCCGCAATTCCAATTGTCACGCGTGGATGTGGATCAGCCCGGTGCAACGTACACGGCGGACACGATGCGCCGGTTGCGCGCGCAGTTCGGCGCAGACGTTGAGTTGTTTTTCATTATGGGGATGGATTCGCTTCAATCTATTTTGACGTGGCGCACGCCGGCGGAATTGATCGCGGTTTGCAAACTCGTCGTGTTTGCGCGCCCCGGTTTCGTCGCCGACCTGGATGCGCTCGAAGCGCAGTTGCCCGGCGTCCGCGCGCGCGTAGTGTTTCTGCCCGCACCGCCGGTTGACATCGCGGCGAGCGATCTGCAACGGCGCGTGCGCGCCGGCGAATCCATCGCCGAGTTTGTGCCGGCGACAGTGGCGGAGTATATCGCGGCGCAGGGGTTGTATCGCGGCGCGTCGGCGTAGCATCGCGCGCGGAGGAAAATATATATGACGCCAACGATTCAACTGGATGAATTGATTGTTCCGATCACAATCGAATTTCTGGAGAAAGACAACGTTTACCAAGTTAGTTGCCCTGCGCTTCAAGGGTGTCATGCGTGGGGTGAAACTTTGGATGACGCGATGCGCGCAATTCCCGGCAACATCAAAGCCATGCTCGAAGCGCGACGCATCAACAAATCGCCGATTCCCGCGTTGTTCAAGCACGCAAACGCCCAAACTGCTTTTGTGCTCCGAATGGTTGCCGCATGAAATATCGGGAACTGGTAAAACGCTTGCGCGCGCAAAGTTGCGAGTTTGTTCGGAATGGGGCGGGTTCGCATCGAATTTGGTGGAATCCCACCAATGGCAAATACACCACTATTCCCGATTGGGGAAACAAGGATTTGCGTCCAGGCACGTTGCGGAGTATTGTGGCAGACCTCGGTCTAACTCTGCCAGACCTTCAGAAAAAATAACGGCGCGCCAGCAGACACGATCTGCTGTTTTTTTTACACATCAAGTTACCCCAACTCGAAAATCGCCACTGCCGCGTGGAGGTTTTTCCCCAGTTGCGCGCGGCGCACCGGACGATACGATTCGCGCAGATACATTTCGCGCTTGATCGGAATTTTTTCGCGCGCGCAGAAATCGGCAAAGTCGCGCACGGTGAGCGGGCGCGCGCGCGGCGCGTCCGACCAGGGTTGCGGCAACGCCGCCGCCACCGGCATCCGCCCGGTGAACAGCAACCCCAAGCGACAGCGCCAATGTCCCCAGTTGGCAAAACTCACAATGGCGCGCCGCCCCACGCGCAACATCTCACAAATCAGAAATGCCGGATCGTCAAGGTACGGCAACGTCTGGCTGAGAATTACCGTGTCGAATGATTTGTCGGGATAATCGCGCAACCCTTCATCGAGGTTGCCCTGCCGCACCGAAAGGCCCTTGCCCACGCACGCCAACACATCCGGCTCGGAGAGTTCAATGCCGCGCCCGGTAATTTGCCGCGCATCAATCAGATAGCGCAGTAGCGTGCCGTCGCCGCAACCCAGGTCAAGCACTTTTTCGCCCGGCTGGATCAGATCAGCGATGGTATACAAATCGGCGCGCAGGTTGATAGCTGGTATTGCACTCATAGGTTAATTCCATGATGCGCCACAACGCGATCCAGAAAATCGGAAATGAGTCGCGTCATCGTTTCCACTTCGAGCAAAAACGCGTCGTGCCCCCAAGTGGATTGCAAGTTGCAGTACGTTACATCCGCGCCGATGCCGGTCAGCGCGCTCACCATTTCTTTCGAGTGATATGTGGGGTATAGCCAATCGGAGGTGAACGAGACGACAAGGTACATGATCGACGCGCAGCGGGCGAACGAGATCATCAAGTTGCCATGCCCATTCGCCAGATCGAAATAGTCCATCGCTTTGGTCACGTAAAGGTACGTGTTCGCGTCGAACCGCTCGGTAAAGCGACTCCCCTTGTGGTGCAGGTAACTTTCAATCGCAAAGTCCGTTTCAAAATCGAAACCGAACCGCTCGCGCGCTTCCAACCGCCGCCCGAATTTCTGGTGCATGGATTCTTCGCTGAGATACGTAATGTGCCCGATCATCCGCGCGAGTGCTAGCCCGGTGTTGGGGCGCGCGCCGTCGTAATAGTTGCCTTGATTCCAGTTTGGGTCGGCGTAAATCGCCTGCCGCCCCACTTCGCTAAACGCGATCAGCATCGGCGAGTGACGTGCGGTCGTGGCGAGCGGCAACGCGGCGCGCACGCGTTCGGGGTAACTTGCCGTCCACTGCAACACTTGCATCCCGCCCATACTACCGCCGGCAACCGCCAGCAATTTTGCAATCCCCAGGTGATCGATCAAGTGTTGTTGCGCACGCACCATATCGCGCACCGTGATTACCGGAAAATCCAAACCATACGGTTTGCCCGTTTGCGGATTCGGCGATCCTGGTCCCGTCGAACCTTGACAGCCGCCGAGCACGTTCGAGCAGATGACGAAATATTTGGTCGTGTCGAACGCCTTGCCGGGTCCGATGCAATCGTCCCACCAACCCAGTTTCTCGTCGGGCGAAAACCCCGCCGCGTGTGCATCGCCGGACAAGGCGTGACAGATCAAGATCGCGTTACTGCGCTCCGCGTTAAGTGTGCCGTAGGTTTCGTACGCCAGCGTGATCGGGCTGAGCGTCTCCCCGCTATCCAGTTGCATCGGCGTCGTTTCGGCAAATGTAAAATATTGGCGCTCAACAATGCCGACGGAATGATTCGTATTCATACCCACCTTTGCGGTTCGTGAAACGTGGTGTGTGGCGCGTAAAAATGGAACACGCACCACACACGCCGTTTTACGCTTTACGCCTCACGGTTTACGCTTTTGCCAATGCCTGCTCCAAATCCCACAGAATATCGTCAAGGTCTTCGATACCGATACTCAAACGAATAAAGTCCGGCGAGACACCCGCGCTTGTTTGCTCCTCCGCCGAAAGTTGGCTGTGCGTTGTGCTCGCCGGGTGAATCGCCAAGCTTTTCGCATCGCCCACGTTCGCCAAGTGGCTAAACAGTTTGAGGGTCTCGATAAAACGTTTGCCGGCTTCACGCCCGCCCTTGATGCCGAAACCCAGGATTGCACCCGCGCCCTTCGGCAGATATTTCTGCGCGCGTGCATGATCGGGATGGCTGGACAAACCCGGATACGAAACCCAATTCACTTTGGAATGTGCCTGCAAAAACTCTGCCACGCGTTGCGCGTTGGCGACGTGGCGTTCCATTCGCAGACTGAGCGTTTCGAGTCCTTGCACAAACAACCACGAATTGATCGGCGCTTGGCACGCGCCAATATCGCGCAAAGTTTGCACGCGCGTTTTGAGGATGAACGCCGGCGCGCCAAGCGTCGCGTAAACCAAGCCGTGATAACTGGGATCGGGTTCGGTGAAATTCGGAAAACGCCCACTCGCCGCCCAATCGAAATTGCCGCCGTCCACAATCATGCCGCCGATGCTCGTGCCGTGCCCGCCGATGAATTTCGTCGTCGAGTGCGTGACGATGTTTGCGCCCCACTCGAACGGGCGGCAGAGGTACGGCGTTGCGAACGTGTTGTCAATCATCAACGGGATGCGAAACTCGCGCGCGATGGCGCTCACCTCGGCGAACGGAAAAACATTGATGCGCGGATTGCCAAGCGTTTCGCCGTACAGAATTTTCGTGTTGGAACGAATCGCCTTGCGGAAATTTTCCGGGTCGCTGGGATCGACAAATGTCACTTCGATTCCAAGGCGCGGAAATGTATAGTTGAACTGATTATACGTGCCGCCGTACAGCGTCGAAGCGGACACAATGTGATCGCCCGCACCGCACAGCGCGAGGATCGCCATCGTTTGCGCGGCGTGCCCAGAACTCGCGGCGAGCGCGCCCACGCCGCCTTCCAGACTCGCGACGCGTTGCTCAAACACATCGCTCGTCGGGTTCATGATGCGCGTGTAAATATTGCCAAACTCTTGCAAGGCGAACAAGCGCGCCGCGTGATCCGTATCTTTGAATACGTACGAAGTCGTTTGATAGATCGGTACTGCGCGCGAGCCGGTTGCCGCGTCGGGCGCTTGCCCCGCGTGCAATTGTCGCGTGGTAAAGCCGAACTGACGATTATCTGAGGTAGACATTTGAGACTCCTTTGGTTTTTGAATGTGGGCAAATATCCGTTCACGCTATCTTGAATGAGCCACCGTTAGCCGCAAACGGCGCGACTAACGGCGCGCGCCTAGTCCATCGCATCAGGCAATCCTTTCCGGGCAAATAAAAAACTGCCCCTTGGGGAAAGAAGAGGCAGTCAAACATCAGCGGTTGATCCACGCTCATCTTCCAGTTTTTTTCCTGTCGGAGTTGGCACCATACCACAAGCGGTTGGTTGTCGAGGTTTCACAGGGCCGTTCCCTCCACCTCTCTGGATGAGTAATCCGTTGCGCTATTGAATTGTTGGGCGCGAATTTACCACATCGGCGGCAAATTGTCAAACGCATCTCCCGGCGCGGGCAAAAAATTGGACGCGGACTAGCGCGGAAAACGCGGACGATTTTTTTGTCCGCGCTTGTCTGCGCTCGTCCGCGTCCAACTTGTTTTGCGGGCTGGACAAAACCTTCCGTCGTAAGGCACGCCACCGATCCGAAATTTTGACGCCCAGCCCCCCGGCACGGCGTTATGCCTCGTCCGCTTGGTTGATCGGATGCTCCAAAATTTCTTCCTGCCGCCGCCACATTTGCGCGCGCTTGCGCGACGTCAGATCGTCGTAACCGAGCAAGTGCAAAATGCCGTGCACAACCAGCAGGTCAATTTCGTCGGCGATGCGCCAGCCCGCGGCGCGCGCCTGATCGCGCGCGCGGTCGTACGACACAATCACATCGCCGAGGTACGCGCGCTCGCCGAACCGTTCGCGCCCGCCGTGCACATTCGTGGGAAACGCCAACACATCGGTCGGCGCATCGGTCGCGTGAAATTGCCGGTTGAGTTTATGAATTTCCGCATCCGTCGTGATGTACACGGTCAGTTCCGCGCGCGCTTTTTCTAGGCGCAACGTTTTTTGCGCGAGCCGCATCACGCGGTCGCGCGCCACGCGCGAAGTGAAATCGGAATGAACTCGGACTTGAATCATCGGCTTGCACCTTGCTGCGCCACAACGCGCCGCACTTTAAGCGGCTTCGCTGGGCGGGTCCTTGCGTTCGGGTGGCTCAGGGTACCGCACGCGCGGATGATACAACCCTTGCAACACGCCAAAGAAAGCTTCTTTCACCAATTGCAGATCGCGCAACGTCAATTCGCTTTCCTCCAACTGCCCGTCGCGCAACCGCTCGCCCACGATGCGATCAATGATCGTGCGAATTTGTTCCGGCGTCGTCGGGCGTTCCGCGCGCGCGGTCGCCTCGACGCCGTCGGCAAGCATCAAAATGCCGGTCTCGCGCGATTGCGGTTTGGGTCCGGGGTAGCGAAAATCGGCTTCGTTCACCGGCGTTTCGTTTGCCTTGATCGCCTTGCGGTGAAAATAGGCGGCGAGGGTTGTGCCGTGATGCTGGGGAATAAATTCGCGCACGCGCGCCGGCACGCCATATTTTTTCGCCAATTCCAAGCCGCGCGAGACGTGATCGATCACCATACCCGCACTCGCGCGCGGCGCGAGTGTGTCATGAATGTTGATACCGTCCATCTGGTTTTCGACGAACGATTGCGGACTGCGCGTCTTGCCAACATCGTGATAATATGCCGCCACCCGCACAAGTAACGCGTCCGCGCCGACGCGTTGCGCCGCTTGCTCCGCCAACTGCCCAACGATCAAACTGTGATGATACGTGCCGGGCGCTTCGACCAATAATTTTTTCAACAGGGGATGTGTGGGGCGCGCGAGGTCAAGCAATTCGAGTGACGTGGTGATCCCGAATAATTTTCCCAGGATGAACAAACTGCCCAAGGCGATCAAGCCGGAGAGAATGCCGTTGCCGATTGCCGCCAGCAACGTCTGCCCCCACAAACCTGGGTCGAGGTCGAGCGCGAGCGCACGAAAGATCGCCGCCACAGCGGCGTTGGTCAGCGCGACATAAACACCGCTCCACAAAAACGCCGGCAACCGCTCGATCCGTTCCAGCGTCAGCGAGGCGACAATGCCGCCCGCCAAAGCCAGCACGGTAAATTCGAGCGAGCCGCGCACGAAAAAGCCGAATGCCAACGCCAAAACCAGCGTTGCGCCCAAGGCGGTTGTCGCATCCAGCAACACGGTAATCAGCATCGCCGCCGCGCTGATCGGAAAGAGGTAATGCAACAGCGTGGTTTGTTCGCCCAGCATTTTAGCGCCGACGGCGAATAGCAACAGGAGAAAGGCGATTAACAATAACGCGCGCGGAGCAAGCATCACTTGCGGGCGCAGCCGGATCAGATACAGCGCCAACAGCGTCGTCAGCAAAAGCGCCAACAGCGCGGGTCCCGTGTAATCGGCGGCAACCAGACGCGGGCGGAGAAATCCGGTGGCTTCCAACGCTTCAAGCGAAAACGGCGTGACCACTTCGCCTTCGCGCACAATCGCTTGCCCTTTTTCAATCGTGCGGTACACCGCGCTCACGCGTTCGCGCGCCTGGGCGCGTTGCGCGCTCGTCTTCGCCGCGTTGAAAAAACTATTCGGCGCAATAAACGCGCGCGTCCAATCGGTCACCAGTTCGGCTTGCTCCGCCGGCAACGCGAGACTGATCCGCGACGGCACTTTGCTAAACTCGGTGATCACATCCGTCGCCCGAATCGCATCGCGCATCGTCACATCCAGCACGTAGAGCGTTTCGCTGACAACGCGGTGATAGCCCGATTCGTCGAGCGCAAGCGTACGCGCTTGGGTCGCCACGGAAACCGTCAACGTGGGCACCTGGCGCACCCATTCGAGTTTGCGTTCGGGCGCGCTAAAGGGATCGTGGCGCACGGTGTCCACGTAATCGAAAATGCGCGAGGCGAGCCGCACCTGTTCACGCGCCAAATCCGCATTGGGCGGATCGTATACGTCGGCGACTTGGGCTTGCGCTTGGAGGCGCGCATCCGCCGTCAACAAATCGCTCACAAAGGTCACGCGCTCGAACGCCAGAATCGTTTTAGCGCTGACCTGGCCGGCTTCGAGCCGCAACGGCTCCTGAGTCATCTGAAAGGCAAAGATGAGCGCGAACAGCAATGCGAATCCGGCGCCGACAAGTAATGCGCGAACCGCCTGCCAGCGCGTAGGTATCATAGCGCGGTGCGGCATCGGCTCACTCACGCGAACCTGGCTCCTCGCGCGCAACGCGCCACAAGCGAATAGGGCATCGGCAATCGTGCCGCCATGCCCTATTCTGCAAATCCATTTGCATTGCCCAAGTCTTCACGTTGTTTGTCGTGCTCCCCGCCAATTTGCGCGCCATTATAGCGATCCCACCCAGGCGTGTCAACCGCCCGGCTGGCGCACGAGCAAATACGCGGCGCGGCGCACCCCATTGCGCGTCTCGCGCAACAAATCGGTGGCGACGTACCCCGCCGCGAACGCGCGTTGAAACACCGCGCGCGTTTGCAACCGCCATTCCAACGCGAGTTGCGCCGTTGCGGCTTTGAGCGCGTTGAGATCGCTGGGAATTTCGATCACAAGCGCTTCGCCGCACAGATCGCGGACGCGTTGAATATGGGGCAAGTGCTCCGCGTCAAAAGCGAGGTCAAAAATCTCGCATGCGCCAGCTGCCACCCACGCGCGCCATGTACGGCGCGGCGTGGCAACCGGCGCATCGAACCGCCATTCGACAAGAAAGCGATCAGACGGCAGACCCACGTTTAGCCCGTCTGCCATTTCGCCATACGCTTCGACGATGTACTGCCGCACACTCCCGCCCAGCCGCGCAAGGTTGAGGTGCGCGTTGAGCGCGAGCAAGGGATCGTACGTCCACGTCATCCGCGTCACGCCTTGCGCGCGCGCCGCATCGCGTTGGGCGAATTTCAAGCGTGCGCCAATTTCCTTGCCGCGAAATTCGGGGAGCACGGCGAGAAGATGCGAGCACTGTTGCAGTTGACTCCCCTCGTCGTCGGCTCTGCCCAGAAAACTGAACACAAACCCAACGAGGCGCTGGGCAGGCGTAAATGCGCCGAGCACAATGCCGCCGTTTTTCTGTACGGTGACGAGCAGATGCGCCGGCACCACATCGCGCCAATCTGCCATTTGCCACACCTCGCGTTGCAGGTGTTCCGCCGCGACATACTCTGCCCAGGTGGTCAGCCGACGATAGGAGATCGGCGTGGCGACCGATTTAGCGTTTGTGTCGGCGTCGCCCGAGGAGATCATTGTCTTCGTCCTCCTCGTCATCCGCCCAGCCATCGTCGTCGCTCTCTTCGTCTTCGTCTTCAAAATCGTCGTCGAATGCTTCTTCAAGCTCTTCGTCGTCTTCCCACTCTTCTTCCGCATCGTCTACGTCCGCTCGCAGTTCGAGCGTCAAGCAACCCTCGTCAGGGTCGTACTCAATCTCATCTGAAATGCAGATGCCGTTTTTGTTAAACGCGCAACGCCGGTCGCGGCATCGGATTCGGGTCATCGGAGAATCCTCCTCAGGTCAAGAATTGTCCGGGTTTGGAACGGCGCTATTATAGACGAGTTGGCGGGTTTTGTAAAGAATTTTCTTGCCGCTAGAAAAATGCGAGGCAAATCGGTTTCCGCAGTTAGAAACGCGATTTGCCTCGTGTCATACACTCAACGGGCGACTCGGTTCAAGCAGTTTCGTCTAGGACGCGAAACGAGGAAATTGCCGACCAGGGTCCCCAGCCGCTTTCATTACCGCCGCGGACACGCCAAAAATAAGTTACGCCAAAGCGCAAAGGTTTTTCTGCTGGAACGGTCGCTTCTGTCGCAACCGAAAATATCGAGTGGCTTGCGTTCAGCACCGCGTCTTCGCTCCATGCAATTTCGTACCGCGCCGCGCCACCCACCGAGAGCCAGCGAAATGTAGGATGCGGATGGTCGGTGAACTTGTCATTTTCGGGCGATAGCAAGATCGCCCGACCCGCTGGGGGAACTGGCTTGGGCAACACTTGCGCCGCCGCGGGTTTGGCACTAGCCGATGCCGATTTGATCGGCTCGGCTGAACGTGCCTGCCCGCCGCCTTTTTTGGCTGGCGCGGAATGCGCGCTTTTCGTCGAGGCGCGTACGGCTTGCTTCGCTCGCGGCGATTTCGGTTTCGCCCGCGTTGGTTGGGCGGCACGCTTGACCGGCTTCTTGACGGCTTTTTTCGCCGGCTTGGGCTTGCCTTTGGTTGTCGCCGCAAACAACGGCGAGACGATGAAAAGCAACCTTTCCAGAATCAAACTCATCTACCTGACTCCCTAAGAAGTTGGCGGCGCGGGGGGCGCGGGGGGTTCTGGTGATGGCGGTGGTGGAGGCGGTGCAACTGCCTTTGGCTTTTTCACCACTTTTTTCCGAGGCGCCGCTTTTTTGACGACTTTTTTCTTGGGCGCGGCTTTTTTGGCAACCGCTTTCGCCGCCGTCTTTTCGGCGCGGCGAGCAACAAGGGAGTTGCCAACCCGAGAAGTGTTTCAACCCATTTACTCATCCTGTCCTCCAATGTGTTACGCACACAGCAACGAATGGCACACGCGATTGACAATGCGGTTGGTGAGCATAATCCAAATATGAATCGTCGGCAACCTCCTCTCACTGCAAAGCGCGCCCGGCTAACTTGCGGAAGAGTATAGCACACATCCTTGCCGTTTTCAAGACCCGGCGCAATCGCGTTTGCATTTCTGCCAACTCTGAAATATACTGTCGCCATGAAACATGCAGACCCACCTGAAATCTTCAGGCAACACAAAGCCGGTTTTGTCGCCGTGGTCGGCAAACCGAACGTTGGCAAGTCCACCCTAGTCAACAAACTCGTCGGCGAAAAAATCGCGATCGTCTCGCCCAAACCGCAAACCACGCGCCGAATTGTGCGCGGCATCCTCACCCGTCCCGAGGCACAAATCATTTTCGTGGATACGCCGGGCATCACTACGCCGCACCAACAACTCGGCAAAGTGATGGTGGAAGCGGCGACGAACGTCCTCGACGATGTAGACCTCGTCATCTTTCTCACCGATGGCGCGCGGATGCCGGACGACGATGATACGCGCATCGGCAAACTGCTGAACAGCCGCACGCGCGCGCCGGTTCTGCTGGCGTTGAACAAGACCGATTTGCTCAAGCCGGATTTCGTCAAAGACGTGACCGAAGCGCATTGGCAACTGACGCGCCACGCGGACTGGATGCGGATCTCGGCGACGCGCGGCGACAATTGCGACAAACTGCTCGGTCAAATCATCGAACGCTTGCCGGCGGGACCCGAATTTTACCCTGCCGATCAAATCACCGACCAAAATTTGCAAGCGATGGCGGCAGAACTGATCCGCGAGCAAGTCTTGTTGCAAACGCGGCAGGAAATCCCGCACGCCGTCGCCGTTGCCATCGAAAGTTGGGAAGAGCCGCGCGAGAACTTGACGCGGATCACGGCAACGATCTATGTCGAGCGCGACTCGCAAAAGGGGATCGTGATCGGCGCGCGCGGCGCAATGCTGAAGCAGATCGGGCAAAACGCGCGCGCGGAAATCGAAGCGTGGGTCGGGCATCAAATTTACCTCGAACTGTGGGTCAAGGTATGGGAAAACTGGCGCGAGCGTGAAACAAGTTTGCGGCGTTTGGGCTTGACCGGGTAATCTCGCCGCCGGACGCGGTGCAGAAAAATTTGCCCACCCCGCGAAGAAAACTGGACGCGGGCGGAGAACGCGGATATTTTGCTACTGTAGCATTGTTACCCACCAATGTGAAAAATTCACCGCAGAGTCGCGGCGAACGCCGAGTTTTTCTTTTGTTTTTCTCGGCGCGCTCTGTGCCTCTGTGATGATTTCTTGAATCATCGGTCAGCGCGCTCCAGTGCCGATATTTTTTGTCCGGGTGTGCGTCAAATTTTTGGGTGCTACCACCGTCGTTTGAAAACGACGGCTCAATCGGTGAAAACTCGGTAAACCGAGTTGCGCGAATCGGTTTCCAACCGATTTCGACCTCGCTGGCACGACCATCGCGCGGCGCTTTGCGCCGCTTCAAAGACGTGCCAGCGTCAGCCGCCGATTTGAATCGGCGGAGGCGTTCGCCCAAAAATGTGACGCACACCTTTTTTTCCCGCCCGGCTTGACAAGCCGCCCGTCGCGCGTTATAATATCGTTGAATGAGCGTTCATTCAACGAGGTTTGGAAATGCCCAAGATCACCACCCGCGCCCGCCGCGCGCTCACCGAAGAGCGCCGCAAACAAATCCTCGCCGCCGCCGCTCAGGTGTTCGCTGCCAAGGGCTTTGAGCGCGCGACGATTGCGGATATTGCGCGGCACGCCGGCGTCGCCGAAGGTTCAATCTATAACTATTTCAAAAACAAGGACGACCTCCTGATCAGCATCCCGCGCCAAATTGTCACCCCGCCGATTGAAACCGTGACCGCGCGCCTGCAACTCCTCGCCACCGAAACCGCTGAGCCGGAACAATTGCTCCTCACCATCGCCACCGCCTTCACGACGGTCTTTCGCCAAAACGCCGATGTGTTTCGCATCCTCCTCTCCGCCTTGCCGACGCTGAAACCCGCCGCGCGCGAAAAGTACATGCGCCAGGTAGTCAGTTACGCCATCGGCGCGTTGGAAACGTACTTGGCGCAACAAATCCAGTGCGGCGTTTTTCGGCGCGACGCGAACCCGCAGCACCTCGCGCGTTTTCTCGTCGGCATGTTTTTTCCGTACATTATGCTCCACGATATTCTCCAAGTCGAGTTCGACGCGGACTGGGATTACGAACAAATCATCCCCGAAGCCGTTACGCTGTTTTTACGCGGCGCGCTCGCCGCTTAACCGAGGCACCTATGAATTTTCGCCTGCTGTCCATCGTGCGTAAAGAGACCATTCACATTCTCCGCGACCCGCGCACGCTTGTCATCATGTTCGTCATCCCGATCATCCAACTGGTCTTGTTGGGGTACGCCGCGACGACCGACATTCGCCGGCTGAACACCGTCGTGTACGACGCCGACCGCACGCAACAAAGCCGGCAACTCGTCGAAGCGTACCGCGCCTCCGATTATTTTGCGATTAACGCGTACGTGAACAACGAGCAAGCCGTCACTGCGTTGCTCGACCGCGGCGACGTGCGCGCCGGGATCATCATTCCCGCCGGGTACGGCGAACGCCTCGGCAAAGGATTGACCGCCCAAGTCGCTTTTCTGATTGACGGCTCGGACCCGTCGGTGGCATCCACCGCGTTTGCCGCGTCGCAATCCATCGGGCAGGCGCAAAGTATCCAAATCATCCAACAACGTACGGGGATAGACCCAATGCGGCTCAACGCGATTGAAGTACGCCCGCGTGTCATGTTCAATCCCGAACTGAAATCGGCGAACTTTATGATCCCCGCCGTAATTGGCATGATTTTGCAATTTCTCACGCAACTGTTCACCGCGCTCACAATTGTCCGCGAACGCGAACAAGGCACCATTGAGCAACTCGTCGTCACACCGATCCAATCCTGGGAATTGGTGATAGGCAAAGTGATCCCCTACATCGGCATCGCTTTTTTCGATCTCGCCGAGGTGCTCTTTCTCGGCGTCGTTTGGTTCGACATTCCGATTCGCGGCAGTGTGCCCCTGCTCCTTGCGCTGGCAACACTCTTTTTGCTAACAACCCTGGGAATGGGTTTGTTGATTTCGAGCGCGGCGCGTAGTCAGCAAGAAGCCATGCTTTTGAGTTTTTTGACGATGCTACCGATGATTTTTCTCTCCGGTTTTTTCTTTCCGCTCGAAGCAATGCCCGTGTGGTTGCAGGCGCTCAGTTATTTCGTGCCGCTTCGGTACATGCTCGTCATTCTCCGTGGGATTATTATGAAAGGCGTCGGCTTGCCTTCGTTTCCCGAACAAGTAATCGCGCTTTTGATCATGGGACCCCTGATCTTTACTGCCGCGTCCTTGCGGTTCCGCAAAAGCTTGGAATGATATGATCGCGATTCAAAATCTCACCAAACAATTCGGCGCAACCACCGCCGTCAAAAATCTGTCGCTCGCCGTCAATCCTGGCGAAACGTTCGGCTTGATCGGGCCCGATGGTGCCGGCAAAACGACAACGCTCCGCGTGATCGCCACCGCCATGCGCCCCACCACCGGCCAAGTCACCGTCGCCGGCATTGACGTGACCCACGATCCCGAAGCCGTCAAAAAAACGATCGGTTATATGCCGCAACGCTTTGCACTCTACCCCGATCTGAGCGTGCTCGAAAACCTGAACTTTTTCGCCGACGTGTTTGGCTCGCCGCGCGCACAACGCACCGAACTGATCGCGCGCTTGCTCGGCTTTGCGCGCCTCGGCGAATTTCAAACGCGACTCGCGCGCAACTTGTCCGGCGGCATGCAGAAAAAACTCGCGCTCGCGGCGACGCTGATGCACCGCCCGCGCCTGCTCCTGCTCGACGAGCCGACGACCGGCGTAGACCCGGTGAGCCGCCGCGAGTTTTGGGACTTGCTCACCCAGGTGCATTTGGATGGCGTGACCATTGTGATCAGCACGCCCTATCTCGACGAAGCGGAACGCTGTCAGCGCGTCGGCTTGATGTATCGCGGTGAGTTGATCGCGTGCGATGATCCGCGCCAACTGCGCGCCAACCTGGGAGCGGTCGTGTTCGAAGCGCACTCGACCCGCGCACTTCAAGCGCGCAAACTGATCGAACACCGCGCGGGCGTCCGCGTCGCTTCGGCGCATGGCGATCAACTCCGCCTGCTGTTGGATTGCGCCGAACGCGCCGCCGAAATTCAAACTTTTTTTCACGCCAACGCAATCTCGGTGGACGATTGGCGGCAAGTGCAACCGCGTTTGGAAGATGCGTTTGTGTTAATGATCGCGCAAGAGAAGCAACCGTGATTGCGCTCAAACATTTGCAAGCCATCCTCGTTTTGCCGGGTGTCGTGCTCGGTCTTGTGCCCGGCATAATTCTGTGGCACGCCGGCATGAATATCGGTTGGCAGTTGCCAATGCCGCTCGCGCTTGTGCCATCATTGCTCGGGCTCGCGTTCATCGGCTTGGGCTTGCGTTTATCTTTCCAAGCGATCACGCTGTTCGCCACATTTGGACAAGGAACACTTGCGCCCTGGAATCCGCCGCGCAAATTGGTGGTGCGCGGAATTTATCGGCGCGTACGGAATCCGATGATCAGCGGCGTATTCAGCATGTTGCTCGGCGAAGCGATCTGCTTTGGCGTGGGAATGTTGTTCGCCTGGTTTGCTTTTTTTGTCGCGTTGAATGCCACGTACATTCCAATTCTGGAAGAACGCGATTTACTGCATCGTTTCGGCGCGGACTATGCCGAGTATCAACGCAACGTGCCGCGTTGGATTCCACGCCGAATTCCCTGGGAGCCAACGGCGAAGGATAACTCGCTCGCCGTTGAGAATCTTTGAATTCAAACTTGTTGAAAAATGCGTTTGTGCTGATGATCTAGAAATCAAACTGGCGAGGGAATTCCTATGTGGCGAATCGGTATTCCGCGCGCATTGCACGGTTATCAAAATTATCCGGCATGGCGAACCTTCTTTGAAGAACTCGGCGCGCGCGTCGTCGTCTCGCCGCCCACGAACCGCGATATGGTCGCGGAAGGCGCGCGCTTGGTGGCGGACGTGACCTGCTTGCCGGTCAAGGTGTACGCCGGGCACGTCGCTTGGCTGCGCGATCACGGCAACGTAGATTTTGTGTTCGCGCCGGCGATCCGCAGTGTCGAGCGCGGCGCGATGCACTGCGCCAAGTTTCAGGGCTTGCCCGATCTCATCCGCGCCACCGTCACCGATTGCCCACCGCTCCTCGAAGCCCAGGTGGACGCGCACCGCTACAAAATTTCGCAAGCCGAAGGGTTCTACCACTTGGGGCGCCGGTTCACCGCCAACCCGCTCCGCATTCACCGCGCGTGGGAACGCGCTTGCCAAGTGGATGCGGCATTTCGCGCCCGGCTCGTCACCGAGCAACTTTCCTACTCGGAAGCGCTCGCCGCGCAATATCCCGACGCGTGGAGTCTGCCCGCGCCGGCAAATGCCAACCCAGTTTTGACCATCGCGCTCGTCGGGCATCCGTACTGTTTGTTCGACGAATACATCAACCAGAATTTGGTCGCGCGCTTGCGTGCGCTCGGCGTGCGCCTGCTGACAAGCGAGATGGTTGCGCCGGCGGATGCCCAAGTTGGAATCGCGCACACCACCGGTCAAAAACGCTGGTTCTATGAAGAGTGGATGTCCGGCGCGGCGGGACATTATTTGCACGATCCTCACGTCGCCGGCGTGATCGCCGTGCTGGCGTTTACGTGCGGACCCGACTCGACGATGGTGGAGACGATCAGCCGGCGCGCGCACACCCTGCAACGCCCGATTATGAACTTGGTTCTGGACGAACACGGCAGCGCCGCTGGAATGATCACGCGCCTCGAAGCGTTCGTGGATATGCTCGCGCGCCAAGCCACCACGCGTCGCGTCGCGCCGCCCGCGCCCACCTTCCACGTGCCGCCCGTGCTCCGCGAAATCCACAAACCCATCCTGGGATTCCCGCGCATGGGCACCTCCGTCATTCCGCTCAAATCGTTGTTCGAAGGCATCGGCGCGCGCGTCGAACTGGGACCGACGCTCAGCAACCAAACCGTTTCGCTCGGCGCGCGCCATTCGCCGGAATTTATTTGCACGCCGTACAAATACATCCTGGGCAATATGATCGAAATGCTCGACGCCGGCGCGGACACCTTGCTGTATATGGACGGCGCAGAATTGTGCCGCAACAGCAGTTACACCCAACTGTTGAACGACGTGCTCCACGACTTGGGTTATAAATTTCAACTCGTCACGACGAGCATTTTCGAGCAGGGCGGCATTTTCGCGTTGCCAAAATTCTTGCGCCAGTTTATGGATCAATTTTCGTGGAGCCAAGTCCTGCGCGAAATTTATCTCGCGTTGGCAAAGTTGAACGCGCTCGACGAAATCGAACGCCGCGTGCAATACATTCGTCCGCGCCAAATTTTGCTCGGCGAGATTGACCGCGTGTGGAGCGAGGCGCAAAACCGGATCGATCAAGCGCGCACCCTAGACGCGCTCAAACGCGTGCGCGCCGAGCTCCTGCGCGTGGTGAACGGCGTCGCGATCAACCCGGAACTGCGTCCCGTTCGCATCGCCACCACCGGCGAATACTATGCCGCGCTGGAACCGTTTTACAATTTGGATGTGGAACGCGTGCTGGGCGAGCTGGGCGCGCACGCGCACCGCACGATCATGCTCGGCGATTGGGCGCGCCTCACGTTGATTCTCAACGCGCTGGGCGTTCGCACTTCCGAGATCGAGCGCGCGGCAAAACCGTACTTGCGCTGGAACGTCGGCGGCGAGGGCTTGATGACCGTCGGGCAAACGGTGTTGCACGCGCAACGCGGCTTTGACGGAATGATCGAGTTGCTCCCGTTCACCTGCATTCCCGAAATCACCGCGCTCAACATCTTGCCGCGCGTCAGCCGCGATTTCAACATTCCCATCCTGTCGTTTATTTTGGACGAGCAATCGGGACGCGCCGGGATGCGGACTCGTTTGGAAGCGTTCGTGGATTTGCTGTATCGCCGCCGCGAAATCCAAGCCGCCGCCGCGTAACGCTCCAGCTCGCACTTTTCCGAGGTCAAGCGATGAATACATTTTTAGGCATTGATGTCGGCTCCGTCACCACCAAACTCGTCGTGCTCGACGATGCAAACAACGTGCGCCATGCCTTGTATCTCCGCACACGCGGCAAACCGCTGGAAGTGGTGCAACAGGGCTTGCGCGAAATTCGCCAAAAACTGGACCCGGCGACCCAGGTTGCCGGCGTCGGCACGACCGGAAGCGGACGGTACCTGGCGGGCGTCATCGTCGGCGCGGATGTCGTCAAGAACGAGATCACCGCGCACGCCGTTGCCGCATCGCACTTTGTGCCGGGCGCGCAAACGATCATCGAAATCGGCGGGCAGGATTCCAAGATCATTCTGCTGCGCGACGGCGTCGCGGTGGATTTTGCGATGAACACGGTGTGCGCGGCGGGCACGGGCGCGTTTCTCGATCAACAAGCCGCGCGACTCGGCATTGACATTGCGAATGTCGGCGCGCTGGCATTGCAATCGAAAACGCCGGTGCGGATCGCCGGGCGGTGCACCGTCTTTGCCGAATCGGACATGATCCACAAACAACAAATGGGGCATCGCGTCGAAGATATTTTGTACGGGCTGTGCCAGGCGATGGCGCGCAATTATTTGAACAACGTGGGACTGGGCAAGGACATTCGCAAGCTGGTCGTCTTTCAAGGCGGCGTCGCGTTCAATCAAGGCATGATTCGCGCATTCGAAGAAACGTTGGAAATGCCGGTCTTGGTGCCCCCGCACCACGAAGTGATGGGCGCGCTGGGCGCGGCAATGCTCGCGCGCGAGGCGTTGGCGCGGCACAACGCCGTGACCCAGTTCAAAGGTTTCAGTGTGAGCGATCTCGCATACCGCACGCGTTCGTTCGAGTGTCACCACTGCCCGAATCATTGCGAAATCGTCCAAGTGTCGGTGGACAATCGCGTGGTTGCGCGCTGGGGCGGACGGTGCGAACGGTGGGACATGACCGAAGCGCCGCCGCTCACCGCGCCGCTCACCGCGCCGGTCGCCGCGCCCAACGCAACCGCGTGCGAAACGTGCGCCGGGTAAACCGATGCGCCCGCCTATCCACCCGCGAGCCGCACAATTATGATCGATCCACTGACCGACGATCTCGCCGCGCCCACTATCGAAATTCACGGCGCGCCGGCAATCTTAACTTGGCTCCGCGCTGATCTCTTAAAAGCCATGCGCGGGTTGCACTTGGTTCTGATTGACGAAGCGCCGGACAAGTTGGTGTTTCGGCGCACCGAAAGCATCAGCGATGATCAAACGCCGCTCGAACTTGTGCGCCTTGCCGCGCTATTGCCGGAACGCGCAAACGTGCCCGTGCCCGAAGCCGAGCGGATCCGGTGTCTCAAGTGTAACGCCGTCGCTTCCATCCACGAAGAAAAATGTCAATGGTGCGGCGACGCACTGAAAATGCAAACGCCATGAATGAAAATTCCATTTCGCTATCCACACAGCATCTCGTCAAACGGTTCGAGCACTTTATCGCCGTAGACGACATTTCGTTCGCCGTCCAGCGCGGCGAAATTTACGGCTTGCTCGGTCCGAACGGCGCTGGCAAAACCACGACGATCCGCATGTTGCTGGGTCTGCTCGCGCCGAGCGCGGGCACGGGCACGGTGCTGGGTTTCGATATTGTTCGGCACGCCGAAGCCATTCGCCAACGCGTCGGCTATGTCTCGCAAAAATTCGCGCTCTATGCCGATCTGACCGTCGCGGAGAATTTCAATTTTTACGCGGGCGTGTATGGCGTGCCGCGCCGCGCGTTGGCGGACAAACGCCGCGACATTCTCCCCAGTGTCGGGCTTGCCGCCGAAGAAAATACGCGCGTCAAGAATTTGGCGGGCGGCTCGCGGCAACGCCTCGCGCTGGCATGTGCGCTCGCGCATCAACCGGCGTTTCTGTTTCTCGACGAGCCAACCGCCGGCGTGGACCCGCTTTCGCGGCGGATGTTGTGGGACTTGGTGTATGATCTCGCGGAGCGCGGCACGACGATTCTGGTCACGACGCACTATATGGACGAGGCGGAAAACTGCAATCGGATCGCGTTCATCTATCGCGGCAAACTCGTCGCCGAAGGATCGCCGCACGCGATGAAGACCGAGCAGATGCGCGCCGCCGTGCTCGAAATTGATTGTGATCCCATCGAGCCGGCGCTCGGCGTGTTGCGCGCGGCGCACCTGTTCGACGAGGTGGCGTTATACGGCGCGCAAATTCACGCCATCGGCGAAGCGGCGGGCGAAAAAATTCCGCGTGTGCGCGAACTGTTGCTTGCCAACCAGATCGCCGTGAAAGACATCACCGCGATCTTGCCGTCGCTCGAAGATGTTTTTATCACGCGGCTACGCAGTGTGGACGCGAACGGCGCATAACCGCACGCGCGCCGGATGCCGCAATTGGTTTTCGTTTTTCAAGGAGTCGTATGGAACATCGTAAACGAATTATTCCCGTCGTCATTCTGCTCGTCGTCGCGCTCGGCGCGTACTATTTGTACTCGACCTACATCGCGCAACGCGCCGACACCAACACCGTGTCCGGTTTTATCGAGGGCGAAGAGATCGGCGTCGCCGCCGAAGTTGCCGGACGGATCGAAGCGATCACGGTGGACGAGGGCGCGCTCGTCACAGCGGGGCAAGAACTCGTACGGCTCGATCGCGCGATGTTGAACGCGCAGATCGCGCAAGCGCAAGCCGCGCTCGACACCGCCAAGGCGCAACTCGCGCAGGTGCAAGCCGGCGCGCGCGCGGAGGATATTCGCCAAGCCGAAGCGGCGCTCGCGCAAGCCGTCGCCGCGCGTGACGGCGCGAAACAATCCTGGGTCAATACGCAAGCCGTGCGCGACAATCCGCAAGAACTCGACGCGCGAATCGCGACGGCGGAAGCGCAATTCAAAGCCGCCAAATATCAACTCGAAGCGGCGCAGGCAAACGCCATTTCAGCGCGCACGCGCGTGGATGCGGCGGGCGGCGTAGACCAGGTGCGCGTGGATGGCAAGGTGCTGGTCAATCAGTGGTGGGCGGCGGAAGCGGCGGTGCAAGCGGCGCAAGCCACCGTCGAGGGCGCGCAACGCGGGTTGCAAATTTTGCAAGATATGCGCGCGCGTCCGCTCACGCTCAACACCCAGGTTGACGCGGGCAAGGCGCAATACGACGCGGCGGTGAGCGCGGTGAACATCGCGCAGGCGCGGCTCGACGCGCTCAAAGCCGGCGCGACAAAAGAACAAATCGCCGTAGCGCAAGCGGCGGTCAAGCAAGCGGACGCCGCACTGGGAATTCTCCAAGTACAGGCGAGCAAGATGACGCTCAAGAGTCCGGTGAACGGCATCGTCACGCGGCGCATCGCGCACTTGGGCGAAATCGCCGCGCCCAACGCGACGCTGTTGAGCGTGACGAATCTCGACACGGTGAAACTGACGATCTATGTGCCCGAAACGCAGATCGGCGAAATCAAAATCGGAAACGAATTTCCGGTCAAGGTAGATTCGTTTCCGACCAAAACATTTACCGGCAAAGTAATTTTTATTGCGACGCAAGCCGAGTTCACGCCGCGCAACGTGCAAACGAAAAACGAACGCGTGAACACCGTGTTCGCCGTGCGGCTCCAACTTGCCAACCCGAATCAAGAACTCAAGCCGGGAATGCCGGCGGACGCCGCGCTCAAGTAACGAAAAAATAAAAGTGTGTCGGCGTGGAACGGTGTCCGCGCCCTACGTAGGGAACGCTCGCCGGAGTAGGGAACGCTCGCCGGAGCGTTCCCTAGGTTTCGGATTTGGAATTGGGGAATAACCCGCCTTCCGCCAGCGCGATCACATCGGCACGCGTCACGCGCTCGCCGATCAGCAGCGGCGGCAGGATCAGGTCCACCCCATTCGGCGCGCGCGATTTCACGCACCCGGGCGCGCCGATCACCGGCACGTTGCCGATGTACGCGAGCAACAGCAAATTGCCCGGCTCAACCGGCGCGCCAAACACTTCGATCACCCCGCCCGCTTGCCGAATGCCGCGCGGCGTAATGTCGTCCGCATCCATAATCGAAGTCTCGCCGGCGATGAGGACCAGTTGCGCGCCCGCGCCAAGCACACCAACGAGCGTAACCGCCAACGCGTCGGCATCTTCCTCCACAAACGCGTCGGCAATCACGCGCGCGCCCAGTTCCGCGATCCGCGCTTGCAACGGCGGCAAAAAAGTGTCTTGCGTGCGCGCCCTGCCGCGTGCGCTCCCCGTCAACACCAGCGCCACGTTTTCGATCACGCGCGGCGCGATGCTCACCACCCGACCGCGCGCGCCGACGATTTTCTCCGCTTCCTGAATCGTCGTCTTAGGTAACGCAAGCCCAATCGTTTTCAACGTTGCCGCGATTTTTTGGGGCGCGACCGGCGCGTACCGCGCAAGTGTCGCCAGCGTGACGCCCGGCAATTCGTTGACGCGGCGCAACGCGTCGCGATTGATCCGCACGAACCCGGCTTGCCCGGCAAGCCAATTCACGCGCCCGCCATGCGCCGGCGTCAACGCGATGCCGTCGCCTGCCAACACCCGCGCGAGTTGCGTCGCCGCGTCATCCTCGCGCACGTCAGCCGGATCGAGCACGGCAACGTAAACGGATCGCTTGCCGAGCGCGCGCAAAGTGTCGAGGTCTTGCGCCGTCACGACGCGCCCCTTGTCCAACGCCTTGCGCCCGTCCGCGCCCGCAACGTTGTGGACGAGAATTGCGCCGCACGCCTGCTCCAGCGGCAAATTCATCAACTGCATAAATCCATCCTTTGGCACTCAGCCCTTGATCACCGCGAGGGGTTCGATGCGCGCGACCTTGCGCCCGATGCCGGCGCGATGCACCACCGCGACGACGCGCGATACATCTTTGTACGCCTGGGGCGCTTCTTCCGCGAGACCCGGCATCGAGCCGGCGCGAATCGCAATGCCGCGCGCGCTCAACTCGGCGCGCAGTTTTTCACCGCGCACCTCGCGCTTGGCTTGCGACCGGCTCATCACGCGCCCTGCCCCGTGACACGCCGACCCAAACGTTTGCGCCATCGCACCCGCTGTGCCGACCAACACATACGACGCCGTGCCCATCGAACCTGGGATCAGCACGGGTTGCCCAATGCCGCGCAAATCCGGCGGCAGACCTTGTGTGCCCGGTCCGAACGCGCGCGTCGCGCCTTTGCGATGCACGCACACCTTGACGCGCGCGCCGCCGAGATCGTGTTCCTCGACCTTGCCCATGTTGTGCGCGATGTCGTAAACCTGAACGAGATCGCAATGCCGAACGACGCCGGCAAGCGCCTGCTCGAACGAGCGGCGAATGTGATGCGCGAGCACCTGGCGATTCGCAAATGCAAAATTCGCCGCCGCCGCCATCGCTTGAAAGTACGCCTGCCCCTCCGGCGAATCGAACGGCGCGCACACCAGTTCCCGATCCGGCAACGCGATTTTGTACTCGCGCGCCGCGCGCTGGAACTGGCTCACGTAATCGGTGCAGACTTGGTGCCCCAAGCCGCGCGAACCGCAATGAATCTGCGCGACGATCTGATCGGGGAACAAGCCGAACGCGCGCGCCGTGTCCGCGTCGTAAATTTCGACGACGCGATCCACTTCGATGAAATGATTGCCCGCGCCGAGCGTGCCGAGTTGATCCCTGCCGCGCTCTTGCGCGCGTTTGGAAACCGCGCTCGCATCCGCGCCGGCGATCCGCCCGCGTTCCTCCGTCCGCTCCAAATCCTCGGCGCGCGCGTAGCCGTTTTGGCGCGCCCACTCTGCGCCGTTTTCCAAAACGTCGCCCAGGGCTTTGGCGTTTAGCGGCACGCTCCCCTCCGAGCCGACCCCGCTGGGGCAATTGCGGTACAGCGCGTTGGCAAGATCATCGAGGCGCGGCAAAACTTGGTCGGCGGTAAGCCGCGACGCGAGCAAGCGCACGCCGCAATTAATATCGTACCCGATTGCGCCCGGCGAGATCACGCCCGCCGGCATTGCGGTCGCAAACACGCCGCCGACCGGCGCGCCGTAGCCCTGATGCACGTCCGGCATCGCGATGGCGTACTGGACGATGCCGGGGAGCGTCGCCGTGTTGATCAACTGCGTGACCGAATCATCTTGCAACGCATCGGCGAGCAATTCCTCGCTCGCGTAGAGGCGCGCGGGCACGCGCATATCGTGGCGATACGTTTGCGGCACTTGCCACACATCTTCGCCGATGCGTTCCAAATCATGCTGGGTGATCATCGTGCCTCTTTTTGTAGGGGCGGGGTTATCCCGCCTTGATATACTCCACGCGGGCACAAACTGCGGTTTTGTAACACGCGGATTGTCATGCTGAGCGAAGCGAAGCATCTCTCAATTCGCTATACTGAGCACGGTCGCAGATTGCGCTTTTGGATTGTCACCCTGAGCGAAGCGAAGGGTCTCACATGCGCCAGGCAAGAGATTCTTCGCTTCGCTCAGAATGACATTAGTTCGGCTTGTTCCATTCTTCGCTCAAGTCTTTCCATTCTGGATTTACGGATTCAATCAGTGCGATTTTCTTTTCGCGCAACCAACCTTTGATTTGTTTTTCACGCGCAATCGCATCGCGGACATCGGAAAATTCTTCGTAATAAACCAAGCGCGTGATGTTGTATTTGCTCGTAAATCCTGGGACGAGTTTTTGTTTGTGTTCAGAAACGCGGCGTTCGAGACTATTCGTGACGCCCGTGTACAGCGTGCGTGATTTATTGGTCATAATGTAGGTATAGTATTGTTTGGATTGCATACGCTTCCTCAAATTGTCACCCTGAGCGGAGCGAAGGGTCTCGCATTCCCCAGGCAAGAGATTCTTCGCTGCGCTCAGAATGACATTTGTGCTGTCACCCTGAGCGGAG
>CAIKBD010000408.1 GCA_903825565.1 uncultured Anaerolineales bacterium | reverse complement strand
TTTCAGAGGAGAACAGATATGCCATTCTTGGATTACAAAGGTACGCAACTCGAAGTGGACGAAGACGGCTTTATCACCGAACCGTCGTTGTGGAACGAGGACCTCGCCAAGTTTATTGCCGAAACGCAGGAAGACATCAAAGAGTTGACGCCGGATCACTGGAAGGTGATCAACTATTTGAACAACTATTACAAGCAATTCGGCATTGCCCCGATGATTCGCAAGGTGACGAAGGAAACCGGGTTCGATCTCAAGTACATCTACGAACTGTTTCCGAGTGGGCCCGCCAAAGGCGCGTGCAAGATCGCCGGCTTGCCCAAACCAACCGGGTGCGTCTAGTTTGTCGAGTGGTCGCCTAGTCAACTAGCCCCTGCAAAAGTGAGGACTAGTTGACTAGGCGACTAGGCGACGCTTTGACTACAGGACTCGTATGAACGATGCCGCGATGATTTGGAATCTGTTCGCCGGTGTGCTCATCGGCTTGGCGTACCTGTCGGCTTTCGCTTTTGTGGCGGGCTTGACGTTGCGCCTCTTCCTCTATTTCAAAACCCCCGTGCCGCTCAAAATTGTGCAGACGCCGGGTCCGAAAAATGCGCCGGGCGTGCTCGCGCGCATGGCGGGCGACGCGCTGATCTTTCCCAACTTGTTCCAGGCGGACAAGGCGTTATGGCTCGGCGCGTGGCTCTTTCACGCGTGCCTGCTCCTGATTTTCGTGCGCCACTCGCGCTATTTTCTCTACCCCGTGCCGGAGTTGGTCATTGATTGGCAAGCGATCAGCATCTACGCCGGTTTTCTCTTTCCGATCCCGGCATTGTATTTGCTGTGGCGGCGGATGGCGTCGGCGCGTGTGCTGTTCGTGTCCGGCTTGCCGGATTTCGGCGTGCTGATTTTGCTCACGGCGATTGCGGCGACCGGGATGCTCGTCAATTATTATGCGCGCGCGTACCTCGTGGACGTAAAAGCGTTCATCCTGGGTTTGCTGACGCTGACGCCGGTTGCGCCGCCGCAACACCCGGTTTTCATCGCGCATTTTATTTTGGTGTGCTTGCTCTTGATCTATTTCCCGTTCAGCAAGTTACTGCACGCGGGCGGAATTTTCTTCAGCCCAACGCGCAACCAAATTGATAACGTTTTGTATCCGCGCTATGTAAATCCGTGGAACGAGGAGGTTCGCATTGACCAAAATCGCTAATTTTCCTCCCGCCACTTTGGAATGGAAAAAAACGAATCGCGGCTTGCACATTCCCGTGCCTGAAATGGACGAGCACGCGTCCGCGCCGTTGACGTGCTACCCGTGCAAAGCCAAAGATATGCAGGCGATTGCGCTACCGACCGCACGCGTGCCGCAGTGGGAAACGCGCGCCGTCGAGAAACTGCAGGAGCTGTTGCACAAGTATCGCGGCTTGCAAGTGTATCTCGACATTTGCGCGCAGTGCGGCGCGTGCGCCGACAAATGCCAGTTCTACCTCGGCACCGGCGATCCGAACAATATGCCGGTCGCGCGCGCGAACTTGCTCCGCAAAGTGTACCGCTATTATTTCAAACGGATGGAGCGATTCGCCGGTGCGGAGGCGGAACCGTTCAACGAAGAGGTTCTGCGCGAGTGGTACACGTACTTTTATCAGTGCTCCGAGTGTCGCCGCTGTTCCGTCTTTTGCCCGTACGGTATTGACACCGCCGAGATCACGATGGCGGCGCGCGAAATTATGGCGGCTATCGGCGTGGCGACCAAATACGTGACCGAAGTCGTCGCCAAAGTGTACGAGCGCGGCAACAACCTGGGAATTCCCGGACCCGCGTGGATTGACAATTGCCAATTTCTCGAAGAAGAACTCAAAGCCGAAACGGGCAAGGACATTCGGATGCCGGTGGACGAAGTGGGCGCAGACGTTTTGCTGGTGATGCCTTCCGCCGACAATTTCGCCAACACCGACACGATGATGGCATACGGCAAACTGTTTTACGCGCTCGGCGTTTCGTGGACGACGAGCACGTATGCGAACGAGGGCGGCAATTTCGGGCTGTTCCTCAATTATCAAAATATGAAAAAGGTGAACCGCCGCATCCTCGACGCGGCGCGCGAACTCAAGGTCAAGCGCGTGATCTGGGGCGAGTGCGGGCACGCGTGGCGCGCGGCGATCTACACCAACACGCTGAACGGTCCGATGGATTTTCTCGATCCGCCGCACCCGGTTCACATTTGCCAATTTACTGCCGACCTCATCCAGCGCGGCGCGTTCAAAATTGACAAGACCGCGAACGACGATGTGCTCGTCACGTATCACGATCCGTGCAACGTCGCGCGCGCCGGCTCGTTGCTCGAAGAGCCGCGCGCAATGATCCGGGCGACGTGCAACAAATTCGTCGAAATGCCGGCGAACACGATCCGCGAAAAGACGTTTTGTTGCGGCGCGGGTGGCGGCTTGCTCACTGACGAACTGATGCCGATCCGGATGGCGGGCGGCAAACCGCGCGCCGAAGCGTGCCGCGCGACCGGCGCGACGTACCTCGCCACGCCGTGCGCGATCTGCAAAGCGCAACTGCCCGAAGTGATGAAACACTGGAACGTGGGTGTCAAGGTCGGCGGCGTGCACGATTTGTTGAGCAAGGCAATGATTCTCTAAATTTATGATTTTCGATTTATGATTTCTGATTTTGTCTGGCTAAAATCATAAATCCTAAATCATAAATCCTAAATCGAAAATGGGTTGACGATGAAACGGTTTCTGATTCTGATGCTTCTCTGTATCACCGTGATAATGCTTGTCGCCGGTTGCGTGCCGGAAAAACCGGTGAAGGATGGCAAAGGCGAACTCGCCGTGACGATTGACCGCGAGTTTACCACGCCTGCGACGCACAGCCCGCTCGAATGGTGGCAAACGCATCACCCCACCGTGATCAACTCGGGCGACATCAAAGAACAGGATTGTCTGTACTGCCACCAGGTGGATCGCTCGTGCAACAACTGTCACGGGTACGTCGGAGTTCGGAAAATAAAGTAAGCAGTGAGTAGTGAGTAGTAAACAGTGAGCAGTAAACAGTAAGCAGTGTTCAGTTATGAGTCTGAACACTGCCCACTGCCCACTCACCACTCACCACTGGGTTTCACAATGACTGATACACACGCACAAACAGCACCATTGCCATCCAAGTTACAGTCGCGCCGCAATTTCGTCCAAGCGTTCCTGGGACTCGTCGCGGCAGGGTGGGCAGGTTGGGTTACACAAGGCGTGGCGTTCCCGCCGCCGCGCACACAAGCGGGGCAAGTGAAACTTGCGCTCGCGGAGTTGCCGGTCGGCGGCACCAAGCCGATCACCTACGAAGGCAAACCCGCGCTCGTGTTGCGTTCGACCGAAGGCGTCACAGCATTCTCGCTGATCTGCACGCACTTGGGTTGCACGGTGCAATGGCAAGAAGGCAAGCAACAATTTTTTTGTCCGTGCCACGACGGCATGTTTGATCGCGATGGCGACGTGCTCTCCGGTCCCCCGCCGATGCCCTTGGAGCAATTGCCGGTCAAGATCGTCGGCAACGATGTGCTGATCGGTGACGCGGCGTAGCGAAAAGCGGACAGAGGTATTTTGATGAAACGGTTTTTTGCGATTTTGATCTTGTTCACCCTCGCGCTCATAGCCATCCCGGCGACGCAAACCAGCGCGATGCCGGAATATGCGACGCGCGTCGGCGAGCCGTGCGGCTCGTGCCACACGAGCGCGGCAGGCGGCGGACTGCGTAACGCGCGCGGGCAAGCCTGGGTCGCGCAGGGCAAATTGAACACGGTACCGACGCTGGACGAATCGTTGAAAATTCTCGGCGTCAAGGTGACGAGCAACCCCGCCGATTTTATCGCGCCGACTATGCCGCCGCCCGCGCCCGCGCCACTCGCCACGCGTTACGAGCGCAAAATGTGGGTATTGCGACTGATGGAATTTGATGGGAATTAGTCGAGCAGTCGAGCAGTGACTACTGACTATCGAACTCGCCGACTACCTAACTATTTATAGGGTTTTGCAATGAAACTTACACGACGCGATTTTATCAAAGTGGGTGCGGGGCTTGCCGCTGTGGGCGCGGCGTTTCCGTTCGTCAAACCCGGCGCGTCCGCCGGTGAACAAAATCCGGTTGCGCCCAAAACCGCGCGCGCGGCGACGCAATCCGAAAAATATCTCACGACCGTTTGCTCGATGTGTCCCTCCGGTTGCGGTCTCCAAGTGCGCGTGGTGGATGGACGCGCGGTCAAGGTCGAAGGCAATCCATTGCACCCGCTCAACCAGGGCGTCTGTTGTCCCAAGGGGCAAGCATCGCTCGAAGCGTTGTACAGCCCCGAACGCTTGCCGTCGCCATTGCGCCGCAAAGTGGGCAAGGAGGTTGCCGCGAGTGATTTGGCGCAGTGGGAAAAAATTTCCTGGGACGATGCGCTCAAAATCGTCGCCGATAAATTGCGCGCGCTCCGCGAGCAAGGTCAGGCGCACACCGTCGCCGTGATCGCCGGCGGCTTGCGCGGGCAGATGCGCCCGCTCCTCCAGCGATTTCTGTCTGCGTATGGCTCGCCGAATCTTTTATCGGCGGACAGTTTGGCGGGCGATGCCGCGCGCCTCGCCATGTTTGCGATGCAAGGGATCAACGGCTATCCGGTGTACGATATGGACAACGCGCGGTACGTGCTCTGCTTCGGCGGCAGTTTGCTCGAATCGTCCCAGCATTTGCAAAAATTCTTGTCGGGTTACGGCTTTATGCATCGCGGGCAATCGAACCGCGCGAAACTCGTCGTCGTGGACAGCCGCTTTTCCGTCACCGCGGCGAAATGCGACGAGTGGGTGCCGATTCGCCCGGGGACGCTCGGCGCGCTCGCGCTCGGCATCGCGCACGTGTTGATCAAAAGCGGCGCGGTGAATGAACCGTTCGTCAAAAATTGGACGTTCGGCTACGAGGATTTCAAAGACGATCAGGGCAAAACGCACAGCGGTTTCAAGCGGCTCGTGCTTGAACAGTACACGCTCGAACGCGTGCAAGACATCACCGGGATTCCCGGCGGCACGATTGCGAAACTCGCCGGCGAATTTGGCGCGAACAAACCGGCGCTCGCGATCATTCCGACCGGGCGCGGCGATCTCGCCAGCGGCAACGGCTTGTCCTCGGCGCTCGCCGTGCATGCGCTCAACGCGCTGGTCGGCTCGATGGATACACCAGGCGGCGTGCAGGTTCAGCAGTACCCGGCATTTGCGAAATGGGCGGCGTTGCCCGGCGATGCGGGCGCGGAAAAATCGCGCGCGCAACCCCGGCTCGACGGCGCGGGCGCGGATTATCCGGTGGCATTGTCCGCGTATGCGTCGCTCGGCGAAAATTTGGCGAGCGGCAAACCCTACGCGGCGAACGCGTTGTTGCTGCTGAACGCCAACCCGGTGCACGATGCGCCGCAAGGGCAACGGTTTGCGGACGCGTTGAAGAAAACGCCGCTCGTCGTCAGTTTCAGCCCCACGCTCGACGAGAGCGCGCAGTACGCCGATCTGATCTTGCCGGCGCTCACGTTCTTTGAAATGTGGCAGGACGATGTGGTGGACGGCACCGGCTATCCTGGGATCGCACTGCGGCAGCCGGTCGTCGCGCCGGTGCGCGATGGGCGCAATCCCGGCGACGTGATCTTGCAACTCGCCAAGTCGCTCGGCGGCAACGTTGCGCAGGCATTGCCCTGGGCGAGTTTCCTCGACGTGATCAAATTCCGCGTTGGCGGCATGGGCATTTCGTGGGACGACTTGGTTGCGAACGGGGCGTGGTCGGCGCTCGTCTACACTTCCGCGCAACCGGGTAGCAAGGCGTGGGGTCAAGTGGTCGGGCGAGATCGCGTGAATGCGCCGCAAGACGGACGGTTTGATTTCTTCTCGCGCGAACTGTTCGCCGCGCTCAACAATCCGGCGGACGACGCGGTGTGCTTGCCGCATTTCGATTTGCCCGCCGAACCGGCGAACGCGCAATTTCCATTTTTGCTCACGTGCCAGGAGCCGATGACGCAAGCGCGGTACTGGCACGGCATCGTGCCGTCGTTGGAAGAGGTCTACGGTTTGCAGGTGGGGATGCGTTGGGATTCCTGGGTCGAAATTCACCCCAAAGCGGCGGAGGCGTTGGGCGTTCGTCATGGTGATCTCGTGTGGGTCGAATCGGCGCAGGGCAAGGTGCGTGTGCGCGCCAAACTCGTCGAAGGCATTTGGCAGAACGCAATCAACATTCCGTTCGGGCAAGGGCACGCGAGCGCGGCGCAGTGGGGACGCGACAATGCCGGCAAGCGCGTCATCGGCGTCAACCCGTTGCAACTCGTCGCCGCGCGCACGGAGAAAAATTCCGGCTTGCCGGTGATTGCGCCGACGCGCGTGAAAATAAGAAAGACAGAAGGATGAAAGCTGAAGTCAGAAGTAGGAAGTATGAAGTATGAATATCATTTCCACCCTTCATACTTCTGCCTTCATACTTCATACTTGAGGTTACTATGCCCCGTTGGACAATGGCAATTGATCTCGACAAGTGTTTGGGCTGTCAGGCATGCACGCTGGCGTGCCGAATGGAAAACAATACGCCCATCGCCGGTCCCGAACAAGCGAACCTGGGTCGCGCGATCTTGTGGAACGAAGTGATCCCGCAAGTGGAAGGCGAGTACCCGAACGTCACGGCGCGCTACATTCCGCGCCCGTGTATGCACTGCGAAGATTCGCTCTGCACCAAGGTCTGCCCGGTCAAGGCAACGTATATGAACGAGGAAGGGATCGTGCTGGTGGATTACGACCGCTGTATCGGTTGCCGCTTTTGCACCGTCGCGTGTCCGTACACCACGCGCTATTTTAACTGGCATGAGCCGTACTATCCCGAATCGCTCAAGGCGCATTTGAATCCCGACGTGCCGCTGCGCCCGAAAGGTGTCGTCGAAAAATGTACGTTCTGCGTGCACCGGTTACACAAGGCGCGCGCGAAAGCCGAAGCGGAAGGGCGCGTGTTCCAGGCGAGCGATTACGTGCCGGCGTGTGTGCAAACCTGCACCGGGCGCGCGCGCTATTTCGGCGATCTGGACGATCCGACGAGTCTCGTCTCGCAATTGCTCAAGAGTCCGCGCGCGTTTCATCTGCTCGACGAACTTGGCACGCACCCCAAAGTCTTTTATTTAAGAGAGGGATGATGCGATTTCTGATTTTGCAAATCATGAATCGTAAATCGTAAATCAGAAATCAGAAATTCGGAGTTTCACCGATGTCTCCTATCGAACAAGTTGTTTTTGCGCCGCTCCGCAAAACCGGCGTCCGCTTTTATCTCCTGTGCGCGATTTTGGGCGTGCTGGTGCTGTGGGGTGTGTACGCGTACTATTTGCAAATCACCGAAGGGTTGGGCGTCACGGGGCTGGGGCGTCCGATCTACTGGGGAATTTATCTGACGAACTTTGTGTTCTTCATCGGCATCAGCCACGCCGGCACGCTCATCTCCGCGATCTTGCGCGTGACGCAAGCGAACTGGCGACGACCGATCACGCGCATTGCCGAAGCGGTCACCGTGTTCGCGCTCACCGTCGGCGGTCTCCAAATCTTGATTGATATGGGGCGCCCCGAACGCGTCCTCAACGTGATTTTATACGGCCGCTATCAATCGCCGTTTCTGTGGGATTTTACCTGCATCAGCATTTATTTGATGAGCAGTGTCACGTATTTGTATTTGCCGATGATTCCCGATTTCGCGCGGATGCGCGACAAACTGACGGACATTGCGCCCTGGCGCAAGTGGCTCTACACCGTCGCCGCGCTCGGGTGGAAGGGAACGCACGAGCAACATCGCCGGCTCGAAAAGGCGATTGCGATCTTGGCGATTGCGATCATTCCGATTGCCGTCTCAGTGCACACGGTTGTCTCGTGGATTTTCGGCATGACGTTGCAACCGATGTGGCACAGCACGATCTTTGGGCCGTACTTTGTCGTCGGCGCGATCTTTTCCGGCATCGCCACGCTATTTATTGCGATGGCGATCATGCAAAAAATTTTGCATCTCGAACCCTGGCTCACCGACAAACAGTTCAATTATCTCGGCTTGCTTTTTCTCGTGATGAGCGTCTTGTGGTCGTACTTTACCTTTTCCGAATACATGACGACATTTTACGGCGCGCTCGTGGACGAGATGCACGTTGCCAACGCCAAGATTTTCGGCGAGTTTAACTGGGCGTTCTGGACGATGGTCTTGTGCAACGGGATCATTCCGTTCGTCGTCTTGATTCGCCGCTCCGGGCGCACGGTGCTCGGCACGGTCATCGTTTCGATCTTTGTAGACATTGGCATGTGGCTCGAACGGTTCACCATCGTCGCACCGAGTTTAACGCGTCCGCGCCTCGCGTTAGAGTGGGCGATCTATCAGCCGACCTGGGTCGAAGCGTCCATCACGATTGGCTCGATGGCGTTATTCGCTTTGCTCTTCGTCGTCTTTTTCAAACTGTTCCCCAGTCTGGCGATTTGGGAAGTGGAAGAAGGCGAAGAAATCGAAGAGCGCGGTCGCCTGATCAAAAAACTGTCCACGCAAGATTTACGCGCGATGGAAAAAGCATAATCCGCACTACGCAACACGCACTACGTATTACGTATTATGTAGTACGTATCGCGTATCTTGGGATGGGATATGGATACACTCTACTGGTTGATCAATACGCAAACTTTGGGCGGGATGGTTGTGCTGGCGGCGTTCTGCGGCGCGCTCGTCACCTATATTTTTATGGTGCGCTGGATCGCGCAAGGCGCGCAGGAGGACCACAAATGAAATTCTCGGTTGCCCTCATCGCGCTGATTGCGATCTCAGTTTTGCTTGTCGCCACGCCGGTTGCCGCGAGTGATCCCGTGCCAAGTGTAAATCTGCAAGCGCAAATCGGCAATTACTGCCTCGAATGTCACACGGCGGTGCCGCCGCGCCCGCTCGCGGTGACGCGCCCGGTGGAATGGGCGCGCGATATTCCGTGCGCGACGCTACGCAAAGGGTATGAAGAGATCGCGCAGATTGATTTGCTCGCCGCCGCGTACCAAAACGTTGCGAGTGAGTTGCGTGGCTGGCGCGTGGACACGAGCGCGCAGGACAAGCGCATCAACGCGCGGCGCGTCGCCGCGGCACGGATCGCTGAAACGGACGGCATTGCGCTGGCGACGATCACGAACCAGGGCAACACGGCGCGCTATCAAATGAACAAGGCATACGCGACGTTGCAAACTGCGCGTGCGGATCGGGATCGGATGATCATTTTGATCGTCGTGGGCCTCGCCACGGTGTTTATCGTGAGCGGCATCGTCCTGGGTTGGCGCAACACGCGCAAGGGCAAATCCGGCGGGGCGGGCAAACCATCGTCTGCGCGCGGCATGTGGACGGCGACGATTATCGGAATGATCGTGGTGTTTGTTTTGTTTGCCGTGCCGATCTTTGCGTTCTCGCCGGCGTTGCCCGCCGCAACGGCTGAAGAGACCGCGCGGCAAACCGCCGTGGATCAAGCGGCGCGCGTAAGCGACGCCGCGACGAAATCTTCCGCGCAATCCTGGGTGCTTGGACAAATCGGCGCGCAGTGGTACGCGCTCGACAAGACGCAGGCGAACGCAACATTCCAAGCGGCGTTGCAAGCGGCGCATGACAAGGGCGCCAGCCGCGAAGCGTACTGGGGGCAAACGCAAGCCGTGCAAGAGAGCGCGGTGGCGTGGGCGCCGGCGGCGCAGGACCTCGCGGAGTATCGCGCCGCGTTGATCGAAAATGCGGCGGCACAGTCTTGGCAGTACCGTGCGCTGGCGAACGAATGGCTCGGCGTGGACAAGGCAAAGGCGACCGAGGCGTTACAACTTGCGCTTGCCAACTTGTCACCCCGCGACTCTAATTTGCAACGCGATCTCGAACTGCGCGCGCTTGCCGTAACCTGGGGCAAGTTGGATGCGGCAAAAGGCAATGAGTTGCTTGCCCAAATCAGCGATCCATTCGTGCGCGCTTGGGGTTGGCGCGAGGCCAAGCAGTACGATCAGGCGACGCAAACCGCGCGCACGATCAAGGCGAACTATGATCGCGCGTGGGCGTTGCGCGAAATCGCGCGCGCGGCCGGCAATGCCGCGCTGTTCAACGATGCGCTCGCCGCGGCGAACCAGATCGAACGTACCGACACGCGGGCGTATGCGATTGCCGACATTGCCATCGCGTGGGCGAGCCAGGACGCGGCAAAAGCGTTTGATCTGATCGGCAAGATCGATCCCGCGTATGCCGAAGCGCGCGCCATGGCGTGGCACGGCGTGGGCAATGCGCTTGCGGCGACGGATGCGGCGCGCGCCAGAGACGCGTTCGGCTTTGCGTTCGACGCGGCGAAAAAAGCCGGCTCGCCGTACCAGATCGAAAAGTGGACGGCGGCGATCCTGATTGATTATGCGCGGTTCAACGTGGACGTGGGTTTGGACAGCGCCACCAAGTTGACCGATCCGGTTTTGCGCGAGCAGGTATACCTGGGTGTGATGCCGCTCGTCGCCGCGCAAAATCTCGACAAGGCGCTGAATGTCGCGGAGCGGATCACGAGTCCGGCGCTCCGGGCGCGCGCGTTCACCGCGCTGGGTGTTGCCGCGCTCCAAGCCGGCGACAAGACCCGAGCCGCCGCCGCGTTCCAAAACAGTTTCGCGCTCGCGGATAAACTCGAAGACACGTTTGGGTTGCGCGATCTCGCCGTCGCGTGGTCGGCGCTCGATCCGAAATCCGCGCTCGCGGTAGTAGACAAGCTCGAAGACCCAGCGGACAAGACGGCGGCACTGCAAGCCATCGCGCTGGCGTTCGCGCCGAGCGACAAGAAGCAATCGGCGGACGCGTTTGATCGCGCGCTAAACGTGGCGAAATCGGCGAAGGTGCGCGGCGAACCGTTTGCGGCGGCGCGCGCGCTTGCCGCGTTGGGGCGCGCGTATGCCGCGATTGATCCTGCCCGCGCGAACCAAGCATTCACGCTCGCGCTGGATGTTGCCAAGCGCGTCAACGTCAAGTACTAGACCGCCGCGCCATCGAAAATTCTTGCACGCGGAAATTCTATGAGCCAGATTCTGATCGTCGTTACGCACGGACCCGATACGCCAGAAATGTGCGGCGCGCCATTTTTCTTCGCGCAGGCGG
>CAIKBD010000407.1 GCA_903825565.1 uncultured Anaerolineales bacterium | reverse complement strand
TATGTCTTGCGCGAACTTGCTCCCGAAGTATGGGAGCGCGTGCGGCGGAACGCCGTGCGCTTGTTGCGCGAGAACGATCCCGCTAAACTGCGCGCCGCCAGCGAAAACCCGGCTTATCTCCAGCTGTATGATCGCGCTGTCGAACAGTTCGACGCGTACCTGGGTTCGAAAGCCACTTGGTTCGCCACGACGTATCCGTACCTCACCGACCGGAGCATCGCGTACATGTCGTTCGAGTTCGGCTTGCACGTATCCCTGCCGATCTATTCCGGCGGGTTGGGCATTCTGTCGGGCGATCACACCAAAGAGGCGAGTGACCTGGGTCTGCCGTTCATCGGCGTCGGCTTTTTGTATCCGCAAGGTTATTTCACGCAACGTCTCAACCCCGATGGCTGGCAAGAAGCGATTCACGAAAAACTCAATTTCGCGCTCGCGCCGGCAACGCCCGCGCGCGACGCCAACGGCAACGAGATCATGATCCAGGTGGAATTGCCGGGGCGCTCCGTCTACGCCAAAATTTGGCGCATCCAGGTTGGGCGCGTGCCGCTGTTTTTGATGGACACGGACGTGGACGCGAATGCGCCGAACGACCGCGTGCTCGCGGCGCAACTGTACGGCGGCGACCGCGAGATGCGGATCATTCAAGAGTATGTGCTGGGGATTGGCGGCGTGCGCGCTTTGCGCGCGCTCGGCTACAATCCGAGCGTGTGGCATCTCAACGAAGGGCACTGCGCGTTTTCGGTGTTGGAGCGCGCGCGCGAATTTGTCGCGCAAGGCATGACGTTCGAGCAGGCGCGGCAAGCCGTGCGCGCGACGACCGTGTTCACGACGCATACGCCGGTGCCGGCGGGCAACGACACCTTTGCGTTCGATCTCGTCGAGAAATATTTTGCCGTGCTGTGGAAACAACTGGGAGTGACGCGCGAACAGTTTTTCGATCTCGCGCGGCAGTACCTGCCCTGGGGCGCGGCGGAGTTTAGCATGACGGTGCTCGCGCTCAAATTCGCCGGCGCGGCAAATGGCGTCAGCGAATTGCACGGGCAGGTCTCGCGCAAAATGTGGCATTTCCTCTGGCCCGAAAAACCGGAAGGCGCTGTGCCGATTGGACACATCACGAACGGCATCCATTCGCGCACCTGGCTCGCGCCGGAGTATCACGACTTGTTCGATCAGTACTTGCCGCGCGACTGGCGCGACCGGCTCGACGAGCCAGCCCTGTGGGACGCGCTCGATCAAATCCCCGACGCGGAATTTTGGGCAACGCACGTACGCCTGAAACAACGCTTGTGCGATCTCGTTCAGACCAACGCGCGCGTGACGCTGAATCCCAACGCGCTCACGCTCGGTTTTGCGCGCCGTTTTGCAACCTACAAACGCGCCACGCTTGCCTTCCGCGACTCGGAACGGTTGAAACGCATTTTGAATGCGGCGAATCGCCCCGTCCAGATTTTGTTCTCGGGCAAGGCGCATCCCGCCGACGATCCCGGCAAACAGTTCATTCAACAAATCGTGCAATTCTCGCGGCAACCCGGCTTTATCGGCAAGATTGCGTTCGTCGAGGATTACGATATTCTGGTCGCGCGTGCGCTCGTGCAGGGCGCGGATGTGTGGCTCAACAATCCGCGCCGCCCGCTCGAAGCGAGCGGCACCAGCGGCGAAAAAGCCGCGCTCAATGGCTTGCCGAATTTTAGCGTGCTCGATGGGTGGTGGCGCGAAGGATTCGTCAAAGATGTGAACGGCTGGGCGATTGGCGAGGACCGCGCGTGGGATGATCAGAACGCGCAAGATGCGGCAGACGCCGAATCGTTTTACGCGACGCTCGAAAAGGAGATTGTGCCGCTGTACTATGCGCGCGACGCGGACAATTTGCCGCGTGGCTGGGTGCGCCAAATGAAAAATACGATCAAGACGCTCGCCCCGCGTTTTTCGACGATGCGGATGTTGAAAGATTACACGATCAAGTACTATGTGCCGGCGGCAACGCGGTAAAAAAGTTTCAGGTTTCAGGTTTCAGGTTCAAGGTTGCATCCTGAAACCTGAAACTTGAAACCTGAAACTTGGAACTTGAAACTTGAACTTGAAACCTGAAACGCGATGGCTTATTCCGATTCGTATTTCACTGCGCGCGAAAGCTGGCGCGACTGGCGCATCGAAGCGCAAACGTTGCTGAACCTGGCGCGCGTCACTCCAAGCGCGCGCGTGTTGGAGATCGGTTGTGGCGGCGGCGGGCTGTTGCGTCAGGCGCACGCGCGTGGCGCAGTTACCTTTGGCGTGGACACGCTGGAGAACGCTTTGCAACTCGCGCGCACGCGCGCAGACGTCGGCACGCCGCGCTTTGTCCGCATCGGCGAAGATGGCGCATTGCCGTTTCGCGCGGGCGCGTTCGATGCGCTCCTGGGTCAACACGTCGTCGAGCATGTGCCGGACGTTGATGTGGCGCTCCGTGAATGGCGACGCGTGCTGAAACCGGGCGGGCGCATCGCGCTGGCAACGCCGAACGCGCGCTATCCCGATCCCGCGCATTTCGCCGATCCCGATCACACGCGCGTTTTTGCGCCGGCGGAATTGCGTGCCGCGCTGATGCGCGCCGGCTTTGCCGTTGAAATGTGCATCACGATTTTTCCGTTCCTGACCGGCGCGCGCGCGTTGTGCGCATTCGGCGTGCGCGCGTACCGTGCGTTTCAACACATGCCGTACTTTGCGACGCGTGGGCGAACGTTAATCATCAGTGCGCAAGTTCAGAATGTCGAATCGTAACGACGAGTGGAGAGTGCTTCTATGGTAGAAGATTTCAATTCCGTCCAACCGTGTGATCATCGGCGCGATGTCCAAGTCCGGTTTAGCGATGGGCGCGTGTTTTGCGCGCCCGCCGGCACTCGGCTCGAAGCGTTCATTCGCCGGGCAATGCCGAATGCGGTGCCGGTGGTCGGCGCGCTCGTCAACGGGCGCTTGGCGGAATTGAGCGAGCCGCTGATCGCCGATGTGGATGTCGAACCGATTTCGATGGGCGCGGAGGACGGGATGCGGATGTATCAGCGCGCGCTGACGCTTTTGCTCGATGTCGTCGTGCGCGAACTGTTCAACGCGCGCGTCACGATTGATCACTCGTTGACATTCGGCGGCTTGTTCTGCCGGGTGTTGGATCGCGCTCCGTTCACCGAGGCGGAGTTGGCGCAGATCGAAGCGCGGATGCGCGCGCTAGTCGCCGAGGACTTGGCGATTGCGCGCGAGACGGTACGCATCGAGGAAACGTTGGCGAACGCGCAAAAACAAGGCGACGATGCCCAGGCGCTTTTGCTCAAACAGTCGGATCGGAAAGAGACGCGCGTGCACACTCTGCGCGGCGTCAAACATTATTTTTTGGGGCGGATGCTCGCGCCGTCCACCGGTTATCTCAAGCAATTTCGCGTGCAGGCGTATCCGCCGGGATTCGTGTTGCAATTTCCGCGCCGGCATCGCCCGACTGCGCTCGAACCGGTGAAACACTCGCCCAAAATCACCGCGGTCTTTCGCGAGTACGGGCAGTGGCTCGATCTGCTCGGTGTGCCGGACGCGGGCGCGCTCAACCAACATTTGCTTGACGGGTATGCGCGCGAAATCATTCTCGTCGCCGAAGCGTTGCACGCGCAACGCATCGCCGAGATCGCCATGACGATTGTCGCGCGGCGCGGGCAGGTGCGCTTGATTGCGATTGCCGGGCCTTCGTCTTCCGGCAAAACGACTTTTGCGCGGCGGCTGACGATCCAGTTGTTGGCAAACGGCATCCGCCCGTTTCCGATCAGCATGGATGATTATTTTCTGTCGCGTGAGGAAACGCCGCGCGACGGCAACGGCGATTACGATTACGAAAATTTGCACGCGCTCGATCTTGCGCTGTTCAACGAGCAGCTCGTGCAACTGTTGAATGGCGAAACCGTGCGCATGCCCACGTACAATTTCCACACGGGCGAGCGCGAAGCGGGGCACACGGTGCAACTCACGCCGAACCACGTTTTGCTGATCGAGGGCATTCACGGTTTGAATCCGAATCTGATTACGCAAATTCCCGCCGAGCGCATTTTTCGCATTTACATTTCCGCGCTGACGCAGTTGAAACTGGATCGCCTGAATCGCGTGGCGACGAGCGACACCCGGCTGGTGCGCCGCATTGTGCGCGACGCGCGCACGCGCGGGTATAGCGCGCGGGAGACGATTGCGCGTTGGGAGAGTGTGCGGCGCGGCGAGGATCGCAATATCTTTCCGCACCAGGAACAGGCGGATGTGATGTTCAATTCCGCGCTTGTGTACGAGTTGAGTTTGCTGCGCCCGTTCGTCGAGCCGCTGTTGCGCCAGGTTGAACCGGGCACGCCGGAGTATATCGAAGCGCGCCGCTTGTTGACCTTCCTCGAATGGTTTTGTCCGTGCGCGGATTCGTTTGTGCCGGAGGATTCGCTGTTGCGCGAATTTATCGGCGGTTCGGTCGTCGCCGATTTTGTCCCACATTTGTAAAAAAAGAAATCCGTCTCTCGTCAGACGGATTTCTTTTTTTACGCTTACTTTTTCCGGCGCTTGCTTTTCAAGCCCAACTCGGTTGCTTTGGATTCGACAGCGACGAGCGTGCGTTTCAGCTTCGCCGCGATCTCGCGGTGCAATTCGCCTTTGCGATAGCCCTCTTTCAGAGTCGCAATCTCTTCCTTCGTCCAAGTTTTGTTGTGTTTGGCTGGTTGTGCCATACTGACCTCCTATCTCATTCCAGTATAACATATTTTTGGATTGGCGCAAGGGGTGATCGTGCGTCACCCAGTCTTGTTAAACCCAGTTTGCCGCGCGGCTGTAGCAACCTGGGTCTGATTGAATTTGGCTTGCGCGCGCAACCGCCTTGCCAAAAGTGGCAAGTGCCGGTATGATGCTGGCAGTTCGAATGAGGAGCCAGTCATTTTGAAATCTTCTGCCCCGTCTATTTCGCGCCGCGCGTTTCTCGCGTTAGCCGCCAGCGCCGCGCTGACCGGCGGTTTGGGCGGCGCGTATGCCTGGCGCGTCGAGCCGAACGAGCTCGTGTTGGAACAACCGCGCGTGGGGTTGCCGCGTTTGCCGCGTGCGCTCAACGGCATGACGATCGGGCAATTGAGCGATCTGCACGTCGGCAAGTGGATCGCGCCGGAAACGATTGTGCGCGCCGCCGATTTGCTGATGACTCAAAAGCCGCATCTGATCGTCTTGACTGGCGATTTGATTAGCAACTCGTCGCGGTACGCCGCGAGTTGCGCGAGTGCGCTCGCCGGGTTGCGCGCCCCGCTCGGCGTGTTTGCGGTGCTCGGCAATCACGATTATTACCCCGGCAATATCCGGGAAACGATTGGACAATTTACGCGCGTTGGCATTCGCGTCCTGCGCAACGAGAGCGTCATGCTCAACGCGAACGGCGCGGCATTTGCCCTGGTTGGCGTGGATGATGTTTCCGATGGACATGCCGATCCGGTCAAGGCGTTTGCCGGCGTGGCGCGCGATCTATTCAAAGTGGCGCTGGTGCACGAGCCGGATTACGTGGATCAACTGGAGGCGTATGGCATTGATCTGCAACTTTCGGGGCATTCGCACGGCGGGCAAGTGCGGTTGCCGATCCTGGGTGCGGTTGTGCTCAACGATTATTCGGAACGCTATCCAATTGGGTTGCAACGCACGCGTTCCGCGACCCAGGTGTATACCAATCGCGGCATCGGGATGATCGGCGTGCCGGTGCGGTTTCTCTGCCCGCCCGAAGTGACCGTGTTGCGCCTCGAAACCGGCGCATAAAAAAATCCCGCTGGCTAATGCCAACGGGATTTTTTGTACGGCTATTGAAAACTGTTCTGCATTTGGGCGATGACTTTTTTTACATCCGTCGGGACGTGCTCGTCTTTATAAAAGCGTTCAATCTGATTTTTGGGATCAATCGCAGCTTTGTTCAACCATTCGGTTAGCGCGGCATTCTTTTTCTGCGCGAGCGTTGTTTCATCGTACGGGCGGTTGGCTTCCGCGCCGGTTTTCTGGATGAGATGCACGCCGTATGTGGAGGTGATCGGCGTGCTGACTTGGTTGACGGGGAGCGCGAACGCGGCGTCTTCAAATTCCTTGATCATTTGACCGCGACCGAACCATCCCAGGTTGCCGCCGTCTTCCTTCGAGCCAGTGTCTTCGGACAATTCTTTCGCCAGCGTCGCAAAGTCTTCGCCTTTGGCGAGGCGGGCTTGCGCCTTGACGGCATCCTCATACGTCTTGAACAGGATGTGGCGCGCTTGCACCTGCTCGCCGCTCGTGGCAACTTCATTGCCGAGCGCGGTTTGCAATTTGTTGCGCAAGACGCTGGCTTCGATCAAGCGGCGGAAATCCGTTTCGCTAATGTTTGACTTGGCGAGCGATTCGACAAATTTCTTTTTGCGATCTTGATACGCCAGGAGACTCAACGGCGTCGCCGTTGGCTCCGGCGTTTCGGTGGGACCCAGCGTCGGGGTGACGGTTGGCGTCGTCGGTGTAATCGTGCCGGTGGGTTTGGCGGTAGCGGTGGCAGTCGGCGCGAGCGTTGGCGTTTTGGTCGGCGTGCTGGTTGCGGTGGCAGTCGGCGAAGGGCCCACGGTTGGCGTGGGGGTGGCGCGGAAATAGCCGAACTCGCGCTCGACTTCCTCGTCCACCTCATCCGTCGTCACGACGATTTTGCGACGGGCGGCTTCTTGCCGCACCAATTCGTCTTCGATCATGCGTTCGAGTTCGTTGCGCGGCAACGACAGGATTTCGTTGATGAGCGAAGTGGCTTGTTGTTGAAAGTATTGTTGCAAAAATGCCATCGAAGGGTCGTTGCCCATCTGCGCGAAATTGCTTTGCAAACTGTTGAATTGGCTGATCAGCGAAGCCGATTGGTAGCGGGTGCGCGCTTGAAATTCACGCACAGAAAGCTGGACGCCGTTGACTTGAGCAATCGGTGCGTTGAGTTTGCCGATATTTTCTTGATAATATCCAATCGCCAGCACCAGCAAGATCATTGCGGCAACGCCGCCCAGCGCCGAGTACAACACGCGGGTTTGGCGAGCTTCGCGCGCGTGGCGTGCCTGGAGTTTGCGATTTTCTTGCGGGGATAATTTTCCGCCTTTAGGCATGGTGTTCCTCGAAAATAAAAAATGGCAAGTGACAGGTGACTAGCTGTCACTTGCCACGCAGTAGCAAATCGGTTAATCGCCGCGCGACGCTTCGGTCGTGAACGGCAACAGGGCGACGTGGCGGGCGCGTTTGATCGCGGCGGCAAGCAAACGTTGATGGCGCGCGCAGGTGCCCACTTTGCGACGGGCTTTGATCTTGCCGTGATCCGTCAGGTAGCGGCGCAGTTGATCCGCTTGTTTGTAATCAATCACTTTGACTTTTTGCGTGCAAAACGGGCACGCGCGTGGGGGGCGCGGTCCGCCAAAGCGACCACCCGGCCGGCGTCCGCCTTGCCCGGGGCGCGGGCGATTTTCGCCGTAATTGCGGGGACCCCGCGGCGCGGGCGCGCTTGTGCCGGCGGATTGCGATTCGGCGGGATTGGTTTTCGGTTCGTCCATGTTTATTCGATTCTCCTCATTCGATTCAGTCGCGCGGGGTAATTCGCGCAGTTGACAAACACCGCAGTTGGGCGCGTCGCGGCTTATTCCGTTTCGACGCGGGTGACGATGTGGCGCAAAATTTCTTCGGTGAGTTTGAGATTGCGTTCCAGATAGCGAACGGCAGACGCGGTGAGTTTGAACTGGAGAACGCGGTAAAAACCTTCGGTGAATTTGGTGATGGGGAAGGCGAGGCGGCGTTTGCCCCAGTCGTCGCGGCGCAAAATTTCGCCGCCGGCGTTGGCAATGAACTTTTCCACTTTTTCGTTCAATGCCGCGAGCGCTTGTTCGTCCGTCGTGGGACGGACGACGTACATCAATTCGTAAGCCAAGAGAGTCTCCTTTCCTTGGGCTTGCTCCGCGTTAGGCGCGGGCGAAAAGGTATGGTTTGCCGCGCGGTTGTCTCTCCACACAGCGGGCGCGATTATAGCATTGATGATCGAATCTGGCAAATCGTTATTTCAAATGGGGGGCTGTTCAACAAGGGCGAAGCATTTTTTCGACGGCAATCTTGTTGAAAAAATGTTTCGCCCTTACATTGCCAAGCGCCGCGCATCGCAGTATAATGCGCCGCGATGAAATTTACCCTAGCCCTTGCCCAATATGCGCCGCGCCTCGGCGACCTGACCGCGAACCTGGAACTGGCGCACGCGCAAATTGCCGCGGCGCGCGCCGCACACGCCGACCTGCTCGTTTTCCCCGAATTGGCGTTGACCGGCTATTACCTCAAAGACTTGGCGCCAACGGTGGCGATGCGTCCGACGCACGACGATCCGCATTTCGCGCTTTTGCTCGAAGCGAGCCGTGAGCTCGATCTCGTGATCAGTTTCGTCGAGCAAGACGCGCGCTACCGCTATTTCATTTCCGCCGCGTACTTGGCTGCCGGCAGTGTCACGCACCTCCACCGCAAAATTTATCTGCCGACGTACCGGCTGTTCGACGACGCGCGTTTTTTCGCGCCGGGCAACGCGCTTCGCGCGTTCGACACGCGGTTCGGGCGCATGGGCTTGCTGATCTGCGAAGACGCGTGGCACATTTCGTCGCCGTACATCTTGTGGCAAGATGGCGCGGATTTCCTGATTGACGTTTCGGCGGGACCCGGCTATGGCGTTGCCCAGCACGCGGAACTGGGTAGCGCGACCAGCGTCGCCGCGTTTCTGCGCGCGTACGCCGAATTGCTGACGACGTTCGTCGTATTCTGCAATCGCACCGGCGTCGAAGACGGCATCACGTTTTGGGGCGGTAGTCGTGTCATTGCGCCGAACGGCGAAACGCTCGCGCTGGCGCCGCAATTCGCCGACGCGCTCTTGGTCGCCGAAATTGACCCGGACGCGTTGCGGCGCGCGCGTTTGCAATTCCCGGCGCTGCGCGACGAACAGCGCGAACTGGTGCGCCGCGAACTGGATCGCGTCGCTCGATTGGAATTAGCCCGATGACCGATTGGCTGAAACCGTTGACGTTGCAGACCGAGTTGGCGCGCCAAATCATCGTCGCGTTCATTCGCGCCGAGTTGACGCGCGCGGGATTTACGCACGGCATTCTGGGTTTATCCGGCGGGATTGATTCCGCGCTCGTCGCGTTTCTCGCGGCGGAGGCGTTGGGCAAGGAAAATGTCGTCGCGTTGCTGATGCCGTACCGCACGAGCAACCCGGCGAGCCGCGCGGATGCGGAACTGGTCGCGGCGCAACTGGGCATTGCGACGCGCGTTATCGAGATCACGCCGATGGTCGAGCCGTACCTCGCGCAGTACGCGCCGCACGATGCGCGCCGGCGCGGCAATGTGATGGCGCGCGCGCGGATGATCGCGCTGTACGATCACTCGGAGGAATTTCACGCGCTCGTGCTCGGCACGTCGAACAAGACCGAAACCTTGCTCGGCTACACGACCCAGTTCGGCGACAATGCCGCGGCGTTGCAACCGATTGCCGATCTCTACAAATGCCAGGTGCGCCAACTGGCGCGCGCGCTGGGTGTGCCCGCGCCGGTGCTCGCCAAAGCGCCCAGCGCGGATTTGTGGCAGGGGCAGACGGATGAGGGCGAACTGGGTTTTACGTACGACGACGCCGACGCGATCCTGTATCGCCTCGTGGATGAGCGGCGCGCCGTCGCGGACGTGATCGCTGAGGGGTTTGAGCCGCGCGTTGTGCAACGCGTCGGCGAGTTGCTGCGCCGCAATCAGTTCAAACGCGTGCCTGCGCCCGTCGCCAAAATTAGCGCGCGCACCGTCGGCGTGGATTTTCTGTACAATCGAGATTGGGGCACGTGAGGAATTTGGGATTTTAGATTTTAGATTTTGGATTGCAGATTTGCTCGTTGAGGAGGCACAACATGGCGCAAGGCGAGCCGAAAAAAAACACCAACCACGTTGTAGTCAAACTCACAATGCCAATGGAAGAGGCGTGGCAAGTGTCCTGGCAAGGACGTGGAACACACGATCCGATGGGCAAACTTTTTGATGCGCGCCAATTGGATCGTCGGGACTTGGCGTGGGCGATTGATTTCGGCTGGGATCCGAAATTCAGAGAAGCGGCGCGGACGCTACTAGCGTATTCGATTGGAGAACCTGCCAAGTTGCAATTTGGGGCGCGAGTTATCGAAGGCAGCCATTTCTTGGAGGAGCAAGAAACTGATAGTTTTGCAACAGTGGTTGGCGTTGCCGGGTATAGTTTAGGTCTCGGAGTTGCACTGGTCATATATGTCATACAACAAATGCTGTCTGGGCAAAATTGGATCGGGGTAATTGCAAGTAGTAGTATTTTAGCCGCTATCGCTGGTTTGAGCCTTGCTATCTATCTCAAACATGCAATGGGAAAGTACCGGTCCTTTCGACTTGGACGTGAAGGTGAAGACAAGACCGTTGAGCGGATTCGTGTATGCCTAGATGGGCGTTGGACAATTTTTCGCAATTTGCATTTACCCGGCCACAACGATGACATTGACATCGTGCTGGTAGGCCCAGGTGGAGTTTGGGTAGCCGAAGTTAAATCGTCGAAATATACGGTTCGGGCTGAGGGCAAAAAATGGCAAGCCAAAACGCCACGTGGATGGATCGACATTCATAACAATCCATTTTTCCAAGTTACGAAAGATGCAAAACAACTCTACGATTTTTTCCAACGGCAGGGAATCGTGCGATGGGTTGAAAGAGCCATAGCCCTTTCGAGTCCGCAGCCCATCAGCAATTTTGAACAATCCGAAATTCCAGTCTGGTTGACTTCAACCATTGAGCAAAAAGTTTCTAGTCTCACAACACGCACGTTGCCTTCCGAACAAGAAATTCAAAAAATCGTTGAGCTATTGAAAGGGTTGGCAGACAAACAACTTGCCAAAGAAAATATAAAATAAAGCATACAGAAAATCTGCAATCTGCAATCTGCAATCTGAAATTGGAGGAGACAATGCCATTCGCTTTGGTCACCGGCGGCGCCGGCTTTATCGGTTCGCATCTCGTTGAAGGATTGTTGGCGCGCGGCTACAAGGTGCGTGTGCTCGACAATTTTGCGACGAGCACGCGGGAAAATCTCGCCGGCACACTTCAGCAGATCGAGTTGCTCGAAGGTGATGTATGCAACTTGACGACCGTACATACGGCGATGCGTGGGATTGACGTGGTGTTTCACGAAGCCGCGTTACCCTCGGTCGCGCGTTCGGTTGCCAACCCGCTCGAAAGCAACGAGGTCAACATCACCGGCACGCTGAACGTTTTGCTCGCCGCACGCGATGCCGGCGTCAAACGCGTCGTCTACGCCGCGTCGTCCGCCGCGTACGGCAATCAACCCACTTTGCCCAAAGTCGAAACGATGACGCCCGATCCGTTGTCGCCGTATGCCATTGGCAAACTGGCGGGCGAAATGTACGCGCGCGCGTTCACGCAACTGTATGGCTTGTCCACCGTGGCGTTGCGATACTTTAACGTGTTCGGTCCGCGCCAAGACCCGACCACGCAGTATGCCGGCGTCATCGCCAAGTTTTGCACCTGTGCGGTGCAAGGCGTGTCGTACCCGGTGAACGGCGACGGCGAACAGTCGCGCGATTTTTCGTACGTCGAAAATGTCGTGCAGGCGAACATCGCCGCCGCTGAAGCCCAACTCGACGGTCATGCCTTGATCAATATCGCTTACGGCGAGCGGACGACGCTCAACCAGATCATTGCGCTCCTCAACGAGATTTCCGGGCAGAATTTGCCGGCGCAGTATGGACCCGATCGCGCGGGCGATGTACGCCACTCGCATGCCGATCTCACGCGCGCGCGCCAACTCCTGAGTTACGATCCCAAGGTGGATGTGCGCGAAGGTTTGCGCCGCACGCTGGAGTGGTATCGCCAGAAATAATTCGGAATTGGAAAGCGCGAATTGCGGATTTTAATCGGCAAGCCGCTAGTTTAGAATGACGATGGATAATCAAAAATTGATCACCGGTTTGCGCGCGGCGTGGAAAACGGAAATTGCCAGCGCGAAAACGTACCGCGCGCTCGCGCTCAAGGCGCACACCCAGCATCAACGCGCCATTTTGATTCGTATGGCGGAGGCGGAGGAACGGCACGCCGAAAATTTCGCCGCGCGTTTGCAAGAGTTGGGCGACGCGCCGCTCGAATTCCGCGAATCCTGGCTCGAACGTGCGCGCCGCTGGGCGTTGCTGCAATCGGGAATGAACAATGCGCTGAAAAATGCCGAGACGCTTGAAGACGACGCGAGCGCGCGCTACGCCGAACTTGCCAGCGCCGAAACGAACGCTGCCGGTCGCTCGGCGCTGCGCGCAATGCAAACCGAGGAAAAGGTTCACAGCAAAACGCTGAACGAAATGGCGACGCCGCAAGCGCGGCTCGACGTGATGCTGAAAAAAGAAAAGTGGCACGTGCGCGGCGGTGGTTGGATCGGGCAGGCGATCTATGGCATGAACGACGGCATCGGCTCGGTGTTTGGTGTTGTCGCGGGCGTCGCCGGCGCGACCCAGGCATCGTCGCAGTTCGTGATCGTCAGCGGGATCGCCGGCGTGATCGCCAATGCGATCTCGATGGGCGGCGGCGCATACCTGGCGGCAAAATCCGAGCGCGAGGTGTACGAAGCCGAGATCGCGCGCGAGCGGCAAGAGATCGAATTGAACCCGGAGCAAGAGCGCGAAGAACTGGCGCTGTTTTACGAATTGAAAGGGTTTAACACGAGCGAAGCGCGCGAGCTCGCCGTGCGGCTCTCCGAGCGCCCGGAACAATTTTTGAAAACGCTCACCGCCGAAGAACTGGGTCTCTCCGCCGAATCGTTCCCGAACGCATGGCGCGAGGGTTTGAGCGCGGGGGCATTCACCGCGCTCGGCGCGGTGATCCCGATCATTCCCTTTTTCTTTATGGAAGGTTTCCCCGCTGTCGTCGCCTCGTTTGTGATTAGCGTGCTCGCCTATTTTGTGGTGGGCGCGGCAAAGGTGCTGGTCACCGGGCGCAGTTGGTTTCGCAGTGGCATGGAAATGCTTCTCGTCGGCGTCGGCGTCGGCGTGATTACGTACGTGGTGGGGATGTTCTTCCAGGTAGAACTCAAATAAAATCTGCCAGGTCGCAAGACCTGGCAGATTTTTGTGCGCGCCTACTCTAACTTCGCCAACCCGCGTTTGAGCGCGAGCACCGCCGCGTGCGTGCGGTCGTTCGCTTGGAGTTTGCCGAGAATCGCGCTCACGTAATTTTTGACCGTGCCCTCGGACAAGCACAACTTGTCGGCAATCTCCTTGTTCGATTTGCCGTTCGCCAATTCTTGCAACACCGCCGCTTCGCGTTCGGTCAGCGCTTCGAGCGCCGGTAAGTTGGCGGGCGGAGCCGGCGTCAGCCGGTTAAATTCTGCGAGCACGCGCCCGGCGACGCTGGGATCGATCCTCACTTCGCCGGCGAGTGCGCCGCGCACTGCGCGCACAATGTCCGTGCTGTCGCTATCCTTGAGCAAGTAGCCGCACGCGCCGGCGCGCACCGCGTCGAACACCCACTCGTCCGTCGCAAAGGTCGTCAGCACGATCACTTTGGTCTGTGGAAATTTTTCGGTGATCGCGCGCGTCGCCTGAATGCCGTTGAGCACCGGCATTTTCAAATCCATCAACACCACGTCCGGCTGAAACTTGGCGACCAGTTCCAGCGCCTCGTGGCCGTTTGCCGCCGCGCCGAGCAAAACGATTCCCGGCTCGTGCTTGAGGATCACGCTCAAGCCCTGTCGCACAATTTCTTGATCGTCCGCGATTAACACGCGAATTCCAGTTTCCACTAGATCGCCGCCTCCAACTCGACACGGGTGCCGCCGCGTGCGCCGCTCGTCACGCGCAATTCGCCGCCGATGTCGCGGGCACGCTCCGTCATCCCGAGCAAGCCGTAATGCCCCGCCGGAATTTTTTCGGCGTCGAATCCCGCGCCGTCGTCCTGAATCGTCAACCGCAATGTCTGCGCGCGCATTTCCAATTTTACCGTGACCTGGGTTGCCGCCGCGTGTTTCTCCACGTTCGCCAATGCCTCGCTGGCAATGCGGTACACGGTTTGCTCAGTCAACGGATCGAGCGCGGGCACGTCCGCCACCGTGCAGTCGAATTGTGCGCCGGTGCGCTCGGCTTGCGCGCGGCACAATTCGCGCAACGCTTCCGCGAGACCCAGGTCTTGCAACGGCGTCGCGCGCAACGCCTGGATCGCGCGGCGCACTTCGTTCGCGCTTGTGCGCGTGGTCAGGTGCGCCTCGCGCAGTTGCTCCTTCGCCGCGCCGGGATCGGGATCGATCAGTTTGCTGGCGGCTTGGAGTTGAATCGAAAGTGCGGTGAGCGAGTGCGCGAGAATGTCGTGCAGTTCGCGCGCCATCCGGTTGCGCTCGCGGCTCTCGGCGAGTTGCGCCGCTGTCGTTGCGCGTTGGGCGAGTTGGCGGTTGGCTTGTTCGAGCGCGGCGTGATCTTTTTGTTGGGCTTGGACCAACAGCAAGACCAGATAAGCGAGGATCGCCAACATCGCCAACCGCCCGGCGGAATTGAGGATGAACCCGGCGATGAATTGCGTGTTCGACCAGAGCGCGATTCCGAGCGCAATGTGCGCGCCGACGAGCGCGCTGAACGTGGCGCGCAACCCGCGCCACCCGTACTGCCACGCCGCCAGCACGACCGGCACGACGAGCCAGATGAGCGGACTGCTGATGCCAAGCACATCCACCTGCGCGCCGAGCGTGCGCAAGTTTTCGTCGAGCGCGAACAACGACAGGATCAACTCGGCGACGGGCGCAATCAACAGCCACGCGATGGCGACCGGCAAAAACGCCGCGCCCAGTTTGGCGCGCGCGCGATCCCAGGCGACGAGCGCGCCGAACAAGACGCGCTCGCCAGCCAAGAGCAACATGAACGGCAAGCCGCCCAAGCCCGGCGCGAATATCACGTAGAGGATGATGCCAAAGCCGATCAACGCGGTGCGCACCCACGCGACTTGGCGCAAAATGTCCAGCAAACCCGCGACGATTTCATTCGATTGGCGCATTGTGTAACTCGCTCGCCCAATTTGTCTGGGAAATATTATGCCACCGGTCTGGCGAAAAGTAAATGCTCGGCTCAAGTGAGAAAAAACGGTGTTCATTTTTTATTGTTTCGGCACGAGCGGTTGATACGCTCCGCTGCCCACCATCGCAAACGCCAGCGTGATGCCGTTGGCGGTGACATAGCCCGCGCTGTACGCCGTGCTGCCGCTCGCGCTGTAAAAGACGTACGCGGTCGCGTCGGCGCGCGCTTGCGTGAGCGCGGCGACCGGCACGCCGGGGAACAATGCGGTAAGCGAGCTACGCGCTTCGGTGGCATTTGCCGGCATCGCGGTCTTGGGTTCGGCGAGGAGTGTGAGCGCGCCGACGCTCGCGCCGCTCTTTGCTTGCGCGGTGATCGCTTGGTTGACCGCGCCGTACATGCCATAGTACACCGTGCCGCTCGCGCTGATCGTGTTCAACGTACTTTGCCACGCGTCGGGTAGCGGCACATAGAGTGAGCCGGTATAGCCCGTCGCCGCAGTCACCTTGACTTGCTTGCCTTTGAGCGCGGCAATCGCGTTTTGCAGCGCGGTTTGCGCGTCGCCGGCGGAAGCCGGCGCAGTGACCACCGTCGCTTTGGGCGCGGGTGTAATCTTCGGCGCGGACTTGCCGGTAACCGGCGCGGCGGCAACGTACGGCGTCAAGTGATCCACCTCCGCGACGAGTTTGCCGTCCGCGTCAATTTCGCTCGGCACGATCTCCCAAGCATTGCCGGTGTGCACGAGCACAGTCACCGGGCGATTTGCCGGCACATCGAAACGCAGTTTGATCAGCGCGGCGAGTTTTTGAATCGGACGGCGTTGCCGGTCTTGCGCCGTCACGTCGAACGCAGGGGCGACCAACTCCCAGCCCGCCGGCAATGCTGGCGGCGCGGTCAACATTTTGAGCGAAACGAACAAGGGCGCGCGCCCACTCACGCGCAACTTGCCGTCCGCACTTTCGACAAAACCCTTCGCTTCGAGATCGCCCTCGCCCGTCGTCGCCGCCGGCGCAAGAGTTCCGCCGCACGCACTCAGCGCCAAGCCGAGCAAAACGATCAACCCCAACTCACAAACATAGCGCATCTCACACCTCCTCCATCCGTTTTCTTATCCCTCTATCCGTTTCTTCATCCGTTTTCTTATCCCTCTATCCGTTTCCTCATCCGCTTCCTCATCCCTCTATCCGTTTCCTCATCCGCTTTCAATCCGCTTATCCGTTACCTATCCGCTCACTCGCTCACTTGCTCACTCGCTCACTCACTCGTAACTCAAACTTTGACGCACGCTCAAGCCCGCCGCTTTGAGCGCGGGTGCGATACTGGCGAGCGTGCCGACGACGAGGATGATGCCCAGCCAGTACACGATCCCGTCATACGCGTAGGCGAAATCGAGCGGCGTGTTGATGAACGCCTGCCCCACCACGCGCGCCAAGCCGCGCGCCAAGGGCACGCTCGCCGCGAGCGCAAGCGCGAAACTGATCAGCGCGATGACGATACTCTCGCCCCAAAAAATCTTGACCACGTCCAGATTGTCCGCGCCAATCGCGCGCATCACGCCGATCTCCTTACTGCGTTCGAGCACGTTGATGCTCATCATCCCCATCAAGCCGATCCCGCCGACCGCCGCCGTCAACAGCGACATGACGAGGAGGAACACGACGAGAATGTGATACAAACTCGTGACCTGGGTTTTAATATCGCCGATAACCTGGGTTGAGAACACGTCAATCCCTTTGCCGCGCAGCAACGCGACCACCTCGCGCGTGATTTGCTTTTGCGCGGCGGCGTCGTGCGCGGTGTATTGCACTTCGAGCGTGATCGTCTTGTCGGTGCGTTTCAGCACGCGGTCGAGCGCGTCGAGCGAAACAAACACGCCGGTTTGTTTCTGCACGACATCCTGATTGATCCCGACGACAATCCATTCTGTCGCGTCAGCCCCTTCGCCGAGATCGAGTTGCACCATGTCGCCGAGCCGCACGCCCTCTTCCTCCGCCCACTTGCGATTGACCACAATCGCGTTTTCGTCGTTCGGTGCGAGCCAGCGCCCCGCGACGAGGCGCGGCGTGTAGAATTGGGTGTCGTGCGGACCCGCTTGCACCAACACCTGCACGTCATTGCCCGCCGGCAATTTCATCGTCGCTTGGTTGAAATACCACGCCTCGGCGTGCGCGACTTGGGGATGCGCTTCGACGAGCGGGACGAGCCAACTGATGCGTTGTTCGCGCTTGAACGCGATCAGCACATCCATACCGTACTGCCCTTCGATCAAATTGTCAATCGTCTTGGCGAAGGACGTGTCCACGCAGAGCACGGCGATAAAGATCGCGCCGCCCAACATCAGCGTGATCAGCGTCAGCGCGAGGCGATCCGGCACGCGCACGGTGTTACGGAGCGCGAGCGCGAGCGTGCGCGGCAAACCGTGTAGCGCGCCGAGCAGGTTGCTCAACCGATTGTTGCCGTTGCCGCCGCCGAGTCCGTAATCGGCAATCGCTTGGCGGACGGTGATGCGCGCGCCTTCCCACAGCGGTTTCGCGGCGGCGATGAACGGCACGAGCAAACCGACGGCGAACATCACCGTGTAGCCGGCGAGCGAAGGGCGGTACGGAAACAAGTCCACGTTGATCTGCCGCGCGAGGAAATTTGCCAGTTGATAGCCGGAGCGTTCGGCGAAGGGGATCGCGATCAGCGTGCCGAGCACGCCGTACACCAACACTGTCAACGCGTAGGCGCGCATCACGAGCCAAGTGTCCGCGCCCAATGCTTTCATCACGCCGATCTGTTTGATCTGTTGCGCGACGAGCGCGCTGATCGTGTTTGTGACGAGGAAACTCGACAGCGCGAGCGCGAGCACACCCAGAATGCCCATCACGAGAAAGAGTACGTTCAACACGTCTTGCGCCGGATGAATTTTCGGATCGCGGAGCGTGACGCGGCTCACGGTGTACCCGGCGCGTTCGAGTTTGGCGCGCGCGGCGTCGGCGACTGCCGCTTTTTGCGCGGGATCGCTCACGGTCAGGTAAATCGTGTTGACACGGTCGTGCCCTTGCAATTGTTTGAGCGTGTCGCTGTTGATGAACACAATCGGGTTGCCTTTGACCGACGCCATCACGTCGTCCTGCTGGTGCGCGGTGCCGGCGATGAGTAATTCCTTTTCGCGCCCCTGCGCGTCCACGATAATCAAATCGCCAACCTGCGCGTTCATCGCGGTCAGCGACGCGCGTTCGGCGAGAACCTGGTTGCGTTCGGCGTACCACTTGCCGGCTTCGGGCGTCACCTTGTTGATCGTCTGCGCGTCCGGTTCCGGCAGAACGATAAATTCCATCGTTTTCCATTCGGCGCTGGTGGTGTTGCGGTATCGCCCGTTGTAAACCGCGCGCGTTTGCGTGTGCGTCACGCCGGCAATTTTTTCGAGCGCGCGCGCATCTTCCGGGCGCACGCCGGTTGCTACAAGGATTTCGATTTGCGCCGGGTTGATCGCGCCATACCGCGCGCGAATGTCGCTCGTCAAAATATCTTGCGTCACGACGATCAGCCCCACGCCAAGCACGCCAATCGCAATGCTCAACGCGACGAGCAACGTGCGGCTCCAGTTGCCGGCGAGATCGCGCCAAGTTTTGTGTCGAATCGTTCGCAAAGATGCAAACATGTTACTCCTTACGCACTACGTAATACGTAATACGAAATACTCCCTATTGCGTATTGCGTATCGCGGATTGCGGATTGCGGATTGCGGATTAGGAAACCACACACCCGTCTTGCACGCGGATGACGCGCGGGATGCGTTTCGCCAGTTCGCGGTCGTGCGTGACGAGGACAAGCGTTTTGCCGCGCTGGGACATTTCGCCGAACATGGTAAATACTTGCTCCGCCGTTTTGCTGTCGAGATTG
>CAIKBD010000406.1 GCA_903825565.1 uncultured Anaerolineales bacterium | reverse complement strand
CCCATCTTGCAGGAGTTGGATTGGATTCTGGATGATCCAGTCCTGTTCGACTTGGTGCGGCAGGACTTTGCGCAGCACTCCAAACCCACTCGCAAAGGACGCTGTCCGATTGCCGAAGTGGTCTGGCGCATGACCATCCTGCGCCGTCGCAAGAAGTGGACGTATCGGCAAGCCGAACAGGAAGTTCGCGACAGCCCCACCTATCAAGGCTGGGTGCGGGTCTACACCGAACCGGTGCCTGACCATACGACTTTGAATGAGCTGGAGCGCGTGATTCAACCGCACACGTTGCATTGTCTCAATGACCGGATGAGCGCGCTGGCACAGGCGTACCATCTCACGCGGGGTTATCGGCTGCGCGTGGACAGTAGTGTGACCGAGAGCAACATTCATTATCCGACGGACAGCGCGCTGCTCTACGATGGCGTCCGCATCCTGAGCCGGTGGCTGAAACGTGCACGTTTGTTACTGCCGACGCGTTCGAATGGCGCACGCCTTTGCCAGAGCCATAACCGCAGCGCGCGCCGCCGGATGCAACAGATTGCGCGCTGGTCATGGGTCAAGCGAGCCGGGCGCACCTCACCGCGCGCTGCGGCGAAAAAAAAGCCGTAATCCGTCCGTCCTTTCGCCAAACGCACTAACGCGTGCAGGTCATGCCCCATCGTTTCAAAGATACCAGCCGCGATTCAACGCTAGGTTTGTCGATACACCACCGTCCAAGGTGGTAAATCCTGTGGCATCAAACGCCAGGGTGAAGCGGTTCGCACGATCCAGCGAACACCATTAAAGGTTTCGCGTAAAGGATAATCGCGTTGGGGCGCATTTTCGCGCATCAATATCCAGTAGATACCGTCTTGAATGTCAAGCCCCAATTGTACGGGAAGCCCAATCGGGATCGAACACTTGACCAGACTTGAGAACTCCATACGCCAGATGAATCAGCTTGCGCATCGCGGCGGCAATAATGACCAGGGAATGTTTGCCTGCTGTGCGTAAACGTTCACCAAACGTTTGAATCACGGCGTTGTAGCGCAAGGCGACAATCGCGGGCATATACAACGCCTTCCGAATGCGCGCCGCGCCCATCTTGTCGAGACGGGACTTGCCATGCACGGATGATCCCGACTGCCGATGTTTTGGCGTGAGTCCCGCGAACGCCGCCATTTCGCGTGCGCTCTCAAAACTGGGAATGTCGCGGAACTCGGCGAGCAACATCGCGGCGGTTTGCTCCGCAATCCCAGGAATGGAAATCAGCAAGTCGCGCTGACGTTTCAGTTCGGGATGCTGCTCGAGGTGAGCGTGAATTTGCTTTTTGATTTGGCGAATCTCGCGTTCCAAAAATTCCAAGGTGGTTTGCACGGATGCTTGGACGGTGGGTGAAGTGATCCCACTGCTGACCCGATTGGCTTCCATTTGATGCATTTGATTGAGACTTTCCAACCGGCGCAATAACGCCTGTAATTCGCGGATTTCTGGGGATGGCGGGGTCCACGCCCGCGGGTTTTGCTTCAAACAAAACCGTGCCAAGAGTGCCGCATCCGTTTTGTCCGTTTTGGTGCGGAGCAATTCGCTGTGGGCAAAGCCTTTGACCATCACGGGATTGACGACACTCACCGTGTGTTTGGCATCATAGAGAAACTGTGCCAGCGCCTCGCCATACGTGCCGGTGGCTTCCAGGCACGCGTGAACCTGAGTTGCCTTGGCTTTGGTCAGCCAGGTCGCGAGTTGGCGAAAGCCCTTAGCGTCGTTCGAAAACACATGTTGCTTGAGCTGGTCATTGTGGAGCAATGCCGCATCGAACTTGTCCTTGGCAATGTCGAGACCGAGGGTAGGTAGAGTCATTTGATTCACCTCTCTTAAAAATGGCAGAGCATGTGCCAGCGGACTCCGCGTGTCAACCTTGTGCATGCAAGCTCATCCTTGAACCAGGAGGCCTTAGATACCGTCCGACATCGGGAGACCGCCGCAGGCAAGGGTCTCATCTACATTTCAGGCTCGAGGTCTCAGGGGCGACTCAGGTTGCCCTTGCCTGTGGCGTGGATGCTCTTGCGGAACGCAAGAGATTATACACCCAACTCATTATTTGAAGTTTAGACTATGGGGCAACCCAGACTTGCGCTAGATTGCCCCACGGGGTAAACTCCTGGTATCCCAACCAAGGAACTTACCCACATGCAGTTTAACACACTTAGAGCCTATCCCAAAAATCTAGCGGTGATGATCGCACAGGCGAAATGAACCAGGGCTTCGTAATTCTCAGCTTTTTTTCCAGCGGATTTTCAAGGCACGGAATCGATTGTGCCATGAGTTGGTGCGTTCAATCACCCACCGCCGCGCCGGATGACGGTGGCCCGTCACGGGCGGTGGCTCAGGTTCGCCACGTCGCCGACGATGGGCGATGTGCACACGATATCCCAAGCGGCGAGCGACCTGACGCACTTCAGCATAATCGTAGCCTTTATCGGCGCAGAAATGACGTACCACTAAATGACCCTGACGGTCACGCCAGGAGCGGCGAATCACCAAGTTGCATAACGTGGCTTCGGCGCATTGGTAATCCGGCGTGTTGGCGCCAGACAAGGTGAGTGCCAGTGGCACGCCACGCCGGTCCACCAAGACATGCCGTTTGCTACCCGACTTGGCACGGTCAGTCGGATTCTTGCCTGTTTTTGCACCCCCCAAGGGAGCGGGAATGATGGCACTGTCCAAGATTTGCCAGTTCCACGCGATACCGCATTTTTGATCGTAGGCGCGGACGCGATCGGCCCAAACCTGTTCAAAGACGCCGCACGCTTGCCATTCCTGAAACCGGCGATGACAAGGACTGCCCGAACCGAACTCGGCGGGAATCGCCTTCCATTGACAACCGGTGCGGAGACGATAGACCAGGCCACCGAGCACTTGCCGAAAAGGAACAATTGGGCGCGCCCGCCGTTCAGGTGGTGGTTCGGGCGGCAGGTATTTCACAAACACCGTCCATAACTTGTCCGAGACTCGCCCGAAGAGGTTAATTCGTCGTTGCCGTTGTTGGTGCGCTTTCAACTCCCGCCGACGGATTTTCTGACCATGCGTTAGATGTGCCATAGGGTTGATCCTCCAGGCACATTGTATCCAATTTTATTTTTGGGATAGGCTCT
>CAIKBD010000405.1 GCA_903825565.1 uncultured Anaerolineales bacterium | reverse complement strand
TCAATTTAGAAGGGTTGGCGGGGAGTTCCCCCGACACGCAAAACGCCTGTGGAGAGAGTGTAAGACCTGATGCGAATCAAGCGACGCTCGGTGAAGCAGGAACCGAACAACAATCTGCCGCGTGTAGATTTGTGTAAGTTTCGGAGAACGGTGAAATATCTGCAGTAACGGGGTGGTTTCAACGACAGCTAGTGTGTCAAGTAATACTGTAAGGACGCTAAGTAATACTTTACGATTGGTGCAAAGTCTATTGACAGGGGACATTTTGCTTGCGCGAACGTCGTTTCTGACGCCAGAGTGGGGAGTGTTCGCCTCGCAAAGAGGTACAGATGCTCCAAAGTGGTTACCCCCCCTCCGACTTTGCACCAGCCGTAAAGTAATACTTGACATTCACTTGCCCATCGGCTATAATCTTATTAATCTTGATCATCTGCATCGCGGTAGGTGGGAACATGTCAAAGTTTCATGATTCTCTCGGATATCGTATTCAAGTTCGGCGCAAAGAAACAGGACAAAGTTTGCGCGACCTTGCCGGCAAAAGAGACCTGACTGCCTCATTCATCAGCCAAGTTGAGCGCGGTCAAACCAATCCCTCGATTGATTCGCTGCGGTGTATCGCCGAAGCACTCAAGTTTCGATTCTCTCCTTTCTTTCAGATCATACACAACCTCAACCGAAAGCGCGCGGCTCCAAAAATAAATCATTCGCCTATGTTCCTGTTGTGCGTGCCAATGCTCGCTCTCAACTTACCCTCCCGGTTGCCGGTGTGACGTACCAATTACTCACCCCCCGATCTCGCGCACAAGATGAAAGCGATTTGTGGACGCCTGGCACCCGGCACCGGCAACGTTGCTCGGCGTCTACGTGAGCCAACCGAAGAGTTTATCTTTGTGCTTTCGGGCGCGTCGTGTGTTGGCTTGGATGCAGGCGAACAAATTTTATGTTCGGGTGATTCCATTTATTTCTCCGGCGCCAAATTACATAAACTCGCGTGCGCATTCCAAAAAGAAGATGCGGTATGGATTTCAGCAATTACGCCGCCAGTGTTTTAAGTGATTATGCAAATTCAATTCACCTTAAATGGACAAATCAAACAACTCGATTGCGCGCCGAACGAAACCTTGCTCGCTGTTTTGCGTCGAGCCGGGTATTGGAGTGTCAAGCACGGTTGCGAAGATGGCGCGTGTGGTGCGTGTACGGTGTTGCTCGACGGAAAACCCATCGCAAGTTGCGTGATGCTTGCCGTACAAGCCGCGGGACATTTCGTCGTCACGCTCGAAGCATTGGCTACGACGAATGAACTACATCCAATTCAACAAGCATTCATCGAGACCGGCGCGATTCAATGCGGCTATTGCACCCCCGCGATGATTCTCGCGACCAAGGCGTTGTTGGATGTGAATCCTAATCCAACCGAAGCGCAAGCGCGCGATGCGTTGAGTGGTGTATTGTGTCGTTGTACCGGGTACGAGAAACCGGTTCGCGCCATGTTGCTCGCGGCGGAACGAATGCGGAAGCCAGAAGTTGGAACCCAGAATCCAGACTTTGGAATTCCGCTTTCGATTCCAACCACTCAATCACCAAACGACCCAACTGACAAAGCGGCCAATATTTTAACGCGGCAATTGCCTCAGGTGGTTGTTGCGCCGGCCATCACTGAATCGCACGTCATTGGCAAGTCGGAGCAAAAAGTGGACGCGTTGAGACTTGCCAAAGGCAAGCCGGTATTTGCGGACGACATCAATCTACCTGGTATGTTACACGCAGCAATGCTGACCAGCCCACACGCACACGCGCGCATCAAGCGTATTGATTCTTCGCGCGCGCGTGTATTGCCCGGTGTCCATGCCGTGCTCACATACAAAGACGTGCCACGTGTGGTCTATGTGACCGGTGGACAATCGTACCCGAATCCGAAACCCTATGATCAAGTCTCGCTCGATTCCAAGGTGCGGTATGTGGGTGATCGCGTTGCAGTCGTTGCCGCAGAATCGCCGGAGATTGCACAACGCGCACTCGAATTGATCGAGGTCGAGTACGAAATCCTACCGGCGGTTTTCGATCCAGCGGATGCATTACGCGATGGTGCGCCGATGATTCACGATGAGCCGGATGCTGTTGGTATTGTAGATGCTCAACACAATCTCGCAGCAACGGTCAGCGCCGATGTTGCCGATGTTGATAAAGGTCTTGCCGAATCGGACCGTGTGTTCGAGCGAACATATCACGTACATCAAGTTCAGCAGGCATCCATTGAGCCGCATGTCGCTGTGACATACTGGGATGAAGATGAACGTCTTGTGATTCGTACTTCGACCCAGGTGCCATTTCACGTGCGCCGTATGATTGCGCCCCTGTTGGGATTGCCGGTCAAACGCATTCGCGTCATCAAACCGCGCATTGGCGGTGGATTTGGCGGCAAGCAAGAAATGCTCATCGAGGATTTATGCGCCCATCTCACGCTCGCAACGAATCGTCCGGTGCGATTCGAGTACACGCGCGCACTCGAATTCACGAGCGCACGTTCGCGTCATCCGCAAACAATCATGTACCGTGCAGGCGTGTTGAACGATGGTACTCTGCACGCACTCGAAATGAACATTGTGGAAGACACCGGCGCATACGGTACGCACGGTCTCACAGTGTGCACGGTGTCCGGCTTACGCGGCTTGTCTATGTATCGTTGCCCCAACATGCGCCTGCGCGCCAAGATCGTATACACGAACAAACCAACACCCGGCGCGTTTCGCGGGTACGGCGCGCCGCAAGCTGAGTTTGCGCTCGAAAGTTTGATGGAGGAAATCGCGCACGAAATGAATTTCGACCCGATCGCGTTTCGTTTGCAGAATGCGGTGCGCGTGGGAGACGCGCTTCCGTTCGCGGTTGCGCTGGGTGAAGCGCGCGAGGGGTTTGAGCAAAGAATCCAAACCTGCGCATTGCCGGAATGTGTGGAGCAAGGCGCGGCGGCGATGGGATGGAAATACGATGACCGGCGAACGACAGAAGATGGAAAGTTAACATCTGTTACTCGCCTTTCGGTTCCCATTATCCCAGACAGACATGTTATTCCGGGCAAACCCAATTTGCGTCGTGGTCAAGGCATGGCAGCGTGCATGCATGGCACAGCAATTGCCGGTCTCGATATGGGTGCAGCGAGCATCAAGATGAACGACGACGGCAGCTTTAATGTGCTGGTTGGCGCAACCGACCTGGGAACCGGGTCAGATACAGTGCTTGCGCAAATCGCGGCAGAGGTGTTGGGCGTGTCCACATCGGATGTGATTGTATATTCGTCCGACACGGACATGACGCCATTCGATACTGGGGCATACGCATCATCTACGACGTTCATTTCCGGTGGTGCGGTGAAAAAAGCGGCGGAAGAGGTGCGAAAGCAGATTTTTGAACGCGCCGCGAAAATGCTAGGGCTGAAATTAGGAAATGATAATTGGACATTGGCAAATCGTGCGGTAATTGCGCCGGATGGTCGGAGCGCCACGCTTGCCGAAATCGCATTGCACAGTTTGCACACCGAAGATCAAAAACAAATCATGGCGACGGCTTCGCACATGTCGTACAATTCGCCGCCACCGTTTGGTGCGCAGTTCGCTGAGGTTGAAGTAGATACCGAGACCGGGCAGATCGTCGTGAAAAAATTGGTGATGGCGGTAGATTGCGGCACGGCGATCAATCCGCAAACCGCACAAGGGCAAATCGAAGGCGGCATGACTCAGGCGCTCGGTTATGCGGTGTGTGAAGAAATGGTTTACGATGATAATGGCGCGTTGCTGACAACCAACTTGAACGATTATCACATTTTCCGTGCGGACGAAATGCCGGAAATCAAAGCAATCCTCGTGCCCACCTTTGAACCGAGCGGACCATTTGGCGCCAAGGCCGTCGCGGAAATTCCAATGGATGGCGTTGCGCCTGCAATCGCAAACGCGGTATACGATGCGGTGGGTGTTCGTATTCGCGATTTGCCCATCACGCCAGAAATGGTGTGGCGCGCATTGAACGCGAGTAAGTAAATGTTGTTCCTTGGTGTTGATGCAGGGACGACTGCGCTAAAGGTTGGATTGTTCGATGAGAATGGGTTTGCCGTCGCGACTGCCAGCGAAGAATATGCTCTGATCACATTGTCGGTGGATTGGGTTGAGGTTGATGCGGAAATATATTGGCAGGCATTGACGCGGGCAGTCCATCGTATTATCGCCGCGATTCCGGCGCGGGTGAATGAGATCACCGCACTTACAATTTCATCACAAGGTGAAACGACAATTGCGGTAGACCAACAGGGTCGCGCATTGTATCCCGCGATGGTATGGCTCGACAATCGTGCACGTGTGCAAGCAGAAAGGATCTCCGCACGCTTTGACCCGCGCGAGGTCTACACGGCTACGGGCAATCCAGAGATCGTCCCGATGTGGACAGCGTGCAAAATTTTGTGGCTCAAAGAAAACGAACCTCAAATCTTCACGCGCACCCACAAGTTTCTGTTTGTCGCCGATTTCTTGAGGCATCGCCTGACCGGGCGATTTATCACCGACGGCGCATTGACATGTAGTTCGTTGTTGTGGGACGCGCGGCGCAACGATTGGTGGGATGACATGCTCGCATGTGTCGGAATTTCGCGCGCGCAGCTCTCTGAGCCAGTCGCGCCCGGCGCAATCATTGGTACACTGACACGCGCCGCCGCGAATGAATTGGGATTGCCGAGCCAGGTCGCGGTAGTTGCGGGCGGAATGGATCAATCGGCGGGTGCCGTCGGCGCGGGCAACGTCCGTCCGGGGATTATCTCGGAAAGCACCGGTGGCGCGTTGACCATTCAAGCCACCATCGCCAAGCACGATCTCGATCCGAACCGGAGAATTCCGGTGAATGTTCATGCATTTCCTGGCGCATATTTTTTTGTTGCGGTCTGTCCCACCGGCGGAATGACCTTGCGGTGGTTTCGTGATAATTTTGCGCAAGAAGAAATGCGCGCCACGCAGACAACAAATCACAACGGGTACCGAATGATGGATGATCTCGCGCGTACGATTGAGCCCGGTTGTGAAGGATTGACGATGCTACCACATTTGATGGGTGCGTTCAGCCCAGAGCATAACGTAAATGCGCGGGGCGTGTTTGCCGGTTTTACCTTGCGACACACCAAAGCACATTTCGCCCGTGCGATTCTCGAAGCGGGTGCGTTTATGCTCAAGCGCAATCTCGATGGGTTGCGCGCGTTGAACGTGACCGCGCCGGAAATCATCTGCACTGGCGGCGGCGCAAACAGTTCACTCTGGTTGCAAATCAAAGCCGACGTTTTGCAAAAACCGGTCGCAACCCTAGCCGAACAAAACACCGTGATCTTGGGGAGTGTCATTCAGGCAGCCGTAGCGTGCGGTGCGCACAAAAATTTGGACCGTGCGTGTGCCGCGATGATTCACCGACATCAACGCATCGAACCGAATCCCGCAACACGTGCCGCATACATCGAAGCATTTGTACGATACGGCGAGTTGTACGATCACTTGTACGCAGATAAGGGAAATGGATCCTAAAGCCAAAGTCGCGCTGGTCACCGGCGGCGCGCGGCGTGTGGGCAAAGCCATCACACTCGCGCTCGCGCAAGCCGGGGCGAACATAGTCATCAATTACAACGCATCCAGTAAAGAAGCGAATGAGACATGCGCCGAGGCGCGTACATTTGGCGTAGACGCCATCGCGTTTCAATGTGACGTAGCGAACCGGGACGAGGTTCTCACGATGGTGCATGCGGCGGTGGAGCGATTTGGCGCAATTGATATTTTGGTGAATAACGCATCCATCTTTGAGCTCACGCCATTGCCGATGAATGATCTGACCCAGTGGCATCGTGTAACGAACACAGTGATCGACGGGCCGTTTTATCTGGCGAATGCAATTGCACCCTTGATGATTCAACGCGGCGCGGGCGTTATCGTCAACATTATAGATTTGTTTGCATGGGAACCGCGCAAAAATTATGCGGCACATTCCATTGGCAAGGCGGCGATGGATCAGATGACGAGGCAACTGGCAATGGATTTTGCACCCCAGGTTCGCGTAAATGCTGTCGCGCCTGGACCGGTACTGCCGTCCCCGGAGTTTACCCCTGAGCGAATCGCGCAGACCGCCGCGCGCACCTTGTTGAATCGTTGGGGTACGCCGCAAGATGTTGCCGACGCCGTTCTGTTTTTAATTCGCGCCGAGTACATCACCGCGCAAACGATTGTCGTGGATGGCGGCGAACAGCATGGACGCTATAAAGGTTAGGAGGTGATGCTGGCGATTGCAACGACGCAAATTCAGCGATACGTTCAACTACCCCAAAAACGAGGAGAAGAAAAATGAACAAGCGAATTTTGCTTATCAGTCTGACTATCGCAGTGTTGACGGTGCTTGCCGCATGTGCGCCTGCGCCAACTGCAACTCCTGTTCCCGCACCTACTAGCGCGCCGGCACCCACAAGCGCCCCAGCGCCGACCAGTGCACCGCAAGCAACGGCCGCGCCCAAACCAACTGAAGCGCCCAAGCCAACGGCAGTACCCCCTACCGCCACGGCTGTTCCGAAACCCAAAGACATTGTCTTTTGGACCCAGTTCGATGAAAAGAACATGGATCCCAAATCCGATTCTGCAGTTGGCAATGCGTATCTGCGCGATACGATGCCGCAATTCAACAAACAATTCACCGGCAAATGGAATTGGGCAAACGTTCAAAAAGATTTCAGTAAAATGAACGCAGAGCTCGTCGCGGCGGTTCAAGCCAAAGGCGAAGTGCCCGACCTCTTCCAAATCTCGCTCGACATTAACACCTTCGTCAACAATGGCACCGCGCAGGATTTGACCGCGTGGGCACAGGCGCAAGCGTGGTACAAAGATTTGGATCCGAGCGCCGTGTCCGCGTGCACGGCGACGAATGGAAAACTGTACTGCATCCCGCTCTCGATTCGTCCGCAGGTCGTGTTGGTGTGGAAAGATCATTTCCCGAACGGCTATCCCAAAACGCCGGCAGATTTCCTGACCCAAGCCGCCGCGTTAAAAGCAAAAGGCGTTCCCGCGCTCACATACTATGGCTCGACGTTTGGCGATGGCAACGGCATCACGCGCGGCATGACGACCATGATGTTCTCGTTCGGCGGCAAGTACGATGATGGCAAGGGCAAGATGTTGCTCAACACGCCAGAAAATATCGCGGCAATCCAGTTCATGCGCGAAATTGTGGCGAAGGGGTACGTCACCGAATCGTCCTTTGCCGGCAATTTCCAAGAAGAAGAAGCATTCAAGACCGGTGCGGTCGGTTCGTTTGCGACCGGCATGAACGCGTACCTTTTCCTTAACACACTCAAAGCACCGAGCGGCACGCGCTATGCCAAGGGCAATCTGAACGATTACCTCGACGCACTCGCCGCAGGCGACACGTACCTCGCGCCGTTCCCGGCTCCTGCCGGCAAGACGCCCGGCTGCAACCTCGCCGCTTCGGGCATCATCGTTCCTACTGGCTCAAAGAATTTGGATGGGGCGAAGGAGTTCATCAACTGGATCATGACGCCGCAACAAAATCCCCAGTTTGTTCTGGGCGCAGTTGGTGGTTTCCCGGCGCTCAAAACATCGTTGTCCAATTCCAGTTTCCAGACGCCGTACTTTAAGCAAGCGGGGCAGGTGATGGCGGCGAGCAATTGCCGTCCGTGGTTCGGCACGTTGACCAAACCCTCCGTGGCGCAACCCATCATCATGACCACATTGTACAAGTTGATCAAAGAAGACCCCACGGCGGACATTGCCGCGGCGTTGACCAAAGCACAAGAAGAATACAACAAGGACATCAAGTAAGCGTTTGCAACAGTCAGCGAGGCGACGCACGTCGCCTCGCTCACCCGGTTCTGCATCACGCCCAATAATTTCCGCCACAGAATCGCATAGAAACCTACAAAAAATTCTGTAGAATTCCCGTGTGTTTCAGCAGCAGATTTCATTCTGAACACACTCGAGGTCGGGTTCCCTTGTCCCCAAATATTCACTCGCTAAAAAAACAAAGTTGGTTCGATAAATCTCTGCCAGTCTGGCTGCTTTTGCCAACGATGCTGGCGTTGCTCGTTGTCCAGGTTTATCCCACGCTGTACACGATTTGGCTCAGCACGCAAGAGCATGACGCCGCCGGCTGGAAATTTGTCGGACTCGATAATTTTGAGCGGCTCATCACGCTAAATCAATTCGGCGAAAGCGTTGGGCTGACTATCGTCTTCCTCGTCTTTCATGTGGCGTTGACGATGCTGGGCGGTTTCATCACCGCGTTTCTCCTCAGCCGGAAAATCCGGTTCTCCGGACTCTTTATCACCTTGCTTTTTATTCCCTGGGTCCTTTCCCATGTGATTGTCGGATTCATGTTTCGCTTAATGGTTGCGCCGGATTACGGCGTGTTCACCGGTTATTTGATGGACCCGGCGCGATTTCCGCCCAACGGGCTTTCGATTCTCACCGCTGTGCCGCCCAAACCTTGGATTCCCGGTTTTCCCTTTCCACCCGCGCCCGCGATGTGGCTACTCATCCTGGCTTCAACGTGGCGCGCGCTACCATTCGTTACGCTCCTCATCCTCGCCGCGATTCAGATGGTGCCCGCCGAAGTTGTTGAAAGTAGCCGCATTGACGGCGCGAACAACTGGCAAGTGATTCGCCACATTGTCGTGCCGCTCATCCTGCCGACAATGGTTGTCGCGATCTTCAATGTCATTCTGAACGGCATGAACGGCGTCGCCATTATCTTTACCTCCACGGGCGGCGGACCCGGCACCGCCACGCAAATTCTCAGTTATCTGCTTTATTCGATTGGTTGGTCTCGCATCCAATTCGGGCGCGCCGCCGCGCTCGCGCTCATTATCGCGTTGGTGAACTGGGCGCTGATTCTCGCCACATTGCGCTTCACCAAGATCGAAGAAGGGCATGATCAAGTATGAACGGACCGTCCCACTCATTTTGGAGCGGCAAAAGCCGTTGGGTGATTTATGGCGCGCTCATCACGATTGTCGTGTTGAACATGCTTCCCATCGCGCTGACGCTGATTGTCTCCTTCAAAACGCACGAAGACATTATTCGCATCCCACCGCAACTCTTTCCATGCGATACGCCCACCCAAGCGTTCGACCTGAGCGCATGCCGGTGGTCGTTGGAAGGATATGACCGCGTGTTGATGCTCCAGCCGTCCCAGGAATCCTTTTGGGGCTATGACATGACCGGCAAAATCGTTGCCACCTATGGCGGCAACACGGTCTTGTATGCAGTCGTCTCTTCGCTCTTTGTCGTTCTGTTCGCGGCGACATCGGGTTATGCCTTTTCGCGCTATCGTTTTCGCGGACACAACGCACTCCTCACCGGCATCATCGCCATCACTGGCGTGCCCCTGCTTACGAATTTGCTCGCGCTCTATCAAATGGGCATCGGCATCCGCACGCTCGGGTTGCCGTATGACGACCGGGTCTTTATCATCCTGGTCTATGTCGGTTTCTTTTTGCCGCTCTCGGTCTGGATCGCCAAAGGATTTTTTGACGCCATCCCGCGCGATTTGGAAGAAGCGGCGATGATTGATGGGTGCAGTCCACTCGGCGCGCTGTTTCGCGTGACCGCGCCGCTTGCCGCGCCGGGCATGATTGCGATTTTCATGCTCACATTCGTCAACGTGTGGAATGAATTTCTTGCCGGTTATTTGCTCGTCACCAAAAACGCGAACAAGCCGGTCATGTTCGGCCTCTACGAATTCCTGGGACAAAACCTGGTCAATCTTCAGGTCGTCGCCGCCGCCTGCGCGATTATCGCCATGCCGGTTGTAATCCTTTTCCTTTTCTTCCGTCGCCACTTTTTTACGGCGATGGTCGAAGGGTCGGTGAAGGGATGATTTAATGCTCCCAGTTCCTTTATTTCCCTCATTTCCTCCAAAGAAATAAAGGAACTGGATAAAATGAAGGAAATGATTTTTATGCCTCACCCCATTGTCGCCATCACGATTGGCAAACACCATTACCAACGCATGTTCAATCAAACTTCTTGGAATGCACTTGCAACGTTCGCGGATGTGATTCATCACGAGGGCAATGCCCCCGCAACGAAAAAAGATTTGCTCGCGCTCTTGCCCAATGCCGATGCGTGCATCACCAGTTGGGATGTGGCTCAGTTGGATGCTGAAGTGATTGCGGCGGCTCCTCGCCTGCGAGCCATCGTCCACATGGGCGGTAGCGTTAAAAAGATCGTTTCGGATGCGCTTTGGGGCAAAGGCATCAAAATTTTTTCGGCGCGTCCGGCGCTGGCAAAAGATGTGGCAGAGACTACGCTTGGCTTGATGATTATCGGCATCAAGCACATTTTCCCTCTGGCGCAACATGTGCGCGCCGGTGGGTGGCGAGAGAGTCGCTATTGGCCCTCGCGCGAATTACATCGCAATCACATCGGCATTATTAGTGCGAGCGAAGTAGGGCGTTACGTCATCAAACTGCTCCAGCCGTTTGATGCGCGCATTCTGTTGTATGACCCGTTTGTTTCGGAAACCGAAGCTGCGCGACTTGGCGCAACCAAAGTTTCGCTGGAGCAAATGGCGCGCGATGCTGACATCATTTCATTACATGCACCGCTCTTGCCGGCGACCAACAAAATGCTCAACGCGGACTTGCTCAAATTGATGAAAGATGATTGCATCTTGATCAACACAGCGCGCGGTGCGCTGATTGATGAACCGGCATTGATTGTAGAATTGAGCAAGGGGCGTTTGTTTGCTTTTCTCGACGTGACCGACCCCGAACCGCCATCGCCGACGAATCCGTTGCGTTCGCTGGAAAATGTTGTGGTGATGCCGCATCTCGCCGGCTGTATTTCCGATTGTAGCGATATGAGTGTGTTGGCGGCTGAAGAACTGCGTCGTTTTTTTCAAGGCGAACCGTTGCTGTACGAAATTACTCTGGACATGATTGACCGGTTGGGCTAGCACCGATGGCGGCAAGTGATTCTTCAGGTTTGCGTTTAGTGCGCGGCACAGTCAATCCAATCATCGCGCAAGACCGGCAACTCTTTTTGCTGAAAGGAGATGCCACGCAAGAACATGTGCATCTGGCGGACTCGGCAGAGATGCAAATCCCAGCAATCTGGCATTATGACCGCCATCCTTTTCAACTCAAGATTCTGCATTTCAACGACTTGCACGGACAAATCGCGCGAGTCAGTCACACGGAATCGGTGCCGGTCTTTTCCAAACTCGTATCATACATCGAGCAAAGCCGGGCGACTTGCCAAGAGAACCCGAACGCGGCGGTGATCGTCTTGGCAGGCGGCGACGATATGATCGGTACGCCCTTTGATTTGCTCCTCAGTCGAGATTTGCATCAGTATTTAATTCATCCTGGTTACCATGCTTATTCAACAGCCGGAATTGATGCGTCCGTTTTAGGCAATCACGAATTTGATTTGGGACTTGATTTTTTGGCGCACGCGATTCGTCGGGACGCCAACTTTCCGGTGCTTGCCGCCAATCTCAAGCCAACCAAACAATTGGCACAGGTCTGTGACCCCGCCGCAATCATTTACCTCAAAGGTGTCCGAATTGGGTTGATTGGTTTGACGACACCCACCGCCGACCTGCGTTCTCGACCGGGCTCGGAGTTTGAAATTGTTGACCCCATCCCAGTTGTGAAAAATCTTTTGCCCATCATTCGTCAATTGAGTGACATTGTCATCATACTGAGTCATCTCGGATTGCATCTCAATTCCCCGTCTGCGCCGGTCGGTTTGGCGGGAGATGTGGAGTTGGCGCAACATTTGCCTACCGGCAGTGTTGACCTCATTATCGGCGCGCACACGCATACCATTCTGAATCAGAAGGGTTTTGAGCCCTCGAACATAGTCAATGGCATTCCCATCGTTCAGGCAGATTGCAAGGGACGCCATCTGGGGCAAGTGGATTTAATTTTGCGAGAAACTGTCACTGTGGCGAATGCTGTTCTGCATCCAAGCACACAACTTGAAGAATCTGTTGTGTTCACTGAGCAATGTGTACAACCGCTTCTCGCGCAACTCTACCCGCGCTATGAAAAAAACTTGGGCCGAGTGACAAGCCTGGACATTACAACGGCAATCTGTTGCGAGCAAGCCGCGGCGGCGGAATCTGCCATGCACAATTTTATGACCGACACTCTAGTCGCCGGGTGCCGCGCGCGCGGGCTGAACGTAGATTTTGCCATGTTGGATGCTTCGGTCACGAGCGCGGGTTTACACGCGGGGCAACCGCTCACGTGGGGTGATTGGTTGGGCGTGATGCCTTACGAGGATACGCTCATTCTCTTGACTCTCACCGGCAAACAACTCGCCGCATTGATTCAAGACAACGCACGGCGAATAGACCTTGCGGACGAGCCACCACAGGACAGAGGATTCCAGCACTTTAGTCAAGATATTCGTTATCATATCCAACGCCATCCGCTTCGTTCAGAAATCAAGGCGACCGAAATCAAATTAAAAGGACTTGCCATCGAATCTACGATGGATATGATGTATCGCCTTGTCTGCATCACTTTTTTCAGAGGGCTGGCGCGGAATTGGGAAAAGCAGGTAGCGTCGAATTTGCCTCTGCTCATTTTCGATCCCAAGCAAGCCGGCGGTGTGGACACGGGATTGTTTTTCCATGATCTGATGTTGGAACACATCCGTCGCCATGATGGCATTACTCCGGCGGCGGGCGCGGTACGCGATGGGCGGTTGGAAATAATTTAACACGAGGAGAAATCATGACGATCAATCGCAGACTCAAACACATTTTCCGTGAGGATGGTCGCGCACTCATCGTCGCGATGGATCACGGACTGCTCGATGGTCCCAAGCCCGGTCTCGAACGGCCGGACGAAACGATTACGCGCGTAGTTGCGGGGGGCGCAGATGCGATTCTCACTTCGTACGGAATTGCGCGCAAATTCTCGCGCGAACTTGCCGCGTGCGGTCTCATCGTGCGCGCCGATGGTGGCGCGACGAGTTTGAGCAAGACACCGGGTCCAGGTGTGTTGACGCAAAACATCGAACAAGTTTTGCGCGTGGACGCGGATGCCATCGCGGTGAGCGCATTTCCGGGTTCGCCGCAAGAACAAACCTCGCTCGACAATTTGGCGCGCGGCATTCAAGCCGCCCATGCTTGGAATGTAGCGGTCATGGCGGAGATGGTGCCCGGCGGATTCGACAGCCCGCCGGAATTACGCACAACGGAAAACATTGCGCTCGCGGCGCGCGTCGGCGCAGAGATGGGCGCGGATTGGATCAAGTGTCCTTATGCGCCACAAATGGAAAGGGTAACGCAAACGTGCTTTCTGCCCATCGTCATTTTGGGCGGCGCGAAACGTGGCGCGGAAAAAGAAATGTTGGTCGAAATCAAGCGCGCGATGGATGCCGGAGTTGCCGGCGTCGCGATTGGACGCAACATTTGGCAGTTTGAAAATCCGGCGGCAATGACGCGCGCCGTCGCCGCGATTTTGCATGACGGCGCAACCGCCGATGCCGCAATGAAACTATTAGAACTGAAACCCTAGCCCGATGAAGCACCCCACTCTTTTCATCACGCATCGAAGCGAGTATCATCAAAAACGCGCGCTCGCCGGCGCGCCTTCCGAACTTGAAATCACGTTGATGCGCGATCCGTCGCGGGCGGAAATTTTGGAACAATTGCCGCAGATAGAATTTCTCATCAGCGAACGTTCAGGCGAAATTGATGCCGCGCTGATTGCCGCCGGGCGCAGTTTGAAGTTGATTCAACGCCTCGGTTCGCAAACATGGGACATTGATTTGAGCGCGGCGCGCCGTGCGAACATTCCCGTCTGTTATTTCCCTATCGCGAATTGCGCGATGGTCGCTGAGCACATGCTGATGCAAATGCTCATGACGGTAAAACGTGCGCGCGAGCTAATGCACGTCACCGTTCAAGCCGGCGCGTGGGGCGAGCCGCGCCAATGCACCGAAGACTATTTTGCCTACAATTGGACGCAACGGACGGGCATTCGTGGGTTGCGGCAAAGTACCGTCGGCATTCTCGGTTTTGGCGAAATCGGCGGGGAACTCGCGCGGCGCTTGCGCGCTTTTGATTGCACCCTTCTGTACAACAAACGAACACGCTTGCCTGCCAAAGCCGAAACCGAACTTGGCATCACCTTTGCCGAGCGAGGTGAGTTGATCAAGCAAAGTGATTTTATCTGCTCGCTTTTGCCGGTGTCGCCTCAAACTGAACAATCGCTCGACACAAATTTTTTTGCGGCGATGAAACCGGGCGCGATTTTTGTCCATGCCGGCGCGGGCGGCGTTATTGATGAAACCGCGTTGATTGCGGCATTGCGCTCGAACCAACTCGCCGGTGCCGCGCTTGATACGTTCACGTTTGAGCCGATGCGTCCCAACGATCCCTTGCTCGAACTAGGACGCGACCCGATGCAAAATTTGGTTCTGACGCCGGGCGTTGCGGCAAGCACATTGACGACTACTGGTCATCCGCGCGCCGGCGATTACGCAAACATTCTCGCGCAACTCGCCGGGAAAACCTTGACGTATCGGTTGGTGTAAAGTGAATTGCGCGGCGCCAATCCTCTAAATCCCAAATCCAGAGAGTCTCATGTCTCATCAACCCTTAGCCATTTACTTGCAAGACAAACACTCGATCCGCGACGAGTTTGAATTTGCCCGTTATGCGGAACAACGCGGCTTTGATGCCATCTGGCAAGCCGACACACGCCTCGCGCGCGACTGCATTTCGATGATGGGCGCGCTCGTGGCAATCACGTCGCGCGTGAAAATCGGAAGCGGCGTGCTCCCGTTCTGGCCCCGCAACGTCGCCACACTTGCCGCGACGTACTCGACCCTGTGGGAAATGTCCGGCGGACGCGTTATCTGCGGCATCGGCGCATGGTGGGAACCCATCACATCCAAGATCGGTATCAAGCGGACCAAGCCATTGCAGGCGACGCGCGAATTCATTACCGTGCTGAGAAAATTATTCGCGCGTGAGGTCGTGACTTGGCATTCGGAATTCATCAATTTAGACGCGGTGGAGCTCGACATCATTCATGGCGACACGCGTCCGCGCGACATTCCGATCTACATCGGCGCGACGGGTGACAAGATGCTCGAACTGACCGGCGAAATCGCGGATGGGGTCGTGTTGAATTACATGGTGTCGCCGGCATACATTCGCCAAGCTGTCGCGTTGGTACGCGCGGGGGCGGAACGCGCGGGGCGCGATTTCAACGCGCTCGACCGTCCCGAGCTGCTTGTCGTTTCGATGGACAAGAATCGCGGCGCGGCGCTCGATTTGGCGCGCGAACTGCTCGTGCAATACTTGGGACAAGAGCCGCACATCATGAAGGCGAGTGGCGTAAGCCAGGATTTGCTCGATCAGGTTCACGCAGTTTTGGGGTGGCCCACGACAAAAGAAAAAGTACAACAAGCGATGCATCTCGTTCCCGACGAATTGGTGCAACTCGTAACCGCGTCCGGCACACCATACGAATGTGTCGAAAAAGTCAAAGAATACATTGATGCCGGTTGTTCATGCCCAATTATGTACTCATTGCAAGAAGACGCGCGCCCGCTGATTGATACTTTTGCAGAAGCGTTTCCACGCTGAAACATTCGACCGGCATGATCATCTCGCACTCTAGAATTGGATAGGATAACCATTAACACTCTTCTCATTCACAACGCCATCCTTCTTCCCTGCGACCCCGACCCGTGCGCGCTCATCCCGAACGGTTACGTATTTGCGCGTGATGAGCACATCGTTGTCATTGGCGCGGGCAACGCGCCGGAAAATTTTCGCAACGAGGCGCGGGAGACGATTGACGCGCGCGGCAACATCGTTGTCCCAGGATTCATCAACGCGCACACGCACCTCTTTCAAACTTTTTTGCGCGGACTCGCGGACGACAAACCTTTGTTGCATTGGCTCGCCGCGGCGATTTGGCCCGGCGCAATCGCGATGACCGAAGAAGATTTTTATCTCGCCGCGCTAATCGGTTTTGTCGAAAATCTCAAGTGTGGCGCGACCTCCGTGTTGAGCCAGCATTACATTCAAACCTCACTCGGTAACATGGACGGCGTCGCGCAAGCCGCGCACAAGAGCGGCGTTCGGGCGCGATTAGCGCGCGGGTACGCGGATCGCGATCCGTATCATCCGCGTTTGCAAGAATCGCCGGAGACGACGGTGTGCGAGACCGCGCGACTCGTCAAGCAGTGGAATTCTTCATCGCGCATTCGCGTCGAGTTTGGTCCATTGATTCCGTGGGGTTGTCGCGCTGATGCCCTGCAAAACGTCGCGCGTCTCGCGCGTGAGTGGGATGTCGGCGTGCACATTCACTTGAGCGAAACGCGCGCCGAAGTGGAGATGACGCGCAAGGAAACTGGGATGCCCCCCCTGCGTTGGTTGCATTCGCTCGGCGTGCTCGATGAGCGCTGGCAACTCGTCCATTGCGTTTGGCTCGAAGACGCCGAGATGGATTTGATTGCGCAAGCCGGTAGCGCGATTGTGCATTGTCCGGTGAGTAATATGTATCTCGCCTCCGGCACGCCGCGCGTGCTCGAATGGCGCAAAAGGAAAATTCCGGTCGCGCTCGCCACGGATGGGCCTGGGTCGAACAACTCTCAAGATATGCTCGAAGTTTTGAAATTCACCGCATGCTTGCAAAAAGTCGAAACGCTTGATGCGATGGCGTTATTGCCGGAAGATGTGCTAGAGATGGCGTATCGCGGCGGCGCAACGGCGATGGGTTTGCGCGACCAAATCGGACGACTCGCGCCGGGCGCGTTCGCAGACATGGTGATTGTGAATTTACAGCGGCCGCACATTGCGCCGGTGTATTCACCCCAATCCGCACTGGTGTATAACGCGAATGGCAACGATGTGGACACGGTGATCGTGGGCGGAGAAATTTTGGTGCGCGCGGGGCGCACGGTGAACATCAACGAAGCGAACCTCATCGCCGATTGTCAGCGCGCGGCGGAAAAAATGTGGGCGCGCGCGGGCATAAGATAATCCGCGAATAACGCAAATCTTTGCGAACATTTTTATTCGCGGATTTCACTACCGTACACTTCTTGATCCAGGCTAATCGGCTGGTTGAAACGACACGGGTGACACTGGATTCCATCGGCGCAGAAATCCGCGCGACGATGGACGTGCGCGAGATTGGCAAATTACCAGACGGACCGGGATTGTTTCAGGATGTGCTCTCGTCTGCCGCCGATCACACGTTACTGATCAGTCGCATCAAGCCGCACACGAATTTTCACGGCGACCTCGAAAGCGGACCTTCGAAAATGTGTGTGATCGGGCTGGGGCGGCAACACGGCGCAAGCGCGATGCACACGTATGGAAGCGCGGGCTTTCGGCGCTGGCTCGCATCGGCGGCGCGCATCTTTGAAGCGAACACGAACGTACTCGGCGCGATCACAATCATCGAGAACGCGCACGACGAGACCGCTGAAATCGCCGCGCTCACCATGTCCGAAATCGGCGCCGCGCGCGAAATGGAATTGCTCAAACGCGCGCGAACCTGGATGGCAAACATTCCGTTCGCCCAGGTCGAGGTGCTCGTCGTCAAGCAAATCGGCAAAAACATCAGCGGCAACGGAATGGACACGAACATTATCAATCGGATGTTGATGCCGCGCACGCCTGAACCTTCCGCGGGCATGGATGTGGCGGTGATCGCCGTACTCGATCTGACGAAAGAAACGCACGGCAACGCATCGGGTCTTGGCTTGGCAAACGTGACAACGCAACGACTCGTCAACAAAACCGACTGGGCGATGACGTACACGAACGCGATCACGTCCGGGATGTTTGGCATGTTCCATGCGGCAGTACCCCTCACGATGCCAGACGATCAACGTGCATTACAGATCGGATTGCGCGGGTGTGGTCAGCCCTATGATACGGCACGTTGGGTATTCATCGAAAACACACTCAAGCTCGATGTGATTTGGGCGAGCGAAAATTTGCGTGAGGAAATTCAAGCGAATCCGCGTTTGCAAATTGTCGGCGAGGTCCCTCTTGGATTCAATCCACGCGGGATCATGATTGATCCCTGGCAGATGGAAGAGATTTCGCCGAACGCATCCTATTGAGTTTTGCACAAGTAGGCGCATTTTGGAGCGATGCGTCACCGCATCACGCCGCAACTTGCGCCAGCCGCGCCAACGCATCGGCAACTTGCGCCGCGACGATCACATTGTTCCTCAGCGCGGCGACATTCGCGCGCACGCTCGCCCCGCGCGTCAACTCTTTGAGCCGAGCAGACACCGCCGCTACGTGCTGATTGTCGGCGACATTCGCCGGCTCCGCTTCCACGCGCGCCTGTTGCAACGCCGACGCAAACTCCGCCAACGGCAACTCGTCGCTGATCGGCGCCGGCACGCAGAGCAACACGCCACTCGCGCCGCCGGCTTGCCACTGGTGAAACGCCGCCTCCGCCGCTTGCGCCGGCGTTTCGACGCGTTGCGTCAACGCCAAACCCGACGCGCGCGCATACAACGCCGGCAACTCGGCGGTCTGATACCCGATCACTGGCACCTCGTTCGCCGCCAGCCAGCGCAACGTCGCGCGCATATCGCAAGCCGGCTGAATCCCTGCCGTCACGACGACGACCGGCGTGCGCGTCAGTTCCAACAAATCCGGCGTCGCCGCCCAGGGTTGCTCCAGCCCACCGAGCGCATCCGCCACCACCACGCGCATCCCGAACCGATGCGCCAACCACATCGTCGCGCCCAACGTCAGCACGCCGTCCTGCTTTTGCGCGAGCGCCACACCCAACTCGCGCCGCGCGATCAGCGCAACGCCGTGCGCTCGCGCCAGATGTTCAAACTCGGACGATTGGAGATCGCGTTTGAGTTCGCCTTGCATCACGCCGAACAATCGCGGTTCCGCGCGATGCGCGCGCGCCAACGCGAGCAAATCCCGCGCCGTGTCCGCGTTTTGCGGGTACGGCAACGTCAACGTCGCCGGCTCGATGGCGAGCCACACCGGCGCGGGAATTGCCGGCGGCACGTGGCGCACGAACGCCTCGACGCGCAACGGCGTAAACTGCAAACCGGTCGGCTCCGCCGCGCGATTCAACGCCGGCGCAAACGCCTGGGCTTGGATCGGTTTCTGCGTGAACAGATCGCGCTTGAGCGGATCGTGTGCGATCTCGATCAACGTTTGGTTCAACAGCCGGCGCGCCTCGGCTTGCGTGTGTGCGGATGTTTGCGCCAGCGCCAAGGGGCGCACGATCCACAGCACGCGGCGCGCCGGCATCGTCGCGCCCAAATGCGCCCACACTTTTAACGGCGCGCCCAAACGGCAGTCGGCTTGGGCGCGCACCGATAAAGTAAAACCGTCGTGCGTGGCAAATTCGCGGAGAAAAATTTCGAGCGCGGGATGATTGAGCGCGAAAATTCCCAGCAATTGCTCCACCCAGGGCAACAACAGTTTGCGCCCCGGCGCATCCAACTGCCACACGCGACCGCGCGACGAAACCAACGCGGCGCAACCCGGCGGCACGACGAACGTGATTTGCCCCGCCCCGATTAGCACACCCAGGTTGATCGCCAACGCCACAAGCGCCAACCCATAGCCGACCAGCACAGGAGTCTGATACTCGGGCCGCGTGATCGCGTAGAGCGCCAGCGGCGTCACCCCGTACAACAGCGCGCCAAACACCCAGAACGCCAACGCCAAGCACCCGGTCGCGGAATCGCTCGGCGCGGAGAGCGCGTGTTGCGCGACGTTTGGCGGCGGGTCGGCGTTTAGCGCGGGCAATGCGCTCCCCGGCGCGGATTGCGTGCGCGGCAGGATAAATGCCAACTCTTGGACGTGGTGTTTGATCGTCAGTTGATCTTTCCATTTGCGCGTCACGCGCCGCTCGGCGTCCTCGGCAATTGCCGCCAGCGGATCGTGTTGCCGTTTGAACAAGGCGTCCGCTTTTTTGTACGCGTCAATCGCGGCTTCCCAGCGATCCTTGTCGCGGCACATTCTTTCGTACAAGCGCGCGAGCGCGTACCACGCCACGCCCTCGTTGAACTCGCGGCGCGGATCGGGGCACAGATGAAACTGGCTGATGGCTTGCTCGAAAAAATCCCGCGCGCGCTCCCAGTCGTTCCCGCGATTTCCCAAGCCGAAATAGATCGTGCCGAGCAAGTAACACGCCAGCCCTTGTAAAAGCGGATCGTGTTCCTTCAAACCCAGGTGATACAGTTCGCTCGCGCACCGCGCCGCATCGCGCAAGTTGCGCGCGTGATACAATTGGATCGCCTGTTGGCGCAACTCCGCGCCGGACGCCGCCGCGTAATCCAAAAAACCAACCGGCTCGAACGCAAAATCTACTTGCTCTTGGGAAATCCCCATGCCCACCTCCGCGAGTTAGGGTTTGCGCCCGCGCAAAGCCAACAAGCGATCTAACTCGTCCGGTCCCAACGACGATTCGATCAAATCCAAAAAACGCGTGAGCACGCCAACGTACCGCTCCGCCGTTTCTTCGCTGACCAACGGCTCGCCGTTCGCGTCGCGCAACGGCTCCGCCAACTCGTGAATCAACGCCTTGCGGAGCGCGTCGCGCTCATGCTCGATCAACCGCGTGCGGAACGCCGCGCCTTCCGCCTCGCGCACGATCTTTTCCTTCTCCGCCTCCGCCTGAATCACCAACGTTTGGCGATGCACTTGGGCGAGCGCCTGCTCGGTCAGCGCGCTTTGAATGTCCGGCGGGATAACGATGGCGCCAATATCGGTGGAGACGATTTCGACGCCCAAGAATTGCTGGGTCTTGACATTGATCCGCGCGCGCAATTCGGCGGCGAGATTTTGCCGCGCTTCGCCGGCAATCGCCACCAGCTCCGCCATATTGTATTGCGCGATCAGATCGCGCACCACCGACTCGGCAATCGCGCGCACCGCCCCGCGCCAATCGCCGCCGTGCGGCGACCAGACTTTATCGTGGATGAGTTTGGGATCGTATCGCTGTGTGCCGCTTACCGCGCTTTGATCGCCCGGATCAACGCGATGAAAAAACGTCAGCGCGAATTGCGTCAGCGGCAACCGGTCTTGCGTCACCAATTTTTCGACGACGAGCGTCTCGACGCGCGGCGACAGGTACACAATCGTGCTCACGCGTTCAAACGGCCGCAACCACGCAATGCCCGCACCGACGACGCGCGAAAATTGCCCGCTCTTGGACAGCGCAACCGCGTTGCCTTCTTCGACGACCAACATGCCGGGTCCCCCGAGCCGCGCCAGGTTGCCCGCCGGCGCGCGCAACGATTTGCACTCGCCGTTCGCCACCAACAACTGCGCCTTGTGGATTCCCAGTTCCACGTCCCACACCCACCGCCACAATTGCGTCGGGCTGGCATCGGGAAATTCCGCGCGCATGGATTGCGCCGCCGAAATGCTGACGAGCAACACGAACGCCAAGACCAAACTCGCGGCGACGCCAAACCCGATCACCGCCGACCAGAAAAAGCGCGCGGCAGGTTGTCCCAGGAAAAATTTTTCCAGATGGTACCGGCTCAACGGGTTGCGAATTTCCCGCACGTTGCCCGCTGTCCACACCTGCACCGCCGGCGGGTTGCCCGCGCTTGCCGCGACGAGGATCGCATCGTCGGCGCGCACCGCCACGCCCATAATCGGCTGGGCGTCGCCCTCCCACGTTTCGAGCCAACCGCCATCCTCCATCCGCCACACAGTGACCGCGCCATCCAGCCCACCCGCGACGAGCGTTTGCCCGTCCGCGCTGAACGCCAACGCCGTCACCACGCTCGTCACGTGCGGGAGATTGATCGGCGTGGTGCGCGTGATCGCGTCGAGGTTTTCAAACCGCCACACAGTCACCGTCTTGTTCCAACTTGCCGCCGCAAGCAGTTTGCCGTCCGGCGCAAAAACCAAATTCGTGATGCGCCCTTTGACGCCGGGCAATTCGTGCATGCGTTGACCACTCAGGTTCCACAATCGAACGGGCTGATCAATGCCACCCGTTGCCAGCGCCTTGCCGTCGGGGCGAAACGCCAGCGCGGACACTTCGCTTTTGTACGCCTCAAAAGTTGGCAACGTGCCCAAAGCGGGAAACAAACGCACCCTGCCCTGCAAGTTGCCCGCCGCCACCGTCGTGCCGTCCGCCGGGTTGAGCGCGAGACTGGTGATCGGTTGCGGCTTCCAGGTGTGCTCCGCCACCAGGTTGCCATCCTTGACGCCCCAGGTACGAATCTGTCCATCTAAATTCGCCACCGCCAGGTTCGTCGCATCTCGGTTGAAACTCAACCCCACCACGCCGTTCGTCGTGCCGTCGAAGGTGACGATGATGCGCGCATCTTCCCAGTGCCACAAGCGCACGGTCTTGTCCGCGCTGGCGGAGATGATGAATTTGCCGTCGGGACTGAACGCGACGCCGGTCACGTAATCCCCGTGCGCGTCGAGCGTTTTCAACAGCGCGCCGGTCGTCGCGTTCCACACGCGCACCTTATTGTCCCGGTTGCCCGTCGCGAGATAAATGCCGGACGGATCGAACGCTATCGCCGTCGCCACGTCCGGGCGTTGCGCCATTTCGAGTTTGGGCGGATACGGCGGCGTGGGCAACACCGGAATATTGGGCGTGATCGTCGGCGTGGGCGCGGTCGTGGTGATCTCAATCGTCGTCCACAAACGCACCGCCTTGTCGGGATCGCCGGTGACAAAGCGCGTCCCATCGCGGCTAAACGCCGCGCTGAAAATTTGCTCGCGTCGTTCGCGGTACATTTCTCGAAACGAGCCGTCCGCCAACTTCCAGCGGCGCAACGTCCGCTTGTCGGTCAGCGACAGCAATTCCGAATTATCCGGCGCGAACCACAACGCGATCACCGGATCGCCATAGCCGGGAAACGCCGCTTGCAACGCGTAATTCGTGCCGACTTGGTACAGGAAAATGCCCTTCGCCCCGCTGGCGACCGCCAAAGTTTTTCCATCGAAACTGTACGCGAGTGCAGTCACCGGCTCACCCTGTTCGACGAAATAGGCGAGCGAGCCGTCTTCCATTCGCCACAAACGCATCACCTTGTCGTCGCCGCCGCTCGCCAAAAACCGACCATCGGGACTGAACGTGATCGTTTTGATCGGCTGGGTGTGCCCGGCAAGTTGGTAAACGAGCGAACGGTCTTGCACTCGCCACACGCGAATCGTCCAATCCGCGCTCCCCGCCGCGATCAGCGAACCGTCCGGGCTATACGCCACCGTCGTAAACGCGTACGGGTACGCCGAATAAATCGGTTGCTCCGCTTTGGGCAACTCGCGCAACAATTCAAACTTTGCGCCTTTCCGGTCCCACACGCGCGCGCCGCGATCCATTCCGCCGGAGGCGAGCCGGTCGGCTTTCGAACTGAACACCAGCGCGCTGATTTCGCCGGCGTGCCCGGCGAGCAATTCCGGCGGCGGCGGCTCGACCATGCGGTTCAACCCAGTGAACGCGACCACCGCCAGCACCCAACTGGCAAACAAGATCGCGCTCACGCGTTTGGGGAATTGTGGCGAGTCCAGCGGCTTGTCCGTTTTGCGTTGCCGCGCCCACGGGCGCAGAACCGCCAGCGCAAAGTACAGCAGGACGCCCGCCGCCCACAACCCGAACAAGCCCGGAATATCGCCCAGTTGCCAAACCGGAAAAACGATCAGGATGCCGATGCCGGCAAACAGAATCCATTTCCGCATTTCGCTCCTCTTTCCTGAAAATAGGACCGCCGACGACAGACCGCCGACCGTCGCTAATTTTCATCCGGCCCCTGGTACGCCAACGGCGAATGAGCAACGCCCTGCCAATCAACCGCTCGCACGGCAACAATCCCGGCAACAAAAAAACCTACTGCGCGCGCGGCAAAGCCAACGCGATCAGTAGGCAAACCTTATCGAGTGTCACAAAAATATGCAAGCCAAACACGCGGATCTCGTTCGTCCATCCGTCGCTCCCCTGCTCGACGTACCCTCCCGAACTAGCAACCGCTCACCCCGCGCCCGGCGGGATCAAGACTAGCATACGTACTATAGCACGTTGCCGCTGAAAATGCAAAGACTGCATCGCCAACCTTCCTTGGATGCAGTCTTGTGTAACCCGTTTCGCAAGTTGACGCAAGTCACCACACGCGCACCGCGCTAGACCATCTGCTCGCGGATCTTCGCGCTGGCAAAATCCATCAGCGCGACGACGATCACGATCAGCGCGACGACGGTGCCGGCTTTGTGGTACTGCAACATGCCAAAGTACGTGGACAGCAACGTGCCGATGCCGCCGCCGCCGGCAAACCCGATGATCGTCGCCATGCGGATGTTAATGTCCCACTGGTAAATCGCATACGACACGAACGGCGGCACGATCTGCGGCAGGATCGCATAGATGATCGCCTGCAACCGCGTCGCCCCCGTCGCCGTCACCGCTTCGAGCGGACCCGTGTCAATGTTCTCAATCGCGTCCGCGAACAACTTGCCGATCAGCGCGAACGTTGTCACTGCCAACGCCATCATCCCGGCGAACGAGCCGATACCAACCCAAAAGACAAAGATCGCCACGTAGAGCAACGCTTCAATCGAGCGCAACACGTCGAACACAAAACGCGTGAGATAGTAAATCCACACCGACAAGCGACTGCGCCCGGTGAGATTGCGCGCGGCGAGAAAACTAAACGGGATCGCGATCAGCCCGCCGAGTGTCGTCGCGAGCAACGCCTGGAAAATGGTGACGATCATTTGCTTGATCACCACCTCCAGCAAATCCGGCGTGAGATCAATCGTCATGAAATCGCGCACCAGCCGCACAAACGTCGGCGCAGGTTCAAACAAGGCGCGCAGATCGATCCGCGTCACATCCCAACTGTACCAGAACATGAAAACGACCAACAGCGTGATCAGGATCGCGCGCGGATTTTTGTAGAACGGTTTGGGCGCGGCTTGGCGGATCTGAGTGTCGCCCTCCAAAATGCGCGCGCGCCACGCCGCGCTGACGTAATCCACGACGATGATCACAATCGCCACCGCCCACAACGCCGCGGCGTACTGCTCGTACGCGCCCTTGCGGATCGTTTCCAAAACGAAAAAGCCGATGCCGCCGCCGGCGACAAACCCGACAATCGTCGCCGCGCGCATGTTAATATCCCAGCGCAACAAGGTGTACGCGAGAAACGGCGGCACGATTTGCGGAATGACCGCAAAGCGGATCACCTGCGCCAGGTTTGCGCCGGTCGCCGTGATCGCTTCGATGGGCCCCATATCAATGTGCTCGATCTCTTCCGAGTACAACTTGCCGAGCGCGGCAATCGAGTGAATCGTCAACGCGATCACGCCGGCGAAATTGCCCAAGCCGACCCACACGATCACGAGCAAGCCCCAGATCACGGTGTCCACCGCGCGCACGACGTTCAAGATCGTCCGCATCGCATAGTAGATGAGCGTGCCGCCGGGGATGCGCGCCATAATATTGTGCGCGGCAAAAAAGCTGAGCGGCACGGCGAG
>CAIKBD010000404.1 GCA_903825565.1 uncultured Anaerolineales bacterium | reverse complement strand
GATACCCTTCGGGCAAAAGCAAATTTTTGAACGTCAGGCGCGCGCTGGGTTCATCGTCCACGATTAGAATTTTTGCAGACATATCACTTCTCCACAGCCAAGCGATTGATCACAATTCATCTTGCGGCAAATGTGTATTTGCCAGTCGCGCCAAAAAGAGTGCGCGTTAAGCGAATAACCGTTTTGATTCCAGCAAAGTGAACGAAAAACCTGTCGCCGCGAAGGAGACAGGTCAAGGAAAGGAAAAACGCTTTCCCACTTCGACTCGGCGAACAGATCTAAGATGAATATAGCCCCAAAACTTTATCTATTCTTTCGGTAGATTTGCTGGTGGGGGCAAGTTACTTGTAGGTATTCTATTGCAGAATCACACACTCGTCAATTAAACGGGCTTGATTATAAACCCTCACTGGCTGGGCACGGCAATGGCTCGCGCTTGGGACACAACGCTCAACAAAAAAACCACGCGCCAGATGACGCGTGGTCTGATGGGATTGCCAGCTCAACGCCGCAGGCAGTTCGAGCGACTGCCTGCGGCGCACTAACTGGGAAACCTGGATTCGAACCAGGATTAACTGATCCAGAGTCAGTCGTGCTGCCGTTGCACCATTTCCCAACGCGGCGTTATTCTAGCACATTTTGCGCGGATTGCAAAATTGTGCTAAATGAAACGTGCCGGAATGAAACACACTGGCACGAGGAGCCACTATGCACATTGTCATCGCCGCGAACGGCGAACTGCAAAACCACCCGCGCTTGCGCGCGCTCTGGCGCGACGCCGATTGGCGCGTGGCGGCAAACGGAGGCGCAGTCAATGCGCGCAAGCACCTTGCGCTTGCGCCGCACATTCTCATCGGCGATCTCGATTCGCTCGATGCGCCCACCCGCGCGTGGTGCATGGCGGCGCACGCTGAACTGATCCAGCACCCGCGCGAAAAAGACGCGACCGATCTCGAACTCGCGCTCGACCTCGCGGCGGCGCGCGGCGCAACCGCCATCACCATCCTGGGCGCAACCGGCGGGCGGTTTGATCAGATGTTGGCAAATGTCTTGCTGTTGACTAAACCGGCACGCGCGCAAATTTCCGCGCGCATCGCCAGCGCCGATTGCGACGCCATGCTTGGCTGGGAATGCGCAACCGTGCGCGGCAAAATCGGCGATACGGTTTCGCTGATTCCGCTCGCCGGCGACGTGACCGGCATCACCACCCACGGCTTGCGCTATCCGCTCCGCGACGAAACACTCGTCTTTGGCTTGGCACGCGGCGTCAGCAACGAACTCGTCGCGGCGCACGCCGAGATCGAATGGGCGCACGGCTGGTTGCTCGTCGTGCATCTGTTTTCATTTGACTGACGCGCGCAATCGTGCTACATTAGACGCGCAATCAAATAGATATTGGGGAGCTCGATACGCCGGGCTGAGAGGAAGATCGCGCAAGTCTTCGACCCATTGAACCTGATCTGGGTAATGCCAGCGCAGGGAACGATCCAAATCGCTTTTGAACCGCTCCCCGATCAGGAGCGGTTTATTTTTTTAGGAGGCGTCCATGTTCCGGTTCACCCTTTTTTTGATCGGTCTGTGCGGTGCGCTGTGGCTCGCCGCGTGCGCACCAACAAATGCCCCAACCCCAGCCAGTCCGCGCGAACTCGTCGTGATGACGCACGATTCGTTCGAGGCGAGCGAAAACACGATGCGGGAGTTTGAGCGTGCGAACAACGCCCAAGTGAAAATTCTCAAAGCCGGTGACGCGGGCGCGGCGCTGAACAAGGCAATCCTTGCCAAAACCAACCCCCTCGCCGATGTATTCTTTGGCGTAGACAATACCTTTTTGTCGCGCGCGATCCGGGAAGGCATTTTCGAGCCGTACAAGCCGGCGAGCGCGGCAAAAGTTCCGGCGCAGTACGCGCTCGATCCGGAATTTCGTTTGACGCCGATTGATTTCGGCGACGTGTGCCTCAACTATGATCGCGCGTACTTTCAAAAGAAAAATATGCCGCCGCCACAAACACTCGCCGATCTAGTCCAGCCGGCGTATAAAAGCATGACCGTCGTGCAAAACCCGGCAACCTCGTCGCCGGGGCTGGCGTTTCTACTTGCCACCGTCGGCACGTTCAGCAAAGATCGGTACCTCGATTTTTGGCGCGCCCTCCGCGCGAACGATGTGCTGATCACCGAAGGGTGGAGCGACGCGTACTACGCCAAGTCCACCTGGGGCGGCAAAGGCGGCGACCGCCCGATTGTCGTCAGTTACGCGACCAGCCCCGCCGCCGAGGTGTTTTTCTCGAACGGCAAACTGACCGAGCCGCCAACCGGCAACGTGCTCGGCGACGGCGCGTGCTTTCGGCAAATCGAATTTGCCGGCGTGTTGAAAAACGCCAAGCAACCCGACCTCGCGCGCAAGTGGATCGATTTTTTGCTGACGCCGCAATTTCAAGCCGATGTGCCGACGCAAATGTTTGTCTTTCCGATTTTGCCGGACGCGTCCTTGCCGGACTTTTACCGGTTCGCGCAAACGCCAAAGAATCCGGCATACCTGTCGCCCGCCGACATTGACGCGCAACGCGATAGTTTGATCAAAGGTTGGACAGAGATCATGTTACGCTAATGTCACGCACGCGTGCGTAGGACTTGTGTTCCATTTTACGCCCGCCGTGCGCCGGAGTATAATGTAAGTGCAGTCGCTTGTTTGGCGACGCGGGGGGGCGAGTATGGTTTCAACACGCTTACGCACGCTGTCGGATTTGCGTGCCGGAGATCACTTGTGTTGCATCTACGAATCCGAAGCCGAACAGCGCGCACTACTCACACCGTTTTTGTACGAAGGACTCGCGCGCCGAGAAAAGATCATCTACATCGTAGACGCGCAAACCGCCGATATGGTGCGCGCTAGTCTCGTTGAGGCGAACGCGCCCATTGATGCCGCAATCGCCAGCGGGCAATTCGTGTTCCTCACGCACACGGAGACGTATCTGTACGATGGCGTATTCGATCCGGCACGAATGATCACAACACTTGAAGACGAAACGATGCGCGCATGCGCCGCCGGCTACACCGCGTTGCGCGTCACCGGTGAAATGACTTGGGCGTTGCGCGGCGCGCAAGGTTCGGAACGCCTAATCGAGTACGAGACGCGGCTCAATCAATTCTTCCCGCAACACGCTTGCCTCGCGTTGTGCCAATATGATCGCAGACGCTTTGGCGCGGGCATACTCCTCGACGTATTGCGAACGCATCCGATTGCCGCGCTGGGCGCGGAAATTTTCGACAACCCGTACTATCTGCCGCCCGAAGAAATGCTAGGCGCGGACGTCGCCGGCGCAACGTTGGCGCGTTGGCTCGACACGATCAAGGCATTGGCGCAGACGCACGCGGAATTGGAACACCGCGTCGCCGCGCGCACGCGTGAACTTGACGCGAGCAATGCTCAACTCCAAACCGAAATTGCGGAGCGGCAACACGCGGAGCAAGCCACGCGCGCGAGCGAAGCAAATGCCCGCGCACTCCTGAACGCGATCCTGGAATCGGCATTACTGCTCGAAGCCGACGGCACGATTGTAGACATTAACGAGATCGGCGCGCAACGCTTGGGCAAGCCGCGCCCCGAACTGATCGGCACGAATGTATACGCGTACTTGCCACTCGAAATTGCGACGGCGCGCCACGCCAAAGTGGCGTGGGGCTTGCAGACAAACGAGCCGGTGATCTTTGAGGATACGCGCAACGGCAGAACGATGCGCCACAGTTTGTACGCCGTGCCGGCAACCGGCAGCGCCCAACGCCGCATCGCCATTTTCGCCCAAGACATTACCGAACAAAAGCGCGCGGAGGAAACGCTCGCCCAAACCAACCTAGCGCTTCACCTCGCCCAAGAGTTTAGCAACGCCGGCACTTGGGACTGGGATATGCGGCAGGACACGTTTTATTGGTCCGCCGAGTTTCGCAAAATTTTCGGCATGGACGCCAACACCGTCGCCGGGTTCGAGTCCTGGCAAAACGCCGTTCATCCCGCCGACCGCGACTTGGCGGGCCAGCGCATTCAAGAAGCCATCCGCGCCAAGACCAAATTGTTCAACGAGTACCGGATCATCCTCCCCGATCAAACCATCCGCTGGATTCACGGCATTGGCAACACAGAGTACGCCGGCGACACGCCCATCCGCATGACCGGCTTGTGCATTGATGTCACCGAGCAAAAGCAAGCCGAAGCGCAGTTACGCGCGAGCGAGGAAAAATACCGCAGTTTGTACCGCGATGCCGCGCTCGGCATTTTTCACTCGACGTTCGACGGCAAGTTTCTCGACGTTAACCCGGCATTGGCACGCATGATGGGCTACGCGTCGCCCGAAGAAGTGCTCGCCTCCGTGCACGACGCAGCCGAGCAGACGTATGTCGTGCCTACCCAGCGCGATCAGAACATACAACGCGCGCGCGAATCGGACAGCATCGTCCACAGCGAAGTGCGCTACCGACGCAAAGACGGCTCGCTCTGGGATGGCTTGTTGCACTTGCGGATCGTCAAAGACGCGCAAGGGCAACCGAGCCACCTGGAAGGATTCAT
>CAIKBD010000403.1 GCA_903825565.1 uncultured Anaerolineales bacterium | reverse complement strand
CTGATCGCCGAAATGCAAACGCTCGCGCAAGGCGACGACACTTTTCTCGCGATCTATCCCTGGCAAATCGGTTATCTCGAAACGTATTACACCGGCGCGCCGCTCCGCATCGTCGAAACGCCCAACGTCATTTGGATCAAGGACGCGATGCAAATGCAAAGCGCGGTGAACGCGTTCCGCGAACAGGACGCGCGCGTGTGGCTCCCCGCGCTCCAAACCCAGGGTCGCATCCTCGAAGATGCGCTCGACGCGCGTTTGCGTGAGCGCGCGTTCTCCGCGCTCGACACTTGGCACGGCACGACGCGACTCGAACTGTTCGTGTTCGCCGCTGATCCGCCCTTGCCACGCGCGCCGCGCAACCTTGCGTTCGAGGATGGCACGACGCTCCGCGACCTGGGAATTTCGCGCGAGCCGGTCGCCGCGGGCGCAGGCAGTGTGCGGTTGCGCTTTTTCGGCGAGACGCGCGCCAACACGCAGATCAGTTTGCGATTGCTTGACGCCGCCGGCAATGTGTGGGCGCAAAGTGATCGCGACGTGGCGCGCGACCTGCAACGCCTCGCCCTGCCGATTCCCGCCGGCACGCCGCCCGGCGAGTACGATCTGCGCGTCACGGCGTACCGCGCGCGCGACCACACGCCGCTCGCGATCAAGGACGCGCCGCAAACGAGTGTGTCGCTGGCCCAGGTTCAAGTCGTCGCGCCGGCGCAATCCAACCACGCGGCGATCCCGCAGCGCGCCGAAATAGATTTCGGCAATGGCGTCCGTTTGCTCGGCTACGATGCGCCGCCGGCGATCAAACCGGGCGTGTCCGCGCCGATCACCTTGTTCTGGCAAGCGACGCGTCCGCTCGACCGCGATTACCTCGTCGCCGCGCAGATTCAAGATGCGCGCGGCAATAGTTGGGCAACGACGGACGCGCCGTTCGCGCGCGGCAATTATCCGCCGACGCGTTGGCAACCCGGCGAACTTGTGCGTGATCCGCAAACGCTCACACTTCGCGGCGATGCGCCGGACGGCGACTACCGGCTCGTCCTCGCGCTGATCGATCCGACCGGCGCGCGCACGCCACCGCGGGAAATTGGCGCAATCGCGGCAAAGGGGCGCGCGCATTATTTCGGCGCACCCGCGCCGGCAAACCGAAGCGACGCGCGATTTGGCGACAGCGCGCAACTCGTCGGCTATGAATTGCAAAGCGATGCGCGCGTCGCGCACATGACGCTGTACTGGCGCGCGCTCGCGGCAAGCGAAACAGCGTACACGGTGTTCGTCCACCTGGTTGACGCGAATGGCGTGTTGCGCGCGCAAGGCGATCAAATTCCCGGCGCGGGCGCGTACCCCACAACCACCTGGGTCAAGGGCGAATATCTCGCGGACGGGTACACGATTGCCGCGCCGCCCGGCGAGTATGCGATCCGCGTTGGGCTGTACGATGCGGCAACCGGCGCGCGGCTGCCGGTGTTCGCCGCGACCGGTCAGCCGGTCGGCGATTACAGCGAGTTGGCGACGCGCGTGACGGTG
>CAIKBD010000402.1 GCA_903825565.1 uncultured Anaerolineales bacterium | reverse complement strand
GAAAGTATAACATACATTGAGACTGCAAGCAAACCATCGGTTTTTCGCACGCTAAAACCTGGGTTGTAGCGGAACGCGTCACGCCGGCGGCATAAATACGCGGCTTGCAATGACAGCGCCGCTCGACTTGGCATACGCCGTAGACGCAATCCGGCGAATGATTGACTTGCTTTCGGAATTCGAGTATCATGCACTTGCAACCGGCGACCCAGAAAGGATCAGCATGTCGCGCATGTCTTTTCAAATCGCGGCGATCATTATTTTCGCCGCCACTCTTTTTTTTATTTGGGATTTTAGCCAACGCATCGTGACCAATGCACGGATCGCGCAGAACGAAAAACAGCTCGAAGTTCAGGTCGCCCGCGCCGAGGCAACCCATAGCGCGTTGTTGGCGCGCCGGCAATATGTCCAGTCCGACGCGTTCATCGAAGATAAAGTCCGCACGGATTGGCGCTGGGCGCGCGAAAATGACACCGTCGTGGTAACGCAAAAAACGCCCGCGCCGACACCTCCGCCAAGCGCGCCCCAGCCAACGCCTCTGCCGCTCAAACCGTGGTGGCAAGACGTGCTCGATTTTCTCTTTGGACCCTAAATGAACATTCGCTCCATCACCGGCTTTATGCCGCTCGCCGATCCGCTCCCCGCGCAACCGTTGCGCGCGCTGGGCGATTTTATCCACGCCGCCCGCGCCGAATTTGAACGCGCCGGTTTTCCCGTCCAAACTGCGCGCCTCGCCACCCAAATCTTTCACGCGTCCGCGCCGCGCGATCTCGTCTCGTTCGCGCGTGCGTTGGAAAACGCGAGCCAAGCACACGCGATCAATTTCGTCTCGCTCGGTGCGCTCCCGGGCGATCATCCGCTCGTGCCGCAACTCCCCGCCGCGCTTGCGGCGACGAGCAACGTTTTCGCTTCCGCTCACATCGCCGCGCGCGAAACCGGCATTGATCTGCGCGCGATCACTGCCGCCGCGCAAATCATTCGCGCGCTGGCAGATACAACCCCGGATGGTTTTGGCAATTTGCGTTTCGCCGCGCTGGCGAACGTGCCCGCGCTCGCGCCGTTTTTTCCGGCGGCACATCACGACGGCGGCACGCCGGCGTTCGCGCTTGCGCTCGAAGCCGCACCGCTTGCCGGCGAAGCGTTTGCCGCCGCGTGCGATCTCACGCAGGCGCGCGCAAACCTGATCGCCGCCATCGAGCGCGTGTGCGATCCACTTGCCGCGCGCGCGCGCGATCTCGCAACCCGTTTCGATTTTCGTTTCGCCGGCATTGACGTATCCCTCGCGCCGCACCCGGACATGGCGCGCAGTATCGGCGCGACAATCGAAACCTTGCTCGGCGCAGAATTCGGCGAACACGGCACCCTCTTCGCCGCCGCGTTCCTCACCGATTGCATCAACCGCGCGCGCTTTCCGCGCATCGGCTTTTCCGGCTTGATGTTGCCCGTGCTCGAAGATGCGATCCTGGGTTTGCGCTCGCCGCATTACACGCTCGACTCACTGTTGCTGTACTCGACCGTGTGCGGCACCGGCTTGGATACGGTGCCGTTGCCGGGCGACACGACCACCGGCGCGCTCGCTGCAATTCTGCTGGACCTGGCGACGCTCGCGCACAAACTCGCCAAGCCGCTGACCGCGCGTCTAATGCCGCTGCCCGGTTTGCGCGCCGGCGACCCAACGCATTTTGATTTCGAATACTTTGCCAACGCGCGCGTTCTGCCGGCGCGCGCCCGCGCGCTCAAATTTTTTGAAACGGATCGGCAGATCGCGTTTCAAGCCAAAGCGGCGGACGCCTAGTTCATAAACAGCCGCGCACCGCCCCACTTTTCGGAGGCAGTATGAAAATTGATGTTGCCATCGCCGCGCCCACGTTGCGGAGCGTGCCCTTGCTCGCCAGCTCGGCGGAAGAAACCGGTTTCGATGGCTTGTGGACGAGCGAAACCCAGCACGATCCATTTCTGCCGCTCGCGCTCGTCGCCGAACACACCTCGCGTATCGAGTTTGGCACCGCGATTGCGGTTGCGTTTGCGCGCAGTCCGACGACGCTCGCGCACATCGCTTGGGATTTAGCCAGAGCGTCGCGTGGTCGCTTCATCCTGGGTTTGGGCACGCAAGTCAAGGCGCACATCGAGCGCCGCTTTGCGATGCCGTGGGAAGCGCCCGCGCCGAAACTGCGCGAAATGATTCTGGCGATTCGTGCGGTGTGGGACGCGTGGCAGGGCGACGGCAAGATTAATTTTCGCGGCGAGTTTTTCAAAATTACGTTGATGACGCCGTTCTTCAACCCCGGACCCATCGAGCATCCTACCATTCCGATCTACATCGCCGGCGTGAACGAACACTTGTGCCGCGTCGCCGGCGAACTGTGCCAAGGTTTTCACGCGCACCCGTTTCACACCGCCGAATATTTGCGCCAGATTGTTCTGCCCAACCTCGCGCTCGGCGCGGAAAAAGGACACCGCACGCGCGCGGATGTGCAACTGACCAGTAGCGTGTTCATTGCGACGAACGCGAAGGAACGCGAGCAGGTGCGTCAGCAAATTTCGTTTTACGCTTCCACGCCGACGTACAAAGCCGTGTTGGATGCGCACGGCTGGGGCGATCTGAGCAAGACGTTGGGCGAGCTTGCCGTGCGCGGCAAATGGAACGAAATGCCCGCGCTCATCAGCGACGAGTTGCTGAACGCCGTGGCGATTGTCGCGCCCACCGAAGAAATTCCGGCGCGCGTGAAAGAGCGTTACGCCGGGTTGCTCGATCGGATCACGTTCTACGTGCCCTTTGATCCGATTGACGCGCCCAAGTGGCGCACCTTGATCGAGGCGTTCCGATAAATTCTCGCGCCGGCTTGGCGCACAATGAAAAACGCCCGCCCATCATCGGCGAGCGTTTTTCATTTTCACGGACCGGTTACGATTCTAACTCTCACCGGTCAACATCTTTTCCGGCATTTGCACGGCAACGACCTCGCCGCGCGCGCACACCTCGCCGTTCGCGGACAAGGTTGCGGCGACGACAACCTTCCGCCCCTTGATCTCTTTCACGACGCCGCGAATTTCGAGCGGCACACCCAGCGGCGTCGGGCGGAGGTAATCCACGTGGAGCGAGCCGGTCACAAAGCGGAACGGCGGCAGGGTGTCCAGCGCGCGTTGCTCGGCGCGATACATTGCGGCGGCGGCGGTGCCCGTGCCGTGACAATCAATCAGCGACGCGATCAACCCGCCGTACACATAACCTGGGATCGCCGTGTGGTACGGGCGCGGCACAAATCGGCACACCGATTCGTCGCCGTCCCAGTAACTCTTGATTTGTAGACCGTGTTCGTTCAACCGCCCACAGCCGTAACAGTGACTCAGTTGATCGGGATAAAAATCCTGAAACGCCTTGTCCGCCATTCGTTCCTGCCTCCTCGTGCGCCGCCGATGTAAAATGACGCTGGGCGGAAAATTTTCCGCCCAGCGTTTTGTTCACACGCCGTTCATTCGCCGCCGCAAATTTCGTTCAGCGCGATCTCGAATCCCGCCAAGATTTCCGAGCGCGCGATTTCGCCCGCGCTCCAGCGCCCCAGCAGTGTGAATTGGTTGCCGCGCAGCACGAACACTTCGGCGACGCACAACTGCGGCTCGACGATCCAGTACTCGCGCACGCCGTTTTCCTGATACAGTTGAAACTTGTCGCGGCGATCCGTGAGCCAGTTGCTCGGCGACAGAATTTCGACGATCAGATCGGGCGCGCCGCGCAACCCCTCTTCCGCGATCACTTCCGCCGCGCGCGCCGCGGCGACGAACACCACGTCGGGCTGAACGATGGCGCCGGCGCGCGGCAGGCGCACGCCAAGCGGCGCTGTGTACACGCGGCCCAGTTTGCGCGGCTTGACAAAATTCATCAACGCAACCAGTAAATTCGATGAGGTAAATTGGTGTCGCTCGCCGGGTGGGGGTGCCATAAACAATTCTCCTCGCAGGATTTCGTACCGCCAACCGTCTTCCGGCAATTTGACGAAATCGGCATCCGTCCACTTGCCCTGCGCCGGCGGCGTCCATGCGGGTTCTGCCCTAGCCGTTTGCGGTTTCAATTGCGCAATCATCGTCGCCTCACTTTCGTGTGCCCACATTCTAGCGCGCGGGCAATGCGCTGTCAATCGCGCCCAGATCCGTCAACGCCACCCGCCCGTTTTCCAACACGAGGCGATGCGTGAACAAGCGCTCGTTGACGTGCACGTGGCTGATCAGAAAAATTTGATCGAACGCGCGCGCGATCTCGCCCTCAGTCAGCAAATAGATCAGCGCATCCGCGCGCTCTGCGTCGAACGACCCGAGCGGCTCGTCGAGAAAAATAAACGACGGGGCGGTGCCGCGTTCTTGCGGCAACGTCGCCAGCGCGAACGCCAACCGCAACGCGAGCGAAAACTGATCCTTGGTGCCGCCGCTAAAAATATTCTTTTCCTTGAATGCGCCGCCATTGCCGGCGCGCTCGTCCCACGCCTGAATCTTGTACGTTTCGGGATCGAGTTGCGCGTCATGGTACCGGTCGCGCGTGAGCGTCGGCAAAATTTGCCGCATGTGATCCATCGTCGCCGGCAAAATTTTTTGCACGATGCGCTTGCGCGCGAGCGCGACGATTTCGCCGCCGCGTTCGCGCACACTCAACTGCCGCAATTTGGCTTCCCACTCGACGCGGCACGCCTCGCGCTCCAACGCCACGTTGACGAGACCCAGGTCGCGTTCGAGTTGCGTTTGCCGGTCGCGGAACGAATGGACGCGCCCGACGAGCTCGCGGTGCTTGGCGCGCAACGCCGCTTCATCGCCCAGGTCGAGCGCGCGCACCCGCGTCGCCACCTGTTCCAAATCGCCCAGGTCGAGCGCAGCGGGCACGTCGCGCGTGCCGACCTGAATCAGCACATCGCGCACGCGCGCGACGAGGAGCGCGGCATTGTGCGCGCGCGTAGTGTGTTCGCCCTGCCGCCGCCCCAATTCGCCTTCGAGCTCGCGCGCTTGCTTGACCGCCGCCTCGCCGCCGAGCGTGTCATAGCGCGCGCGCAACTCTTTACCGAACGCGGTATAATCGTCGAGCGTGAACGCCGCGTGCCACGCCGGCGCGTTGGGCTGGATGGCGCGCGCGCGTTCGTACGCCTCTTGCGCGCGCGCCCAAAACGCGTGCGTCTGTTGCTCGCGTTGCGCGATCTGATCCGCGAGCCGCCCGCCGTCGTTCGCGCGTTTTTGGATTTGCTGAATCTCGGCGTCGAGTTGATAACGCGCGCGTTGCACGGCGTTTCCGTCGAGCGCAACCGCGAGCGCATCGGCGCGGAGTTGCAACCGCGCGCGCCATGCCGCTGTGAGGCGTTCCGCTTTTTGGATCGCGCGTTCGGTTTGCGCGCGTGCATCGCTCAAAGCGTCTGCTCCGCTCACAGCGTTCTGCCGTTCGAGTTCGTCCAACTGCGCGCGCGCCTGCGCCAAACGTTCGCGCGCGGCGGCTTGCTCGGCGCGCACTGCGTCGCGCGGCTTGCCGTTCAATTCGCGCGCAATCTCTTCGCGTTCGGCTTGCGCTTGCGCCACGTTCGCCGGAATTTCGGTCGGCGCAAACGTGGCTTCGATCTCGCGCAGGCGCACGGCTTGTTCGTCCGCGACGATTTGGCGCGCGCGCGCTTCGCCTTCCGCCTGACCCAGCGTTTCGACGAGGCGCGCCGATTCGCGCCACACGCTCATCACGCGCCACGCGAGCGCAAACACGCCGAGCAGGGCGATCACCAAAAATGCCAAGGCGAGCGCGGGGGCGAGTGCGCCGGCGAGACCCAGGATGACGATCAGCGCGGCGAACGCAAACACTTGGCGGCGAAATTGGCGGGTGAGTTGCGTGTGTTGCGCGCGCATCTCCGCGACGCGCGCCGCGGCGTCCTGCGCCGGCGCAAGTGCTTTGCGCGCGGCGATCCACGTGGCGAGTGCTTCGGCGCGGTCGCCCGCGCGTTGCGCGTGTTCGGTTTGCGCGAGCGCGGCTTGTGCGCGTGCGATGGTCGCGCGCAATTCGGCGTGCCGCGTTTCAGCGGCGGCGAGTTTTTGCGCGCGTTGCGCCGAACGTTCGCGCGCGTTGCCAAGCGTTTCAGCCCGCGCGAGAAAATGCGCGAGCCGCCGCAACGCGAATCCGCGCGTTTGCAATTGCGGAATACTGTCGGCGCGGCGCTGTGCAGCGGTTTGCTCTTGTTGCCAGCGCTCGATTTCGCGCGCACTGTCGGCGGCGCGTTCGACGGCGTCGCGCGCTTCTTTCACGGCGAGCATTGCCTCTTTGAGCGTTTCGATCTGAGTGACGCGCGCGGCGATCTGATCGCGCTGGGCGATCAATGATTGCGTTTGCGCGGCGAGGTGTTGCACCGCGCGCAGTTCGGTGATCGCGCCGGTGACCGCGCCGCGCAGATCGATCAGTTGCAAATGCGTTTCGGTTTTGGCAAGCTCGGCTTCAAACGCCGGCAATTCGGATTGCACCATCGCCAGGTCGGCGCGTTTCTTCAGGCGGTCGAGTTCTTGTTTGTCTTCGCCGCGCACTTTGAGCTCGTTTTCGATTTGCACGAGCGCGTCGAGGTTCAATAGTTTGGCGAGCGATTCTTCGCGTTTGGCGCGTGTCAGCCCTTCGAGTTTTTCGAGTTTCTTTTGCTCGACAAAACAGGTGTTGAGCAAGGCGTCGCCGTCGAAACCCAGTTCGGCGATGAGCCGTTTGTTGACGACGGTGTTGCCGCGAATTTCGTCCACCGCATCGCCGGCGCATACGTCGAGTTCCCACTGGTTTGTCTTGCCGCGCGTGATCGTGCGGCGAATTTTGAACACGCGCGCGCCGGCGCGCACATCCAACTCGACGCGCGCCTTTTCGACTTCGTAGCGGATCAGATCGTCCAAGCCGCGCGCGCCGGTTTCCGTCGCCAACGCCGCGCCGAACAGCGCAAAGTACAACGCCTCGAACAGCGTGGACTTGCCCGCTTCGTTTTTGCCTTGCACGAGCACGCGCGCGTGCGCGGGAAAATGCAGTTCGACTTCTTGCAGTTGTTTGAAATTGTGCGCGTAGAGACGTTGGAGATGAATCATCTTCAAGTTAAACGTAAAAAATTAAAGCGAAAAACCCGAGCGGCTGGCTTTCAACTTTTTACTTTTGCCTTTTTACTTTTAGCGTTACACCGGCGTGCCCGGATCGAACAAGCGTTGATATTCTTGGAGCGCGAAACGGTCCGTCATCCCGGCGATGTAATCGCAGACGACGCGCGCCGACGTTTCGCCGTTCATCTTCTTCTGCACCGACTTGGGTAGCAGGCGCGGATTTTTGACGAACGCGGTGAATAATCCTTCCAACACCCGTTCCGCCTTTGCCGCCATTCGCGAGACGCGATAGTGCCGGTAGAAATTTTCCATCAAATAATCTTTCAGCACCCGGTTCTTGCGCTCCAGTGTCGGCGAAAACGTGATGACGGGTTTGCCCAGCGCGCGCAACGCGGCGAGCGAGTGGACGTTCAACTCGCCCAAGCGCTGATCGGTTGCCGTGACGAAATCGCTGACTTGCTGGTTGACGAGCCAGCGCACAAACCGGTGCCGCGTCAAGTCGTTGAACCGTTCGTCGCACGCGCCGGTCGCCGCGCACCATTCCTGCCAAAATTCGAGTTGCGCCAAATCGCGCGGATCGAGAATGCCGGCGCGGATGCCGTCGTCGAGATCGGCGGTGCTGTACGCGGTTTCGTCCGCCGCGCTGGCGAGTTGCGCTTCGAGCGTCGCCGCTTCGTGGGGGTTGTATTCGGTGGGGTTGACGACATCATACTCGGTTTCGTGTTTGGCGATCCCTTCGCGTACTTCGTAGGTGAGATTCAAGCCGCGATAATCGTCAAAACGTTCTTCGAGATATTCGACGATGCGGAGCGATTGCGCTTGGTGATTAAACCCGCCGTATTCGCGCATCAACTCGCGCATTTGATGCTCGCCGGAATGACCGAACGGCGTGTGCCCCAAATCGTGCGAGAGACAGATCGCCTCGACCAGGTCTTCGTTCGCGCCGAGCGCGCGCGCGAACGTGCGCCCGATCTGCGCGACTTCGATGGTGTGCGTGAGGCGCGTGCGATAGTAATCGCCCTCGGTGTTGACGAAAACCTGGGTCTTGTATTCGAGCCGGCGAAACGCGGTCGTGTGAATGATCCGGTCGCGGTCGCGTTGAAACGCGGTGCGGTATTCCGGCTCGGGGTCGGGGTACTTGCGCCCGCGCGAGTCGCGGCTCAACATGCCATACGGCGCGAGCCGCGCGGCTTCTTGCGCTTCCAACTCTTGGCGCGTGATCAACATCGCAACCTCCTTCGGCAGACGAAATTAAAACACACTCCCGGCGCAGCATTGCGTTGCCAGCGCCGGAACCTCGCGCGTATTGTAACGCACCCGCGCGAATTGGGCAAGCGCGAATCGTCAGCCGAGCGGGGCTTTTCAAAAGTCAGGCGACCCTCATCCCAACCTTCTCCCTCAAAGGGAGAAGGGGTAAATTCCCTCGCCCCTATTGGGGAGAGGCGATAGCGCGTCCGTAACGCGGCGGGACGCCGCACGGATGTCGCGCGAGCGGGGTGAGGGGTGATGTCAAGCGACTTTTGAAAAGCCGTGGTCAGCCGAGCGGGTGCAATCCGCCGCCGATTCAAATCGGCGGCTAATATAGGTGAAAATCGGTTGGAAACCGATTCGCGCAACTCGATTCACCGAGTTTTCACTTATTGAGCCGTCGTTTTCAAACGAGGGCGGTAGTATCTGCCGAAAAACGTTTGCTCTTGCCGAGTAACGGGTTTTCGTTTCGTCTTCAGGTGTGATATAATTTTTTTGCGCTCCGCGCGCGCTTTCAATTTGCGAGCGGGTGCACCAACAGCAAGGAGCTGCCTTCATGTCTCTCGCACTTTCCACGTTTTGGGCAAGCGGACGCGATTGGCGTCTGCGCGATATTTTTGCGGCTGGCGCAGAACTTGGTTTTGACGCCTTTGAATTATCCGGCATTTACGACGACACGTTCTACGACGAGATTCGCCCCGGCGATTTTCGCGTCCTGAGTGTGCACGATCCCGCGCCGCCCCGACGCGGACAAACGCGGCTCGGCTCGAAAGCGCTGCGCCGCGCCGACTTGGTTTTTACTTCGCTCGATGCCGAGCATCGGCGACGCGCTATCGCCATCACGAAACACACGCTCGATGTAGCGGCGGCATACGGCGCGCATGCCATTGTTTTGCATCCTGGGCAAACGAGCGCCAGCCCCGCCCTTGAGCCGCAGTTGAAACAGTTATTCGCGCAAGGCGCAATTGCCAGCCCGCAAGCCGATGCGGTGCGTGCGCAACTCGCGCACGAACGCGCGCATCAACACGTTGAACGGATGGAGGCGTTGCATCGCTGTCTCGACGAACTCGCCGCGTATGCGGCGGCGCGCCACATCAAACTGGGTTTGGAAAATCGTCCGACATTCGAGATCACGAATTTTGCCGAAGTCGGCGAAATCCTGGCATGGTTTCCCGAAAACACGGTTGGCTACTGGCACGACACCGGGCACGCGCAAGCGCAGGCGAACCTGGGGTTTGCGCCGCACGCCGATTGGCTCCGCGCGTATGCGACGCGGATCGTCGGCTTGCACTTGCACGATGCCGTCGGCGTCAACAATCACTGCGCGCCTGGTGTGGGCAATGTGGATTGGGTGGGGCTGGCGGCGCTGGTTCCGCCGCACGCGATTCGCACGCTCGAAGTGGATAGCACCGTGTCGGCGGAGGCGGTGCGCGCAGGGGTCGCGCATCTGAAGCAGACGGGCTGGCTCGCCGCGCAGCGCGAATGATTGGCGCGCAAGTTTGTTCGAATCAAGGCGCGCTCAATCTGATGTTAATCAAAAGACCATCCAGGTTTTTCCAACCCGGATGGTCTCGTTGTTTACGATTGCCGCGCCGAAACGCGCTACGCGTCTGCCAACCAAGCGGGTAGCGTGGCGTCAATCGCCGCGACGAATTCTTGCGCGCGCGCAAGCCAGTGTTCGGCGTCTTCGCGGGTGAATTCGATTTCGTGTCCGTAGTCCGCTTCCACGCGCACATCCGCCGCGCGACCGACCAATCCGCCGAAGCGTTTGTCCACCAATCCTGGTTTGACAAAATGGAAACCGAATAGCGAATCCGTGCCTGCGCGCGATTTGGCGACGAATCCTTTTGTTGCGAGCGCGGCGTCGGCGGCGTGCAGGACCGCATAATACGCGCGCGAGATTGTATCGTCGTAAAAATCATGATCGAGATTCAGTTGCGCGACCTCTAATTTCTCTTTGGCTTTGGCGATCAACGCTTCCGCGACCTGGCGGCGATCAATTTCGAGTTTCGGCACAGGTTCTCCCTCCAACGTGATGCCTTGATGCGCGACGTTATAAATGAGCGGACTGGTGCGATTGTCTTTCGCCAACGCGTCCGCGCGGTAGAGGAAGAGGTGCACGCGATTCAAGTTGCCGGGCAACGTTACCCCCAACTCTTTGAGCGAGTGTTCTTGTTCGGCGGTCACATCGTCGTAGACGAGAAAGAGGTCAATGTCCGATTCGGGTTTGGCTTCACCGCGCGCGTGCGAGCCGTAGAGCGTGAGACTTTTCAGTTCGCCGTTCGGCAGAATCGCGCGCACGCGTTGGCGGACGCGTTGAATCGCGCGCCAATCGCGTGGCGTCAAGCCGTGCGGCGCGGCGGCGCGAGGCGGTTTCGGTTTGCGGATTTTTGATCGCGGGAGAATTTGTGCCATCGTGAGCGGATTATAACATTGGCGGGGGATTTTCTCAACCGAGCTTGGGAAAACTCATACGGTTTTTCAATAGTCTACAGGAACCTGTCAAGCGACTACCGAAAAACCGTGAAACCCGGAGCGTCGCGCTATTGCTCCGGGTTTTTCTGTCTACTGTTGACTGTTGACTGACGACTGATTTCACTCGTACCGCAACGCCTTGATGATCTCCATTTGCGACGCCTGGCGCGCCGGGAGCAACGCCGCGAGCACGCCAAAGATCAAGCCGACCGCCGTCGCCGCGAGCACACCCGCGCCCGGAAACGCATACGCCATTTTGTAAATGCCGCTCGCGTTCAACCCTTCGACAAACACATAACTGAGATACAAACCGGCGAGAACACCCAGCCCCGTGCCGAGCGCCGCCAGCAACAGCGCCTCCGCCACAATCGTGCGCCACACCTGCCGGCGCGTCGCGCCAATCGCGCGCAACATGCCGATCTCGCGCGTGCGCTCGATCACACCAATCGCCAGCGTGTTGAGGATCGCGATCAGCGACGGAAACGCCAGCACGCCGAGCAGAACGTAAAACCCGATAAAGATCGAATCGTACTGCGCGCTAAACTCCGCCGTGTACTCGCGCCCCCCGACCAACCGAAATTGCGGATAGTCCGCCACGATTTGGTTGAGCCACTGCTCAGCCAGCGCCACATCCGCGCCCGGCGCAAGATTCACCTGATAGAAAACATCCTCGCTCTTGTGAAAATCGGCTTTGAGATTGGCTTGCGAAATGTACGCCGTGTTGATCTTCATGCTCAACACCTCACTGCCAATCGCGACGATGCGATACTCTTGCAACCCGGTCGGCGTCGCCAGCGGAATCAGATCGCCCACTTTGAGGTTCGCGCCTGCGGCGAGAATCCCGTTGACGATCGTGTTCCGCTCGTCCGCCGCCAGCGCGGCGAACGCGTCTTGCGCCGTGCCCTTTTGAAAATCCAAACCGGAAATTTTGGGGTATTCGACCGGATCGATTCCCAGGACGGAGATGGTCGCCTCGCCCGAACCTTTGATCGCCGCCGATTGCAACGACGATTGCGCGTATCGCAGCGAACTGACCACGCCGACGCCGGGGATCGAACTGATCTTGGCTTTCAAACTCTCGCTCGCGCCCACATCGCCTTTCCAAATGGCGATGGACGGTGGGACGAGCAAATAGTCGCTCCCCAAAGTTTTGCTGAACAATTGCATCACCGTGCCGGTGAGCGAAAACATCATCCCGCCTGCGCCGACCACAATCGCCAAGCCGATCATCGTCGCGCTCGCCGTGATCGCCGCGCGCGACGGCTGGCGCGTGAGATTGCCTTGCGCGAGTTCGCCGGTGCCTTCGCGCGCAAACAGCAACGCGAGCAACATGCCGAACAAGTTGGCGATGGGACGCACGAGCGCGGGCGCGACCAACACCAAGCCGATCAGAAACATAAAGCCGCCGAGCGCGACGAGCGGGAAAAAGCCGGTGAGCAGACCGGCGATGGCAATGCCGATCATCACCGCGCCGACTAGCGTGCCGATGCGACTAAACCGTTGCGCCACTTGGCTCAGCGCCGGGCGCAACGCTTCAATCGGCGTGACCCGGCTCGCGCTCAACGCCGGCAACAAGCCGGCAAACAGCGTCACGCCGACGCCCAGCAAGATCGAAACGACCACGAGCGGCGGTTCGACGACAGGTGTCAGTTCGATGTTCATAACACTTTTCATCACCGCGCCGGTGCCCGCCGTGATGCCGACGCCAAGCAGGTAGCCCAGCCCGATGCCAATCGCCGTGCCGACCACGCCTTGCACCAAGCCCTCGGTCAGCACGAGACTGATAATCGTCGCGCGGTTCGCGCCAATCGCACGCAACATGCCGATGTCGTGCCGCCGCTCGGCGACAATCGTGCGGAACGTGTTGAAGATGATAAATCCGCCCATCGCCAGCGTGAGCAAGCCCAGCATGTTAAAGATCACTTCAGCCATTTGCATCGCGCCGAGAAACTCGGAACCGGACGACAGCCCGCCTAGCGTGTACGTGTTGCCGAGTTGCGCCTTGATCTGTTCGACGATAGCGCGCCGTTCGGCTTCGCCCGTCACACCCAGGTTCGCCTCGATCACATTGATGCGCCCCGGCATGTCGAGCAGTTTTTGCGCTTGCGCGAGCGGAATGATGATTTGTTCGTTGCCGGTCAACGCGCGCCCCGGCAACAAGCCGACAATCGTCAACTTGACGACGCCCTGTGTGGTCGGCAACTTGACCGTGTCGTTCAGTTTCACGCCCAGTGAATCGGCAAGCCGCTCTGAAATCACCGCGACGTTGCCATCGCCCTGTTTCAAAAAGCGGCCCTGCGTGGGAGTGGTGTAATCCGCATGGAGGTACGGTGCGACTGCCGGCTCGACGCCGACGAGCGTCAGCCCGGTGACGGTCGAATTTTTGCCGTAAAAATTCGGCGGGATGTTGATGATGCGCTCGACCGCGCCGACGCTGACCGCGATGCCGTTGACCGCGCGCACGCGGTTGAGCATCGTCGCCGCAAACGATTCGCCGGTCTTGTGCGTGATCACCACGTCCGCTTGCCCGGAGGCGGCGAGCAAACTTTTTTCAAACGCCGCCGTAAACGAGGGCAAATAAACGCCCATGCCAAAAATCACCATCACGCCGATCACAACCGCCAGCGTGGTGAGAAACGCGCGTAACTTGCGCCCGCCAAGATAGCGCGCGGCGAGAGTTAGTTGGAGGTTCATCATTCACCTCAAATCGAAGGATGAAGGATGAAAGATGAAATTTCATCTTTCATCCTTCATCCTTCGTCTTTTGCATTTCGTTTGTCTTCCACAATTTGCCCGTCGCGCATCAGCACGATGCGGTCGGCGTGCGTGGCGATGCGCGGATCGTGCGTCACCATCAACACGGCGCGCCCCCACGTCTTGGCAACTTGCTTGAGCAGATCGGCGATCTCGTCCGCCGATTTGGTGTCGAGGTTGCCGGTCGGCTCGTCCGCCAGAATCAAGACCGGCTCCGTGACGAGCGCGCGCGCAATCGCGACGCGTTGCTGTTGCCCCGCCGACAGTTGATCGGGGCGATTCTTCAGCCGCTCGCCCAAGCCGATTTTGGTCAACCACTCGCTTGCCTTGTGTTTCGCCTGCGCCGAATTTTTGCCGTCGAGCAACAGCGGCAATGCCGCGTTTTCCACCGACGACAAGATCGGTATCAGGTTGAAGAACTGAAACACGAAACCAATCTTGCGTCGGCGCAATTGGCTCAACGCATCGTCCGACAATTTGGCGAGCGGGTGGTCTTGGATCATCACACTGCCGCTCGTCGGACGATCCAGCCCGCCGAGCAAGTGCAACAGGGTGGACTTGCCGCACCCGCTGGGTCCCATTACCGCCACAAATTCGCCGGCGTTGACTTGAAGGTTTACGCAATTCAGCGCAGTGATCGCCGTTTCGCCCGCGCCGTACACCTTGGTTAAATTTTCTGTTTGAATGAGAGACATTGTGGCTCCGATTTTTGATTTATGATTTTCGATTTAGAATTTGCCAAATCAGAAATCATAAATCCTAAATTCCATATAGAGTCTACGCCCGTTCATAGAATAAGTCAAAACATACGAGCTGTCTGTCAATCCCAAACTTGACGCCACCCAAAAAATTGCCGTGCCTGCGTCAAGCACTTGGGTGCGTGCCGCGCGGCGCGCAAGGGATTGACGATGCGCCGATTCGTGCTAGAATGATTTGCGTTTAGACATGAACTGTCTATGGGGGCAATATGCGTTGCGTCAAGTGCGATCAACTGCTGACGAGCTTGAACGAGCCGTGTCCGGCGTGCCATTTCGCCGGCGATCCGGCGCGGATCGAAGAACTGGCGCACATCGCCTGGCTGCTCGAACAACTGGGCGATCCCGTCAAGTTCAATGTGCCGTTGCATCACTTGCGCCCGCTCCTCCAAATTTTTCGAGACCATTACGCCGCGCGTAAGCGCGCGCTTGAAATCGAACTGGGTTTGCGCTTGCCGCCGTTTTCGCCGGCTGAAGCGCGCGCCGCGTTTCCGCACTTGTTCCAGCGGCAGTGGTTGTTGCAAAGATTGAGCGAATGGTTGCGCGCCGGCCTGATCGTGCCGAGCGTCGCCGAAAATTTTCAAGTCGAAACGCGCAACCACGTGGACGAATTACGCGAGCGGCTCGCCGGTTATCCTGCGCCGATGTACCCGGCGAACGATGCCGAGCGGCTCGCGCGCATCGAATTCGTGCTTCATGCCGTCGAGCAATTGCGCGTTGCCGGCGGTTTTGTTTCGCCGGCAACCGAAACCCAGGTACGCGCCGCGTCCGTCGCGGAAAAAGAATCGCTCGAGCTGGCGCTGGGTTTGCGTGCGCGCCCGGCGCTCGCGGCGCCGCCGGCGCCGCCGGAAAAAATTCGCCCGCCCGAACCTGGGTCGGTGCTTGCGCCGCCGCCACCGCCGCCCGTCGCGCCGTCCGCTCCGCTCCGTGATCGGTTTTGGCGTACCTTTCTCTCCGAACGTACGCTACAAGCGATGTTGTTCCTCGGCATCTTTTTGCTGTTTGCCGCCGCGCTCTCCTTCGTCTTTTGGGGCTGGAAAGATTTTCCGCCGTTGTTGCGCGTCGCGATCCCGGTCGTATTTACGCTCATGTTCTACGCGCTCGGTTGGTACGTCCGCACGCAAACCCGGATGTATCGCTCCGGCATTGCGCTCACCGCGATTGCCGCGCTCCTCATCCCGATTGATTTTTACACGCTCTACATCAATTTCGAAATTGCGCCGGCGCATATGCCGCTGTTCTGGCTGATCACCTCGCTGGCGTGTCTCGCGGCGTACGGGCTGACGACGTTGTTGACGCAAAGCATTTTCTTCGGCTACTTGGTCGGTGGGGCGGCGGGTAGCGCGATGCTCGCGCTGGTCGAACTGGCGCACCAACACGCGCGCATTTCGCTCGATTGGCGCAGCGCCGCGCTCGCGCTCCTCGCCGTCGGCTTGGTTCTGCTCGCGCACATTTTGCGGCGCACCGCGTGGCGTGTGTTCGTCGAACCGTTTCGGCACCTCGCGCTGATCGCGGCGGGCGTGTTGATGCTGATGAGTTTTGGATGGCGGTACATTGATCGCCGGACGTTCGACACCCTGCACGCGGCGATGACGATCACTTGGTGGCTCGGTGGCGGTTTGTTCGGCTGGGGCGCGGTGCAGTATCGCAGTCGCTCGCTCGGCATTCTCGCGGCGACGGCGTTGCCGGCGGCGACGTGGATGGCGCAGGCGATGGCGTTCGACGCCGGGCGGATCAATGTGGCGTGGCACGCGTTGGGGTTGGCGTTGCTCGTGCCGCTGTACTTGTTTGTCGGCAACAAGTTGCTGGCAAAGACGGACGACGCTGTTTTGCACGGGCACGGGCGCACCGCGACGGGCTGGGGCATTGCGCTGACCTGCGTCGCCGCGCTGTGGTCGCTCCTCGATCTCAAGAGCACGCTGGCGGCGGCGGCGAGCCACGCAATTTTGGGCGGCGCGATGTGGCTTGCCGCGCGCTGGTGGCGCAGACCCAGGATTCTCTACGCCGTGTCATTCTTCGCGTTGACCGCGACGACGTTTGCGCTGAGCGAGTTGAATTTTGCGTTGCCGCAACTTGCCATCGGTTGGGCGTCGCTCGCGCTCGTGCATATTTTGATCGCGGCATCGCGTAAGACAAATTTCCAAATTTGTCCTACGCTCGTCAACGCCGGCTTTGGGATCGCCGCGTTTGCGCTCGTGCCGCCGCTGATCCAGTACGACGGCAACATTCTCGCTTACGCGCTGGGCAATTGGATTGCGCTGGCGGCGTGGGCGGCGCGGCTCGCGCACCTCGATCAACCTGGGTTTGCCGCGCGCGGTTGGTTCGGGCGCGTGCGCTTTCATTGGTTCGCCGCGTTGCCGTTGCCCGCGTGGGTGTGGCTCACCTTTGCGAATCGCGGACCGCTCGGTTACGATCTGCCGCTCGCGCTGACCGCGCTGGCGTGGGGCATGATCGCGCTGAGTTATCGCTTGCCCGTGCGCGCCGATTCGCAAAAAAAATTCACGCTGACCGAACGCACGGCGTGGCACGTTGTCGGCTGGAGCGCGAGTGTCGTCGCCGCGCTCGCCGCGTTTTGGATCGTGCCGCGCGGATTCACACCGGCGTTGTGCGTGCTTTCCGCCGGCGCGCTGTACATTGCCGATGCGATCACTCTGCGCCGACGCTGGGAATTGATCCCGGGCGCGCTCGTGTTTGCGTGGGGTGTCGCGTGGCTTGCCGATAAATTGCGCGTCAGTTTCGATGCGACGACGTTTGCGCTGGCGTTACTCGTGGCGATTTATTTCGGCGCGGGCTTGTGGCACGAGCGCAACCGCTCGCGCGTGTTCACGCGGAAATTTCTCGATCCGTTGTACTTGACCGCGCATTGCTTGACGCTGATCATCTCGTTCCGCGTTTACGTGCGCCCGCTCACCGCGTTGCTGTCGCGCGGCGCGTGGACGGACGAGATGCGCGTGTGGGAGGCGGCGGCGCAGATCGTCCTGGGTGTGATCTACGCGCTGTACGCGTGGGGCGCGTTCCGCGAACGCTGGGCGCACGTCGCGGCGTGGTTGCTCGCGGCGGGCGGCGGTTTCATCGCAATCAGTTACAGCACGGGAACCGGCTCGCTTGCGGCGCGCGCCGCGCTCGTCGCCATCGCGTTCGTGCTTGCCGAGCGCGCGCTTTACGCGTGGCGGCGCAAACTCTTGGCACTGCCGGCGTTTCTCGCCGAAAAACGCGCGCGGGGGATCGCCCGGCTCGCGTGGCACTTGTTTCGCCGCCCGTTGCTCGTGACCGGGTGGATCGTTTCGGTCGGCGTGATCGCGGTCGCGCTCGTGCGAAATTTGCTGTGGCTCGGCGGGCGCACGCCGCAAATTTGGGCGGCGGTTGGCTTGACGTTGATCGTCGCGCTGTACGCGCTGTCCGCACGGCTGTTTCGGCAAGCGCGCTTTGCGTGGTTCGCCGCGTTGCTCGTCGTCGCGCCGTGGACGATTCTGGCGAACTTGGGTTGGCTCGTCGCGGATCGCCCGGCGACGCCGGCATTTGCGGCGCACTGGGTTGTGCTGGCGTGGGCGTTGCTCGGCGTCGGTTTGCTGGTCGAGCGGGTTGCGCCGCGTGCCTACGCGTTGCCGCTCCACGTTGTCGCGCACAGTGTAATGCCGTTCGCGTTGGCGTGGGGCATTGCCGATGCGGGCACAAGTCGCTTTACGCTCGCGCTGGGAATTGCGTTTTACGCGTTCGCCGCGATTCGGCAACATCGCCGGTTGCGCGGCGCGCCGCCGGCGACTGGGTGGGACACGCGCTTTTTGTATCCGGCGTTTGGGCTGGTGCCGCTGTGGTACGTCTATCTGCTCGAAGGAATTTTGCCGCGCGCGCGGTTCGAGCATTACGGTTTGCTGTTGATCACATTCGGCGTGTGGGGCGTGGTCGCCGGCAAATCGCTTGAACGTCTCGCGCCGAAAATGCCGGTTGCCGAAATTTCGGATCGCGTTTCGCGCGCGGCGTTTCTCTACGCGTTGCCGGCGTATCTCGCCGGTTATATCGCCACGCTCGTCGGCACGTTGCTCGTCGCGCATATTCTCGGTTTGTGGTCGCTCGTTTTGCTGTACGATGCGCTCCTCGCGCTCGCCTCGGCGCGCCTCTTCAAACATCCCTTGTGGGTGTTTCTCGCTTCTCTGCTTGCGGCGTTGGCGTTTTGGCTGGCGGCGGGTCAGGCGAACGTTCCGCTCAATCGGCAGGGCTGGTGGCTCCTGGGTCTCGCCGCGCTGTATTTGCTGAGCGCGCGGGTGGCGCGCGCGGCGCGGCTAGCCGCGTACAGCGCCGCGCCGCTGCTGATCGCGTTTGTGCTGATCGCGTGCGCCCTGCCGCCGTCGAGCCGGGATCGCCTCGGCGCGTTTTGGGGTTATGGCGGCGCGGCGGTGTTGTACGCGCTCACGGCATTTTGGTTGCGGCAACCCCTGTTGCTGATCGCCACGTCCGCGCTGGCTATCGTTCCGTACGCGGTCGGCTTGCAAGAATCCGCGCTTGCGCCGGAATGGTACGGCACGGCGTTGTTCCCCGGCGCGGTGATCGCGCTTGCGCTCGGCTGGGTGTTGGATGCGCGCTTGGGCGCGTGGCGCGATTTTCCGTGGAGCGATCCGGCGCGTTGGTTCGTTGCGCTCGCCGAACGTCTCACGAATTGGTGGGCGTTGTCGCTCTACGCGCTTGGCTTGGGCTTGGCGAGTGTCAGCCCGGCGTTTGCCGGCAACCGCCCTGGGATCGCCGCGCTGAATTACGCGTTGCTGATCCCGGTGTTCGCGTGGGCGATCTATCGGTTTCGTTTGCGCGTGTGGTTGTTCGCGGCGGCGGTGGCGTTCCATTTCGGGGCGCTCGCGTGGCTGAACGAACTGGGTTGGACGCGGTTCGGCTTGCGCGCCGATTTCGCGTTGCGCTTTGTGCCGGTCACGGCGATCACCTTGCTCGTTGCGATCTTGATTCAGCACCGGCGCAAGGAAGAATCGCCGGTGCGCTTTGCCGTGTTTGCCGGCTGGTCGCACCCGCTCTACTTTCTGCTCGCGTACGATTTCTTTTTGGGGCAGGTGATGAGCATGGAGGGCGCGACGCACGCCGGCGCGCTCGTGTCGCTGGCGCACGCGATCCTGATTGCGCTTCTCGCTTCGTTTTGGCAATCGCGCGCGTTGCCATACGTTAGTACGACGCTGGGTCTCATCGCCGTCGCGCAGGAGATCGTCGCCGCCAAGTTGCCCGCGCTCGAATTGCCGGTTGCGTTCGCGCAACTCGCGCTGGCGTATGGCGTGGTCGGCTACGCGCTCCAGTTTGCGCGTGAACAACGCCCGGTGTTTGCGGCGCGCGCGGACTGGGTACGCATCTGGGAAAAAACGTTGCAGTATTCCGGCAACCTGGTTTCGTTGCTGGCGTTGTTGCTGGGCGGTGCGTTTGGCATCAACGTGGCGCAGTGGACGATGCGGGCGCTGGTCGGTTTGCCGTTCCGCCAAATCGTAGACCTGGCGACGGCGCAGATGGTTGTGGCGGTGTTCGCGTTGCTCGGCTTGCTGTACCTCACGGTCGCGTTCAGCCGGCGGCGTTTGCGTTTCGGCTACGGCGCGACGGCAATGCTGATCGCCGCATGGATGTTGCACGCGTTCTACGTGCAACGATGGGACGGCACGCCGAATATCCAGTGGTACGCGTTGCCTGCCGGCGTTTACCTGCTCGGCATGGCGTTTCTCGAATGGCGGCGCGGCAACAAGAATCTGAGTCGCTGGATTGATTACGCGGCGGTTGGGCTGATGCTGGGATCGCTGTTTTGGCAAACGCTGTTGTACGGCTGGAGTTTCGCGGTCCTGCTCGGCGCGGAGGGCTTTGCGGCGTTTTGGTGGGGCAGCGCGCGCCGTTTGCGGCGCTTTTTGTACGCCGGGATGATGGGCATTATTTTGGCGACGGTCGCGCAGTTGATCAACTCGTTGCAATCGGTAAACCAGTGGCTCGTGTTCGGTGTGATCGGCTTGGTGACGATCATCGCGGCGATTGGGATCGAGCGCAAGATGGAAGATATCAAGGCATTGCGCCAAGTGCTGGAGACGTGGGAGTAGGGCGAGGGGTGAAGGGCGATGAGCGAGGGGCGTATGAATTCTACCGGACTCGGATGGTTGTCTGCGATCCTGAGCGCGCTGGGCATGTTGCTGATGTCACCCGTCGCGCTGGGATTCGTTTGCGTGATCCTGATCTCGCTCACGGCGCGCAGTACCAACATCGTGAGCGGCAACGTGCTGGGCGGTGCGTGGCTCGCGATCACGGTGGGCTTGGGCGTGGTGTTTTGGCACAGCCGACGCGCCTTGCAAGGCAAGCCGTCCGCGCGCGTGCGCTTGCCGCGCGCGTGGGTGTTGGCGGCTGGGTTTGGCGTGTGCGTGTTCATCGGCGTGACGATGACGGGCAACGTGCTGACCGCCGGGCTGATCGCGCCGCCGCTCATTCTCATTGCCGCCGCGATTCCGCCGCTCGCCGCGATGGCGTGGTTTGCGCCGAATTTGCCGGACGCGCTGTCATGGCGACGCGGGACAGTCGCGTTTGTCGGCGGCGCAACGGCGAGTGTGGCGCTGGCGTTCGCGCTCGAAATTATTTTGCCGTTTGCCGTACTCGTCGGGATGCTGGCATTTGGCAACACGGCGATTCGCGGCGCGGAGCGTTTATTGTCCGAGGTCATCGGCGGGCGCGGCGCGCAAGCGCTGACCAGTTCCAGTTTCGTCTACGCGTTCATTCACGGCGCGCTGATCGCGCCGCTCGCGGAAGAGATCGTCAAGCCGCTGATTGTGTTGCCGCTGATCCGGCGGTTGGAGCGGCGCGAGGCGTTCCTCGTCGCGGCATTTGCCGGCGCAGGGTTCGCCGCGTTGGAAAATATTTTGTACGCGAGCGCGGCGACCGGCTACTGGGCGGGGCTGTTGATCGTGCGCGGCATTGGCGGCGCGGTACACCCACTCGGCGCGGGCTTGGTCGGCTTGGCGTGGCGTGACCTGTTGCGGCGCGAACATCACGCGTGGCGCAACGGACTGGCGCGTTTTGGTCTCGCCGTTGGCTTGCACGCTTTGTGGAACGGCGGAGCGCTGATCGTGTTCGCGTTGCTGGGCGCGCAATTTTTTGGCAAGCCGCCGCCCGCGCTCAACCTGCTGGGTTTTTCGGCGGCGGGGTTGGTGCTCGCGTTCCTGATCGTTTTGGGATTGGCGACGTTCGGCGTCGGGCGCTCCGTCGCAGAAAATACGACGCCGTTCCGGTTGCGCGTGCCCACATCGTTCGAAACGCAATTCACCGTGTCGGATCGCGCGGTGGCGATTTGGGCGCTCGTGTGGCTGGCGTTGGTTGTGCCGCTCGGCATTGCCGTGTTGCGCGCGCTGTTTCGTTGATCGCACGCGGCGCGCCGACCACGCCAACGCGCCACGCGAAGTGAAAGTTCGTTCCAATTATGCCGGCCAAGTTTGCCAGAAAGCGCGTACCGTGCGTGGTCGGCGTGCGTGTGTTCTCTGCCGTGCGTCGTCGTTACACGGCTTGCTGTCTAAAGTCTATCGTATTCTTCAGGCCTTAGGTTGGCAACTTTCGCCATCGCTTTTTGGAATTTGCGCCTGTCTCCGCGCTTGGCGCGCTTGCCAAGATAATCTTCCGCCATCAACGCGGACACCTTTTCCGCCAATGCGAGTGTGATTAACTGGTTGATGGAGACACTTTCTTTCTTAGCTAATTCGCGCGCGCTTATGTGCAGAGACAATGGTAGACGTAGACTGATTGTACTCATCGCAACACTCCTAACATCTGTAGAAATTCTTTCGGGGTAACAACTCGAATGCCAAACTGTTCCGCTCCCGCAAAATTCCGCTGATTGTACGTCACGATGTAGGTGCTGGCAGAAGTGACGGCTAATTCCAAGACCATATCGTCTTTCGGGTCTTTCAAGAATGGACGCCATAGGTAGAAAATCGTCCGATGATTGGCAACCGCACAGAGGTAATCAAGTACGTTGTCAATGTCGCGTGCAGTCAGCGCGATTTCACCGACAAGTCTTTTCGCGACATCTTCATACTCCAGAATTAGTGGAACCGCGATGTTCGTTTCAAACTTCTCGCTGTCAACGAGCGTGAAAAGTTTATAAGCCGCACCTTGCCGAGAACGTAGCGCGGCGATAACGACACTGGTATCAATGACAATCTGCGGTTTCTTCATAGTGGTATCATATCCGATACTGCGCTATTTGTCAACATGGAGTAAAATTGTGGGGGTTTCAGTATTGCGGCTGAGCGGCGCAACCGATGGTGAAGCGGCATGGCAGAGATCGCGCGCGGCGCGAAGCAAGAATTTCTTCAGCCGCGAATCTGCGCGCATGAACGCGAATAATAAAATTAGATTCGCAGATCGTTTGTTTGGTTGCGGCTTGTCCGAGTTAAGGGGAACGACGATGAAACACACGCTTGGATTCGTGTTGCTTTGCGGGTTGTGGCTGGGGGCATGCGCGCCGCCGCCCACGCCGATTCCGCCAACTTTGATTCCCGCGCCGACGGCTGTGCCGAGCGCAACGCCTGCGCCGTTGCCGACGGTTGTGCCGAGCGTAACGCCCGCGCCGTTGCCGACGGTTGTGCCGAGCGTAACGCCCGCGCCGTTGCCGACGGTTGCGCGTGGCACGCTCGATCCGGATTTCGTCTTGGATGTGTACGATCCCGCGGCGACTTGGGGCACGACGATCTTTGCCGACAACCACAACCTGGCGCGCCCGCGCATCGTCGAAGTGAATTTGCTGGGCGAAGTGGTGTGGCAATATTTGGTCCCCGATCACCTGCGGCAATTCACGAACCCAGGATTCGATGTGGAGCCGCTGGCGAACGGCAATATTCTCTTTGTGTTGCCGCGCAACGGCGTGTACGAAATCGAGCGTAGCGGCAAGGTTGTGTGGGCGTACCTCAATTCCCAGGTCTCGCACGACGCCGACCGTTTGCCGAACGGCAACACGCTGATCGCGTTTGGCGCGCAGGATCGGCGCGAGGACGCGCAACTCAAAGAGGTGAACCCGCGCGGCGAGATCGTGTGGCAATGGTTTGCGCGGGATTATTTTAACGTGCCGCCGTACACGGACATTTTCGAGGATGGCTGGACGCACACGAACGCCGTGACGCGTTTGCCGAATGGCAACACGCTGATCAGTCTTCGCAACTTTCATTTCGTCGCCGAACTTGATCCGCGCGGCGCGGTGGTGCAGACGATTGGCAAGGGCATCTTTCAGTACCAGCACGATCCGGAAATGTTGCCGAACGGCAACTTGCTCCTCATCAATCACACCGATCCGAATCGCGTGTTTGAATTTGATCTGCGCGCCAGCAAAATGGTGTGGCAGTATCCCGTGCCGCGCCAACTCGTGCGCGACGCGAATCGTTTGCCGAACGGCAACACGCTGATCACCGGCAGTACGACGCTGTTTGAACTTTCGCCGCAAAACAAGATCGTGTGGCAGTTCGGTCTCAAAACTCCGCTCGAACGCCAGGATGCGGCGGGGCGCGGATTCTACAAAGCCGAACGCATCGGCTTGGTTCCAGGAAAGTGATCACCGTGCGCCTTGACTATTTTTCCAAACGCCTCAATCTTTGGATCGCGCTCGCGCTCGTCGCGGCGAACCTGTCCGCGTGGGCGGGCGTTCTGCTTGCCGCGCCGGCGCCGCACATCGTCGCCGGCATCCGCGACCCGGAAGTGGTTGCGCTGTTGGACCAGATCAGCGAGGGCGGGCATGCCGGCGAAACCTGGCAAGTGACGCTGACCGAACTCGAAGCGGAGCAGACGATCACGTGGTACCTGCAACGCTATCCGCAAATTCCGTTCGCGCACCCGCGCATCACGATCACGCCCGATTACGTCGCGGGCGAAGGGGACGCGACGCTCGCCGGCTTGCGCGTGCGCGTCGGCGGCAAGGCGCGTGTGACGCTGGCGAACGGCTTGCCCCAAGTGCAAATTCTCGATCTCAGTTTGCCGCTCCCGCCGCCAATCCGCCGCGCGCTCGAAGACGAGATTGCCGTGCAGTTGCGGCGCGCGGACGCGTTGCCGGTGCGCTTTACCTCGGCAGAGTGGCGCAAGGGCGAAGTGATCGTGCGCGGGGTGATTCGTTAGCGGGTGTGCGTCACGTTTTTGGGCGCGTTCGCCGCCGATTCAAATCGGCGGCTGACGCTGGCACGTCTTTGAAGCGGCGCAAAGCGCCGCGCGATGGTTGTGCCAGCGAGGTGAAAATTGGTTGAAACTGATTCGCGCAACTCGGTTCACCGAGTTTTCACCTGACGGAGACGGACGTTTGAAACGTCCGTCGGGG
>CAIKBD010000401.1 GCA_903825565.1 uncultured Anaerolineales bacterium | reverse complement strand
GAGATCATTGACACGTTTTTGGTTTTTTTCGTTCTGGGGGTTCTGATCATCCTCGCCGCTGTCTTTGTCTCGCCGGCGTTGTGGGGCACGCTGATTGTCAGCGCGCTGTTGCCCGCGACGGTGCCGCACGGCATCAGCGCAACCGAACTGGGTTCGATCATCGGTTACACCGGTTTTGGGGCGGGCTTGAACTTTATGCTGATCAATTATTACCGCGATCACGGCTATGGCATGGGACACAAGATCGGTTTTTATTCCGGCATCGTCGGCGGACAAAAGCAAGATGTTCTGCCATCGGGAGTTACGTTTCGGGACACCGCGCAAAATATCAAGACGTGGAAACGCTGGTTCCGGTTCTTGGTGATCGATCAGTGGGCGGTCTTTTTCGTCGGCGCGATGATCGGCATGTTCGTGCCCAGCGCGTTGACGGTTGCGCTTGCCACCACCCCCGGCGCGGCGGTGCCCAGCTCCGCCAATATGCCGGTCTATGTGGCGACTGAATTGGCGAAAAAGAGCGCGCTCTTTTATCCCTTCATCCTCTTGTTCGGCGCGCTCATTCTGTTCAAAACCCAAACGACCGTTTTGGAAATGTTGATCCGCAACACGGTGGACACGGCAAACGCTGTCAGTCCGCGCTTGCGTGCGTGGATCAATGGCGATGCGCGCCGCGCGTACTATATCCTCGCCGTTGGCTTTATCCTCCTGATCGCCGTGATCATCCACCTGGCGTTGCCGACCGAGCTACTGCAAATCTCGGCGAACATGGCAAACTTTGCCTCGATCATTTACCCGTTCGTGCTGATCTATCTCAACCGCCAACTGCCGCCCGCCGCGCGGATGAAATGGTGGGGCGTGGCGATCATGATCGTGTTCGTCCTGTTCTACGGTTTTTTCTTCATCAATTTCTTGTCCGAGTTCATCACCAAAGTTCCGTTGGTCAAATTCTAAATACGCGCGGACAAATTTGAAATTTGTCCCACCTGTTCAAAGGAGACAACATGCCAACCGGCACGTACACAATTCGAGAAATGCAACCCGACGAATTACGTTTTGCTGTTGATTTGGCAAAGGCAGAAGGATGGAATCCCGGTCTAGACGACCAGCGCTGTTTTTTCGCCGCCGATCCTCACGGCTTTTTGATCGGCGAGTTGGACGGGGAGCCGATTAGTTCCATCTCGGCGGTGCGCTACGGCGACACCTACGGTTTCCTGGGTTTTTACATCGTCAAGCCGGAGTATCGCAAACAAAAATATGGTCTCGGCATTTGGAACGCCGGGATGCAATACCTGGCAAACCGAGACGTTGGGCTGGATGGCGTGGTCGCCCAAATCGCCAATTACGAAAAATCCGGTTTCCAGATTGCGTATTTCAACGCGCGGTACGAGGGGCAAGCCGCCGGCGGCGGGCAAGCCCCAGACGCGCGCATCGTCGAACTGGCGACGGTGCCGTTTGCGGAATTGCTGGCATACGATACGCAGGTGTTTGCGTTTCCCAGGGCGGAATTTCTCCGCGCGTGGATCAGCCAACCGGGCGGGACGGCGCTGGGTATTCGCGCCGAGGGGCGGCTTGCCGGTTACGCAGTCCTGCGTCCCTGCTTTCGCGGCTACAAGATTGGTCCGCTGTTTGCCGACGATGAGCAATCCGCCGAGGCGTTGTTCCAAGCCGTGAGCGCCCGCGCGCCGCAAGGCACGCCCATCTTTTTGGACATTCCCGACCAGCAACAAAATCCTGCCGCGCACGCGCTCGTGCAACGGCACGCCATGCGCCTGGTTTTTGAAACGGCGCGGATGTACCGCCGGTGTGCCAGCGGCGAACTGCGCTTGCCCCTGGCGCGTTGGTTCGGGGTCACCACTTTTGAACTGGGGTGAGGAATTGCAGATTGCAGATTTATGATTTCTGATTTAGGATTTCGTTTGGGCGGGGCGAGGAAATCCTAAAGCGTAAAGCGTAAATTTGAATTGGCGTGGGAGTAATTGTGCCAAAACAAGTGACCGAAACCAAATTGCGCGTGTTCCTGGCTTCGCCGAGCGATGTGCCGGACGAGCGCAAGCGGGTTCAACAAATTATCGAAGCAATGAACAAAGCCGAAGCGCGCACGCTGGGCATTACGTTTGAATTGCTCAAGTGGGAAGACGCCGCGCCGGGGATGGGACGCCCGGAGCAAGTTTTGCTCGATCAACTCGCGCCGGAGAAATGGGATATTTTTATTGGCGTCCTGTGGTTGCGGTTTGGCTCCGGCACCGGCGGCATTGATCCCGACACGCAAAAACCGTACCTGTCCGGCACGGAAGAAGAATTCAAGGAAGCGTACCGCTTGAATCAATCGCGCGCCGACAGCTTGCCGAAAATAATGATGTACCGTTGCCGGCGCGATCCGCTGAACGCGCTCGAATTTTTCAGCAATCCGAAAAATATCGAAGAGTTCAATCGCGTCAATGCGTTCTTTGCCGAGTTCAAACCGAGTGGCAATTATCCGGGATTGTATCAAGAGTACAAAACGCCGGACGAACTTGCCGACCTGGTGCGGCAACATTTGAATATCCGGCTCCGCGAGTTTGAAACGCAACGCGCCGCGCCACAACCTGCGCCTGTTATGCCGCCGCCGCCGCCCGCGCCGCGCGAGCCAACCGACGCGGAACGTCACGCCGCGCGCGATTGTTATCTCAAAACCTTGATGGAACGGTGCGACGCGTTGCCACTCACCTCGCTTGATAACGATCCGCGCCATCACGCCAAATTGTCGCTCCACCACGTTTACATCGCGCTCGATACGACGACACCCGTGCCGCTGACCGACGCCGAAAAAGAACAGCGCGGAAACCGGTCTATGCCCGGACGCGACGACACGCGCCTCTTGTCCGTGATGGAAGCGGCGGCGCGGCATCAACACCTGGTTATCACCGGCGAACCAGGAAGCGGCAAATCGTCGTTCGTCAATCGCTTGGCGTTTTTGCTCGCGAGCGCGCGACTGGCGAATGTTGCGTTACCCGAACCCTGGGCACACGGCGCGTTACTGCCGGTGCGCGTCTTTTTGCGCGAACTCGCGCCAACGCTACCCGACGCTGAAACCTTGGCGCGCGCGTCCGATGAAGCGCGCGCGCAATTGTTGAGCGATGCCGTGCGCGCGTTCATCGCGCAATTGCCCGGCAAACTCGATGCGGATGCAATGCTTGCCGCACCGCTCATTCTCTCCGCGCTCTCTGCTGGCGAGTGTCTCGTCATCTTTGATGGCTTGGACGAGGTGGCTCCGACGCGGCGCAAGATCGCGCGCGAAGCGGTGGAAGCGTGCGCCGCGCGTTGGCGCGCCAATCGTTTTCTCGTGACTTGCCGGATTCGCTCGTACCAAAACGACGCGCAACTCCCCTCGTTTGAAAATGTGACGCTCGCCGATTTGGACGACGAAAAAATCGAAATGTTCACGACCGCGTGGTACAACGCGCGCGCCGATCTGAATCAAATTGTGCGCGATCAGGTGGCGGAACGCGCCGGCAATTTGTGGCGCGCGATTCAGGACGATGACCAACTCAAGAAATTGGCAGAGACGCCGCTCTTGCTGACGACGATGGCGGTCGTGCATACCGCGCAAATCGAATTGCCGCGCAAGCGCGCGATTCTCTACAATCGGTGCGTCGAAATTTTATTGCGCCGCTGGCAGGAGTACAAGTTCGGCAAACTGACCTTGCTCGACGACCTGGGTTTGAGCGAAAAGGAATTGCTCGAAGCGTTGTGGTACGTGGCATACGACGCGCACAAACGCGGCAACAAGGATGAGACGGCGGATTTGCCGCGCAAAGATGTTCTGGCGATTTTGGAGAAACGGCTGGGAAACATGGACAAAGCCGTGAAAATTTTGGAGCACGTTGAGGAACGTGCCGGGTTGCTGGTGGGTCACGGCGGCGCGGACGACGCCGACCCGACGTACAGTTTTCCGCATCGCACGTTTCAAGAATTTCTCGCCGGCTGTTATCTCGCCCTCCGCGCGCGTCCGAGTTTTGGGCGGCAGTTGCGCGCGCTTTTGAGCGAGGGCGACAAATGGCAGGTGGCGGCGCAGTTGGGCGCAGAGCATGTGCTATATTCCGAAGGCGGTAAAACGTCCGACGTGTTGGAAGCGCTCAACCTCCTTTGCCCCGTAGCCACCGAACCGCGCGATGAAAACGATTGGCGCGGGATTGTGTGGGCAGGCGACATTGCCGCCGAAATGGGCAAAGACCGGATCGAGCGTGAAGACGCGGACAACCCGGACGGCGGCGCAAAATTTGTGCAACGGCTCGTTGCGCGGCTCGTCCAGTTAGTCGAAACGCCCAACACGGTTACGCCGCTCGAACGCGCGGACGCCGGCAATGCGCTTGCCAAACTCGACGACCCACGCCCAGGTGTCGGTCTCTCCCCTCTCCATTCTGAGCGAAGCGAAGCGGAGTCGAAGAAAGGAGAGGGGCAAGGGGTGAGGTTGCCCGACCTGGTCTGGTGTGAAATCCCGGCAGGCGCGTTCACGATGGGCACGCGCGAAAAAGACATTCCTGGTCTGATGAAAAAATATGGTGGCAACGAATCGTGGTACAAATACGAAACACCGCAACACGATGAAAAAAGCATCACACGCGCGTACCTCATCGGCAAATATCCGGTGACGAACGCGCAGTACAACGCGTTTGTGCAAGCCGGCGGTTATGCCAACGCGCAGTACTGGCAAGAAGCGATGGCTCACGGGTACTGGCAAGCTGGAAAATTCAAAGGACGCTGGGATAACGAACCGCGCGCACGCGCGTACGATTTCGGTGCGCCGTTCAACCTGGACAATCATCCGGTCGTTGGCGTGTCGTGGTACGAGGCGGTGGCGTTTTGCCGATGGCTCACGGAAAAGCTAAAAGTAAAAAGTGAAAAGCTAAAAGTATGGAAGGATGGGCAACTTTTACCTTTTAGCTTTGAACTTGATACTTGGCAAATTCGTTTGCCGACTGAAGCCGAGTGGGAAAAAGCCGCGCGCGGAATGGATGGACGCATCTATCCCTGGAGCGACGAACTGACGCCGCAACACGCGAATTACGACGCGACTAAAATTGGCGCGACGAGCGCGGTCGGAATTTTTCCGCTGGGCAAATCGCCGTACGGTTTGTTGGATGTGAGCGGCAATGTGTGGGAATGGTGTAGTACCCAGTGGATTGAAAACTACAAAGGGTACGACAAGAAAAATACAGAGCGCGAGAGTTTGGAAGGAGATGTCCCCCGCGTTCTGCGCGGCGGCGCGTTCCACGATGAATCCTACCTCGTGCGCGCGGCGTGTCGCTACGGGGACTTTGCCAACTTCAGGAATGTCAACAGCGGTTTCCGCGTCGCCGCGGGGGTGTCATAACTCTGTACTCTGATCCCTCTGAACGATGACAACGGACAAGTGCGGATTAAACGGACGGCTGGTTTGTGTGCGCGGTTTGTCCGTTGTTATCGCAGAATAGTAGGGGCAGCCCTGTGTGGCTACCCAATCAGGCGACCACATAGGGTCGCCCCTACGACGTACACCGATTCCAAGTCCATAACCGAGTCGCGTTAATTGGCTTGCCGATTTCCACCTCATTGAGCCGCCGAATTCATGATTCTGTTGGCGAACTCCGTCGGGCGTTGAAAACGCCCGCCTAACACAGGTGAAAACTCGGTGAACCGAGTTGTGCCAATCGGTTTCCAACCGATTTCGACCTCATTGAGCCGCCGATTTGAATCGGCGGCGGGTTCGCCAACAGAGTCATTCATTCGGCGGATTAGTTGTAAAAACGACCTAGGACAAATAATCAACCATCCACCGCAAAGAGGCAAGACGCCAAGGTTTATTTTTCTCTTCGCGCCTTTGCGATAGAATTTTCAGAATGACGGACGCCACCTACTTTCATCCTTCGTCTTCCGTCTTCCGTCTTGCATCAAATCATAAATCAGAAATCAGAAATCCTAAATTGGAGGAAAAATGTCCGATCCCACCCAACTCAACGACCAAGCCATTCCCGAACGCGGCGTCGTCAAACCCGAAGCGTTCGTCGAGCCGCCCGCGCCGAAACGCGCGCTGGCGATTCAAGCGCATCCCGACGACCAAGAGTTCACCGTCGCGGGCACGCTCGCCAAATGGGCGCGCGCCGGCTGCGAACTCGTCACCGTGTGCATCACCAGCGGCGATGCCGGCTCGAACGACAAGACCGAAGCGCAGATGACCAAGCCGCAACTCGCGCAGATTCGCGAACAGGAACAGCGCGATGCGTGCCGCGTGCTCGGCGTTCAGCACGTCGAGTTTTTGCATTACGCCGACGGCACCCTGCAACCGACGCTCGAACTGCGCCGCGACCTCACGCGGCTCATCCGCAAATACAAACCCGAGGTCGTCATTTGCGGCGATCCGACTGTGCGCTTTTACGGCAACAGTTATATGAATCACCCCGATCATCGCGCCGCCGCCGATGCAACGCTCGACGCCGTGTTCCCCTCCGCCGGCACAAAATTCATCTTCCCCGAATTGTTGATGGAGGGCCTCGAACCGCACGAAGTCAATAAGATTTTCATTCACGGCTCGGAGAAACCCGAAACGTTTGTGGACATTGCCGCCGTGCTCGATGTAAAAATCGCCGCGCTCAAAGAGCATCACAGCCAACTGCACGATTGGGATCCGAGCGAAATGATCCGCGAGTGGGCAAAAGAGGAAGGCAAGCAACGCGGGCTGGATGCGGTGGAGAGTTATCGGGTAATGATCCTGAAAGGGGAGTAGGGAGTGGGCAGTAGGACAGTGGGCACTGTCCTACTGTCCTACTGTCCACCGCCTACTGTTTTGGCTTTCCCCCCAATCGCGGTATAATGCGCCCCGATGAAAACTTGGCGATCCCTTTTCGGCGAACACGCCGCGCTCGGCGGATTGCTCCTGCTCGCGTTCGCGCTCCGCGTGTACCGGCTCGGCGCACAAGCGATCTGGTGGGACGAAAGTCTCAGCGTCTACCGCGCGACGCGCGATTTCGGCACGGTGCTGGCGAACACCATCGTGATCCAAAACATCGTCACGACGGACACATTGCCGCAGTTGTATTTCGTCTTTTTGCATTTCCTCGCGCCCGCGTTCGGCGTCAGCGAATTTGCCCTGCGCTTCTTGTCCGTCTTTGCCAACGTCGCCACCGTTGCGCTGATCTACGCGCTCGCGCGCCGCTGGTTTGGCGCAGCAACCGCGCGGATCGCCGCGTGCCTCGCCGCGCTCTCGCCGTTTTACGTGTGGTACGCACAAGAGGCGCGCCCGTACGCGCTCATCCTGTTTTGGAGCACGCTCGCGCTCTACGCGCTCACCCGCGCATTCGAAAAAACCGGCTCCCAGTTTCACGTTTCACGTTTTACGTTTCACACGGACCACTTTCCGCTCTGCGTTGCAACCTATCTGCTGGCATCCGCCGCCGCGTTGCTCACGCATTATTTTGCGCTGTTCCTGTTCCCCGTTCACGCGCTCGGCATTTTGATTTGGGTGTGGCGGCGCAACACCTGGCGCGCGCGCGCCTGGGTCTTGCTCCCGGCGATCCCGCTCGCCGCGCTCGTCCCGTTAATGCCGCAGATCACGACGAGCGTCGCCGGCAACGCCGCGACTGGACCGGACTTTGTCCCGCTCGACATCATCCTCCGCGATTTGTTGCACTCGTTCAGCGTCGGCGTCACTGCCGATTTCGCGCAGACGTGGGGGATTGACGCGGCGCTGGCGGGCATATTTTTGATCGGCGCGGTCGTTCCGAATTCAAAATTCAAAATTCAAAATTCAAATTCCGAATTTAGAATTTTGAATTTGCTCTGCCTGTTTCTCCCCATCCTCCTCGTCTTCGCCGCCTCGTTCGTTCGCCCGGTCTACCAAAACTCGCGCTATCTCATCGCGATCAGTCCGGCGTTTTACCTCGGCGTCGCCGCCGGCATCGTCGCGCTTGCGCGCTGGAAACCGCTCGCGCTGATCGCGCTGGGCGTGTATGCGTGCGGCGCGCTGATCGCGCTCGACCATTGGTATTTCGATCCCAGGTTCGGCAAGGACGATCACCGCGCGTGGGCGCGCGATTTGCGCGAACGCGCGCGCCCCGGCGACGCGCTCATCCTCAACTCGCCGCACGCCGAAGAATTGTATCGTTATTACGCGGGCGATCGCTTGCCGCTGACAACTCTGCCGATTTTGCGCGCGGATGGCAAGCCGACGCCAGACGCCGACCGCGCGGCGATCCAACACGCGCTTGACAATCACGCGCGCGTGTGGTATCTCGAAATGGACGTACCGTTCGACGACCCGGAGCGCCGCATCGAAAAAATGCTGAACGCGCAAGCCGTTCTGCTCGACCGCGCGAATTTCGCGGCGACGAGCACCGAGATCGCGCTGGCGCTGTTCGTGAAAAATTTTCCGACGACGAACGCCAACCGCATCGCGCATCCGCTCGATGCGGCGTTCGCCGGCAATTTGCGCTTGCGCGGTTTCGATGCGCCCACTGCGCTCGCGCCGGGCGCGCGCGGCGTCGTCACACTGTTCTGGCAACTCGACGCGCCGGTGGGCGAGGATTACGCCGTCTCGTTGCGCCTGACCGACGCGGCGGGCGCGAACCTGGGACAGTGGGATGCAATTCCGCTCGGCAATCGCGCCGGCAGTTCGGCGTGGACGCCGCAACAGATCGTCGCCAGCGCACACGATTTCCGGCTCGCGCCGAATCTCGCGGCAGGCATCTATCGGTGGCGCGTCGTGCCGTATCACGCCGCAACCGGCAATCCTCTGGGCGACGTGATCCCGCTCGGCGAAATTTTCATTGGTGGCAACTAATTGGCTCGCGCAGACATGTTGATGTACCCGGACGAATATCGGGTGATGTTCGAGATCGAAGATCAGTACTGGTGGTATCGCGGCGTACGCGCCTTGTTGAAAACCTGGCTCGACCGGTACGCGCCGCGCGCCGCCAAAATTCTCGACGGCGGCTGCGGCACCGGCGCGAACTTGCAACTCTTGCAACAGTACGGCGCGGCGTTCGGCGTGGATTTGTCGGAGCAGGCGATTGGGTTTAGCCGCGCGCGCGGCATTCCGCCCGACCGCTTGTTCGTCGCATCGCTAAACGAACTGCCCTTTCCGAATCAGTTTTTCGATCTGGCGATCTCGTTTGAAGTGATCTGCAATATTCCCGACGACGCGGCGACGTTTTGCGAAATTGCGCGCGTGCTCAAACCGGGCGGCCGGCTGATCATCACATTGCCCGCGTACCAATGGTTGTGGGGCATGCACGATGTCGCGGTCGGGCACCAACGCCGCTATTCCACGCGCGACCTGCGCGAAAAAATCACGCGCGCCGGCATGGAGATCGAGCGACTCACCCACGCGAACGCGCTATTCCTCCCGATGATCGCCGCCGAACGCATGACCTTTCGCGCGGCGCGCAACGGGCGCGCGGTGCGCTCCGATCTCACGCCCTTGCCGCATCCGATCAACGCCGCCCTCAGCGCGCTGTTCACCACCGAAATGCGCGCCGTGTCCAAATTCGATGTGCCGTGCGGCGTCTCGCTCATCGCCATGGCTCGCAAAAAATGATCTTGAAACTTGGCGCTTCAAACTTCAAAACCTGGGTCTTGCCGCTGAGCGTTGTTTTGCTCGCGTTCGCCCTGCGCGTCTATCGGCTCGACTTTTTTTCGTTGCGCGGCGACGAAGCGTTCACCGTGATTTTTGTGCAACGCACCTGGGAAGGATTGTGGAAAGGCATCAGCACGATTGAACCCAACCCGCCGCTGATGTATCTTGCCCTGCGCGCCTGGGTTGCCGTTGCCGGCGCAAGTGAATTTGCCGCGCGGTACTTTGCCGTTTTCTTCGGCGTGTTGGGCGTGCCCCTGCTGTACCGACTGGCGCGCGAAATGTTCACGGCGTCGGTTATCGCGCGACACAAAAACCAAATCGCGCTGATCGCCGCGTTCCTCATCGCGATCAACCCGTACCAAATTTGGCATTCGCAAGACGTGCGCAACTATACGCAATGGCCCGCGCTGAGTTTGCTCGCGCTGATTTTCTTCTGGCGGTGGTGGCGTCTGGAACTTGCAAGACCGCATTTGCCATTCGTCATTTTTAATTTGTCATTTTACGTCCTCGCCACGCTCGCCGCGCTCTACACGCACTATTACGATGTGTTCATTCTCGCCGCGCTCAATCTGTGTGTGTTCGGCTGGACGATTTGGGATCGCCGCTGGCGCACACTCGCGCGCTGGGTCGCCGCGCAGATCGTTCTCGTCGCGCTCTACGCGCCCTGGGTCTTGTTCGGCACGAATCGCATCACAACCTACGGCGAAGCCAGCGCGGAAAAAAGCGTGCCCCTGCTCGAACAATTCAGCCGCACGCTGGCAACGTTCGCGCTCGGCGACACGGTACCGGACGCGTGGAAAACGCTCGCGTGGCTTCCGCTCGCCTTCGCGCTGATCCTCGTCTTGGCATGGCTCGCGCGGCAAGACAAAATGCGCGCGACTTTTTTCGCGCTCTGGCTTGCCATTCCATCGCTCGCACTCTATGCCATTTCGATGGGCCGCCCGCTGTTCCTCGAACGTTACCTGAACGGCGTCGCGCCCGCGTACTATCTCGCGTTCGCGCTCGGCATCAACGCCATTCTTAATTCGCAACACGCACTACGCACTACGCACTACGCACTACGCACTACACTCGCCGCCCTCACCCTGCTTCTGTTCGTCGGCGCGTCCACAATTTCGCTGTGGAATTATCATTTCGAGCCGGGGTATGCCAAAGCGCCGGACTGGCGCGCGCTGATGCAGTTCATCCAAGCGCACCAGCAACCGGGCGATTACGTCGTGCAAAATTTTACCGAGATGGCGGCGATCTATTACCGCGACCCCAGTTTGCCGTTGACGACCGTGCCGAAAGATTATTGGGCGACGCCCGACGACGAAAAACTATTGCGCCAACTGAACCAGGACTATCGCCGCATCTGGTTTATTCCCGCGCAACCGGATTGGTGGGACGACGCGCGTTTTGTCGAAAAATTCTTGGCGCGCACCGACGAACGCGTGCTCGAACAACCCGTCTCGGCGTTTCGCTTGCAACTCTACGTGACGCCGCGCGAATTTGAACCGCAAATGCTCCCGGCGCATTGGCGCGTCGGCAACGCCACGCTGATCGGCTATCGCGTGGAAGGCGCGCGCGATCTGCGCGTAACGTTGCGCTGGCGCGCGGACAAGAAGATCGAAAGCGATCTGACCGTGTTCGTGCACCTTGCCGACGCGCACAACGGCGTGAGCGCGCAACACGATGGCGCGCCCGCATTCGGCTTGCATCCGACGCACGCGTGGCAACCAGGTGAAATCATCGTGGACGTGCACAACCTGCGCGTGGATGCCGCGCCCGGCGCGTATGGGCTGATCGTCGGCATGTACGATCCGGCGACGCAACAACGCGTGCCGGTGTTCGACGCGAACGGCAAACGCCTGCCGGAAGATCGCGCGCCGCTCGCGCCAATGACAATTGCCCCGTGAAAAAATTCAACTTTGAAAATCTAAAATCCAAAATCCAAAACGATGGGTTCGCGCTGGCGTTGCTCGTCGCGCTCGTCCTACTTTTCTTCTGGCGCATCCTCACGCCGCGCCTCGCGGATCGCGCGATCTTTCCGCCGGGCGATTTCAGCGATCAGTTCTGGATGTTCCGCGTTTACGAGGCGCGCGCGTTTGCGGCGGGACGGTTGCCGCTCTGGTCCGAAAATTTCAACGGCGGGCATCCGTTTCTCGCCGATGTGCAGAGCGCGATCTTTTACCCGCTCAGTTTGATCTGGACGTTGCTCGTCGTCGCCGTGCGCGGCGAAAACTTTACCCTGTTCGATCTCGAACTCGAAGCCGTCGCGCATTTCATTTTGGCGGGCGCGTTCACGTACCTGTTCGCGCGCCGCGTGATCGGCGCGCGCATCGCCGCGCTCGTCAGTGCGATCACGTTCACGTTCGGCGGCTATCTCACAGCGTACCCGCCGCAACAACTCGCGATCCTCGAAACGGCAACGTGGCTGCCGCTGATTTTATTTTTCACCGAACGCGGTCTTGCGCGCGAATCATCCTCGCCGCGCTCGTCCGCGCTCGTCCGCGTCCCATTCGATTTTATTTGCGCTGGGATCACGCTCGGCATCGCCGCACTCGCCGGGCATCCGCAAACGTTCTTGTTCGTCGCGTATGCGTTCGCCATTTTTTTCGCGTGGCGCGTGATCCAATTGCCAATTGCCAATTACGAATTACGAATTACGTTTTACACTTTACGTTTTGCGCTTCACGCTTCACGCTTCACGTTTTACATTTTACGCTTCACCCAAATCTGGCTGATCGCCGCCGGCATTTCCGCCGCGCAATGGCTCCCGACGCTCGAGTACCAATTCGTCTCGACGCGCGCGACGATGACCTGGGCGGAAGCCGCGCGCGGTTTCCCCACGCTCGATCCACTCCAAATGATCTTGCCCGGATTTGTCAGCGCGTTCCAGTCGCCGCTGTACATCGGCATCCTGCCCTTGTGGTTCGCGCTGTTCGCGCTGTGGCACAACCGCACGGCGGAGAAGAAATTTTGGGCGCTGTTCGCCCTGGGATCGCTCCTCGTCGCGTTTGGTTTTTACGTTTTCGCCTACGCGATCTTTTACTTGTTCGTGCCCGGCTTTGCGCTGTTTCGCGGACAAGAGCGGCTCGCGTTCGTGATCAGTTTCGCGTTGGCGTTGCTCGCCGGCTACGGCGCGCGCGACTGGCTCGCGCCCGCGCTCGATCTCAAACGCGCGCGGCGCGCATGGGCGTTGTTGCCCGCCGGCATCGTGCTCGGCTTGCTGTTTGTCTGCACGCTGTACATTTCCGGCACAGTGCGCCAATCGAACCGCATTTCCTTCCTGGGTGATCGCGCCGCACTCGTTACACTCTTGTTCGGGCTGGCAACGCTCCTCGTCGCCGCGCGCAAAACCGTGTCGGCAAATGTTTTGGCGGGCTGGTTGATCGCGCTGATTGCGTTCGATCTCTTTAGCGTCAACACGCAAGCGTACAACGCCGAACCGAAACCGCGCTTTTCCGCCACGCCGATCAGCGAAACGCTCCAAAACGATCGCGACATTTTCCGCGTGGTGGACGAAGGCAAACTGCCGGGACATTTCGGCATCGCGTACCGGCTTGAAGAGATCGGCGGCATCAGTCCGTTGAAAATCGCGCGGTACGAAACATTGCGTGATAATTTGCCGGATGAAAAATTTTGGGCGTTGTGGAACGTGCGCTACGTGATCACGGCGCGACCCGGGTTGGCAAACGCGGAACTCGTGGCGAACGACGGCGATACGCGTTTGCTCCGCTTGAACGATACGCTGCCACGCGCGTGGTTCGCGCCGGACCCGAGGCATAACCCAAACGATGCCGACGTGATCGCGGCAATGGCGAGCGACGCGTTCGATCCCTGGCGCGTCGCGTACCTCGCCGATGCCGCGCCGCCCACGCGCGCCACTGCCGGCGCAGACGCACACGCCGCCGAGTATCTGCGCCTCACACCGGAGCGCGCGCGCGTGATCGTGAACGCGCCCGCCGACGGCGTGCTCGTGCTCAGCGAAAATTTCTACTACCCCGGTTGGCGAGCGACGGTGGACGGAATGCCCGCGCCGATTCTGCGCGCGAACGTGGCGCTGACCGCCGTGCCGGTGCGCGCGGGCGCAGGGCGCGTGGATTTCGAGTTCGATCCCTGGTCGGTGAAAATTGGAATCGCGCTGACCGGGATCACATGCGCCGCAGTTTTGATCGCGACGGCAATTGGATTTCAACGAAGGAAATGATATGCAATTGCGTTTGACTGAAAATCGCACGCGGCTCTGGACGAGCGTCCTCGCGCTCGGCGCGGCAAGCGCCATTGGCGGCGGCGCACTCGTCGCGTTCGTTCATCCACTCGCGCCCTTCGCCGCCGTGCTCGGTCTCATCGCCGGCGCAGTGGTCATGTCGAGCATGCCGCTCGGTTTGTACGCCGTGATTGCCGTTGCCGTGCTGTTGCCGTTCGGCGCGTTGCCGATCAACCTGGGTTTTAATCCGACGTTCCTCGATCTCGCGCTCGTCGCCGTGTTCGCCATGTGGTTCGCGCGCACCGCGTTGCGCCAAACCGAAACGCGTTTTGTCGGCACGCCGCTCGGCTTGCCCGTGCTCGCGTTTATGATTCTGGCGGTGTTCTCGTTCATCGCCGGTTTGGCGTATGCGCCGGTCAACACCCAGGTCATTCGGCAATTCGTCGAAGTGCTCGCGGCGATTGCCTTCTTTTTCGTGATCGTCAACGTCGCGCAAACGCGCGCCGCGTTGCGGCAACTGATTCTCGCGCTGATCCTCGCCGGGTTTGTTGCGGCGGCAATCGGCATCGCGCTGTATTTCATTCCGCGCGATTGGGCAATGACTTTGCTTTCGGCGTTACGCGTGTTCAAGTATCCGACCGGTGACCGCGTGTTGCGGTTCATTGACGACGATCCGGCGAACCCGATGCGCGCCGTGTCCACGTCGGTTGACCCGAATGTGCTGGGCGGTCTACTCATCCTCGTCACGGCGCTGACGGCGCCGCAGTTATTCGCCGCGCAACCGCTCTTGCCGCGCAAATGGATCGCGGTAATGTGGGTGACGATGTTCGGGTGCATGGTCTTGACGTTCTCGCGCGGCGCGTTGCTGGGTCTCGTGATCGCGCTCGCGGTGATCGCCACCGTGCGCTACCGCCCGATCCTCGCCGTGATCATTCTCGGCGCGGCGATCTTTTTGCTGCTACCGTTCACCCAGGATTACGTCGGACACCTGCTCGATGCATTCACGGCGAGCGACCGCGCGACGCAAATGCGGCTAGGCGAATACAAGGACGCGTTCACGCTGATCTCGCGCTACCCATTATTTGGCGTCGGCTTTGGCGGCTCGCCGGATTTGGACACCTACCTGGGCGTCTCGTCCGTGTACTTGCTGATGGCGGAAGAGATGGGCTTGCTCGGCTTGGGCGCGTTTTTGATCGCAATGGGCGCGTTCTTCAACCACGTTTGGCGCGCATGGTTCGCCGGCGGCGCGCGCGACGAATTTCTCGCGCCGATCCTGCTGGGGCTAGCCGGCGCATTACTCGGCGCGCTGATCGGCGGCGTGGTGGATCACTATTTCTTCAACCTGAAATTCATTCACGCCGTCGTCCTGTTCTGGCTCTTTGTCGGGCTGGGCATGGCGACGATTCGGCTGGCGGCGGTTGACAACGCACCCGCTCGGCTTTAGAATAACGGCATGGACGAACAAGACCGCTTGGCGCGCGCCAAACAACGCCCGTATTTCATCTGGGATTACGATCTCACCGAGGAAGAGGTGCGGGCGATTTTGCGCGGCGATAATGAGTACGAACGATTGTGGTTGACGGTGCGAATTCTGGAATCCGCGCGGTGGGCTGACATTTGGCGATACCTCACGCTCGCGCAAGTACGGCGCGATTGGAGCGCGCTCTATCGGCAAATGCGGCGCGAGGTGCGCGATGTCTGGGCATGGGCGCTGGAGGTCTGGGAATATGGCGCAACCTAGTTTACTCACGCCATTGCAAAGAACGTTCCTCGAAGAATTTTTCCAACAGCCGATCAGCGCCGAATTTTTTCTAACCGGCGGCACAGCCGTCGCGGAGTACTATTTGCATCATCGTTACAGCGAAGACATAGACCTGTTCACGACGAACGAGGACGCGTTGCCAGATATTTCAAGCGCATTGCCGGTAATGTTCCGCCATTTGGACGCAACCTTCGAGGAACGCATTCGAACAACCAGTTTTCGCCAAGTCTTTGTGCGCGCGGCGAACGGCGAAGAACTAAAAATCGATCTTGTGCGCGATGTTGGGCCCCAATTCGGCGAACATCAGGTCTTGGACAAGATCATCGTAGACTCCGAGCTCAACATTGCGGCTAACAAGGTCACGGCAATCTTTGGTCGGACTGCGCCCAAAGATTTCGTAGATTTATACTTTTTGATCAAAAAAGGATACACGCTAGATGCGTTGATCCCGTTGGCGAAGGAAAAAGATTTGGGCTTTTCCGAATTTTATTTTGCGGGGATGTTACGCCAAAGCCGCCGACTTAGAACCTTGCCGCGAATGATCGTGCCTTTGACACTTGAAGAGCTCAGACCGTTTTACGAATCGCTTGCCACCCAAATCATGCTCCAGCTCAAGCCCCGTGAATAAATCGCCGCGCCGGCGTGCCACGCGGTGGCTCTTGCCGCTCCTCCTCCTCGCCGCGTTCGCGTGCCGACTGTATCGCCTCGGCGTCGCCAGTCTGTGGTACGACGAAACGGTAAGCGTGTTCCTCGCGCAAAAAGATTTGCTCGCGCTCACGCGCCACACCGCCGGCGACATTCACCCGCCGCTCTACTACTACCTCCTCCATTTTTGGGGTCGCCTCGCCGGCTGGTCCGAATTCGCCGTCGCGTTCCTTTCGCTCATTTTCGGCGTTCTACTCGTCGCGCTGACGTACCGCGTGACGCGCGCGTGGTTCACGCCCCGCGCCGCGCTCATCGCCGCGTGCCTCGTCGCCGGCTCGCCGTACAATTTGTGGTACTCGCAAGAAGTGCGCATGTACACGCTCGGCGCGACACTGGGGCTGGTAGCCACCTTTTTTTTCGTGCGCTTGCTGAGCAATCAGCCGGCGACGGGTTTCACCTTTCGCGTTTCCCGTTTCACACTCTTCCTTCCCCGCGACCTGATCGTTTACGCAACTCTCAGCGCGCTCGGCTTGTACACGCTCTACTATTTCGCGTTCCTCCTCGCATTTCAAAATCTCGTCGCGCTCATCTGGCTCATTCGCAATCGGCGCAATCGCACTTGGCATTTCGAATTTCGAATTTGGATTTTCTCCCAACTCGCCACACTACTCTTCTTCGCCCCCTGGCTGCCGATTGCAATCCGCCAAGCGATTGATCCGCCCGTGCCGCCATGGCGCAGTTTCATCGCCCCGCATACCGTTCTGCTCGAATCGTTTTCCGCGCTCGCGTTCGGACAATCGGTTGATCCGCGCGTGGTCGCGCCAATGCTGATCGTCGTCGCGCTGATCCTCGTAATCGCGCTGTGGCAAAACCGCGCGCCGCAAACCGCAAGCCGCATCACACCGCTTTTCCTGTTCGGCTACACGTTCGTGCCGCTTGCGATCATCTACGCGCTCTCGCTCTGGAAACCGCTCTATCACGTGCGGTACGTTTTTCCGTACGCGCCCGCGTTTTACATCCTCCTCGCGCTCGGCTTGGATCAAATTGCAAAAACCGTTTCACGTTTCGCGTTTCGCGCTTCACGTTTCGCGTTTCACGTTTTACACTTTACACTTTACGCCTCACTCGCGCTCACCGCATCGTACTCCGCCGTCAATTTTTGGTTCGACCCCAAATACGCCGACGACGATCTGCGCGGCGCAGTACAAGCCATCGCCGAACAATGGCGCCCGGGCGACGCGGTGCTGGTCAACGCCGGCTATGCCTACACCGCGTTCGTCTACTATTTCGATCAACCGCTGGCATGGCGGGGCCGCCTTCGCGATTACGCGCCCACCAGCGCGGCGCACGGCGCGGTCGTTTTGCAAACCGGCTCGCTAGGCGCGAACCCAAACCTGGGGTGGAACAATCCCGAATCCGATTTTTACGCGACGACGGCGGACGAAACCCGCGCCGCGCTCGACCGTGTGTTCGCCGCGCATCCGCGCGTGTGGCAGTTTCGCATTTACGACACGGTCGTTGATCCGAACGGCGTGATCCGTGATTATCTCGCGCAACACGCGCGCATCATTGCCGACGAAGGTTTTCGCGGCGAATCGTACGCGCGCGCGCAAGGATACCTTACCACGCGCGCGCCGATCCCAGGTTTGCCGGCAACGGCGACGCGGCGCGAGGTTGTGCTCGGCAACCGCATCGCCCTGCTCGGTTTAGAGCCGGCGACGACAACCCTGCGCGCCGGCGCGCCGCTCGATGTGGATACGTACTGGCAAGCGCACGAGCCGACGAACGTGGACGCGCGCTTGTTTGTCGGCTTGTACGCCGCGAACGGCACACTGGTCGCCGCGACCGACGAATTGCCGCTGGGCAACGCGTTCGGCACGGCGCGCTGGTTGCCGGGCGAAATTTTGCGCGCGCCGATCCGCCTGCGCGTGCCGACAAATGTTACGCCGGGACTTTACACATTGCGCGCAATGCTTTACAATCCGCGCACGAATGAACCGCTCGCCGCGAACGCCGGCGCGTGGATCACGGCGGACGGCGAAATCATCTTGACGACCGCGCAAATCGAAAAATAATTTTTTCCAACTGGGAGGCAACGATGGGCGACAATCAACCGAATGCTAACGCAGAACTTACGCGCGTGATCGAATCGGCGCGGCGGCTCGGCATCGAAATGGACGAAGCGGACGCGTTGCAATGGCTGACCGCAATGGCGGCGGCGCACGCCGGCGGCGATGTTGTCGTGGACACGCGCACGGGCGTATTCGGGCACAAGGTCACGATGCTCGATTTCAGCCCGGCGCAACTCGCGCATTACCGCGAAATCGGGCGGCTCGTCGAATTTGCGGACGTGCCCGGCGTTGTCGAAACCGCGCTCGCCTTGTCCGGCTCCGCCGCGCAATCGAAAATCCAATCGTATCCCGGCGATTGCGATTATTTCGAGCGCGTCAACATCCTCGCCGATACGCGCGAGCAAGCGTGCGCGATCCTGGCGCGCATCATCCGCGAAAAAGCGTTGAGCGCGATCAAGGGCGCAACGTACCAACTGCTCGAAGTGAAATTCGGATCGTATCCATTCGAGATCGTCAAGAACGGCCGCGCGATCAAAAAAGGCGCGCCGATTTCGTGGACGCCGGACGAAATTCGCGCGGGGCAGATTGACGGCTTTCGCCCCGACGGTGCGACGGTCACACTGCGTTGGGACGAGGTCGCCGCGAATCCTGGCTGGTGCAAACTCGACTGGGTTGTCGCCGATCCGGCGCGCGGACAGTTGGCAAACGCGAGCAACATGCTCGACGTGACCTGGGAAGCGCGCGACGGCGCAATCACGCCGCTCGACGGCTATCTCGACCCCTATTTTCAAGAAGTGTATCTCGACGCCGCTTCGGTGCCGGTCTTTTCCAAACTCGCGCAACACGTTTCCGCCAACGCACTCGACGATTACGTCGGGCAATTGCAAAACGAGATCAAGAAATATCTCGCCCAAGATCACCTCAACTATGGCAAAGTCGCCAAGCGGATGTACAACATCTTTCGCTTGACCGGACGCTACCAAGAAGCGGCGTTCGTCCGCGAATTGTTCGACGAGCCGGCGACGTTGCTGTACCAGGTCTGGTCGCTGATTCAAACGATTGACGACGTGAGCGCGCCTGATTCGAGCATCTCGCGCGACAACCTGCTCGCGCAAGCCGATCAGTTGATCCTCGCGGTGATCAAAACGCTGGAGGGCGATCAAGAAGCGGAGATCGTCAAACGCTTGTTGCAACTGCGCGACCGTCTGGCGCGGCAAGAGATCGGGCAAGCACTGGATGCGCAGGTGGAAGCGGCACGCGCGCAAGTGATCAACATCGTCAATAATTTCTTTTACGAAAAACTGATCGCACTGCCGACCATCAAAGCGTACATCGAAGCGTTGCAAGGATAGCGCGCGGCAAAACGAGACGGGGACCGGATAACGGGAACGCCGTGAAAAATCCGTGCCGATCTGGGAGATCGGCACGGATTTATTTTGTGGGCTGGGTGATGCTTGCCGCCGGTTTGGGGTGATGTTCCAATGCGGGCATCAGTTTCAAGCGCGGCTCTTTCACGTGTGCGGTGGTGGACTTGACGAGCAGACTGCGCGTTTGCACGCGCGCAAACCCGGCAACGTCGAGCGCAGAAGTCATGCCGCTTTCGTAATCACGCACGCCGCAGTAAATCGGCAAGTGGGGCGCCGCCCACAAGAGCGACAGCGCGCCGTACAATAAAATGTCGGCGTGCTCTTGCGCTTGCGGATGCAAACCGAAACGCAACCAGTATGCCGCGCGTCCGCGTCGCATGCGTACCGCGCCCGCCAGTTCGCCTTCCAGTTCGAGAATATAACCCGCGCCGCGCGATTGATCCCACCAGTCGCCCAGTTTGCCGCCCTGTCCTTGCGGCGACAACATGCCCTCGGCGAGTTGCACCGGGCGCGGCGTGAGTTGCGTGTACAGACGCAACAAGTTCCACCCGTCGCGCGCGCGCTGATGCCGCAAAATTTTTTCCCGGCTCAAGTTGGGCAACCACGTGTCGAGCCGATAAATATCTTCGTGCGCGTACGCGGAAAAACCGGCTTGGCGAAAAACTTCTTCGCACCCGTTGCCCGCCGGAATTTGCGCGAATAGGCGTTGCCCGCCGCGCGCACCAATCGTTTGCGCGCACTCGGCGAGCAAGCGGTACCAGGTCGAAACCGCGTCGTCGTCCGCGTCGAGCGCGGGCGCGAGGTACACCACATCGGCTTCGGGGCGGCCCGCGCGCGGGCGCATCTGCAAAAAGCCGCTGGCTTGCACGCGAGGCGTGCCGGTCGGATACAGCACCAACGTCTCCGCGCCAATCGCGCTGAACGGCACGTGCGCGTGGAGCGCCGCTTGCAACGGCGTGTGGAGCCACAACGTCGCGCGCTCCAGATCGAGTTGCACGCCGCGCGTTTGCAATTGATGCAACGCGATCAGATCATCCAAACCCAGCCACCGATTCATGCCTTTCCTCTGCGCGCATTTTAACGCAAGAGAAACGAAATGACAAGGCGCGGCGCATTGACACCAGGGCTTTTCAAAAGTCAGGCGACCCTCATCCCAACCTTCTCCCTCAAAGGGAGAAGGGGTAAATTCCCTCGCCCCTATTGGGGAGAGGCGATAGCGCGTCGTCTGTGCGGCATTCTGCCGCGTTATGGACGCGCTAGCG
>CAIKBD010000400.1 GCA_903825565.1 uncultured Anaerolineales bacterium | reverse complement strand
CGATCTCTGATGCTGGAGGCGTGGCGGTTGCGTTTCCAGCGGCAGTTCGGTTGGTTCGAGTTTGCGCTGATCGGCGCGGCAAGCGTGCGGCTCGCGATGATGACGTTGCCGATCAACGATTGGGGCGCGGTGGAGCCGCCGCAACCCTGGGGCATTTATCGTAACCTTCCGCTGATGCTCCAGGGACTTGGGCTGGCGTATCTCGTGTTGCGCGATGCGACGGCGGCGCAGGACCGCACCTTTAGCGGCATTGGTGTTGCGATCCTGGTTTCATACGCGTGCTACATCCCCGTGATCTTGTTTGCCGCGCAAATTCCTCTGCTGGGCATGTTGATGATTCCCAAGACGCTGGCGTACCTCGTGATTGGCTGGCTCGCCTTCCGCGAATTGTACGGCGGCGCGCCGCAGATGCGTGCGGCAATTGCTTGAGCGCGGCACGTCGAGACCCGCCGGGTTTTTTCAACCCGGCGGGTCTTTGCGTTTAGACGCTTTTTAGACGCGTGCGGTGTATGTTAGACGCGAAAGGAGCGTATGCCTATTTCACCTCCTACACACACCGAGCACCTCTTCATTGTTCGCGTTTGGCAAGAACCGACGCAAACTGCGCCCGCGCATTGGCGCGGCGCGATAGAGCACGTCCCCTCCGCGCAACGCGTGTACTTTGAATCACTGCAAGACCTCGCCGATTTTATCGCGTTGCGAATTGGGGCAAATCAATTCTCTGATCCGAATGGAGGTAAATCGTGAGAAACAAAACTTGGCTTTTGGGTTGTTTGATTTTGTTCGTACTCGTTCTGATTGGCGGCGGCGTCGCGTTATGGTTTCTCGTTCCCGAAGTGGACGACCAACTGCCGCCTGCCATGGGGCAAGTGTTCGTCACGCTGACGACGCCGACGAATGGCGCGGGCATTCCGCTCAACAGTTTGACGACGATTGAGGCGCAAGCGCTGAGCGCGCAACCGATTCGCACGCTCGAACTGTGGGTTGATGGCGTGCCGGCGCAATCGAAATCCGCACCGGCAGGCGCGTCGCTCAATCAGTTCTTTGCGTCCTGGTCGTGGATGCCGACGGTCGAAGGCGAACACACCTTGCTTGTGCGCGCCGCCGGCGACCAGCAACAAACGACCACGTCGAACGTCGTGCGCGTCGTCGCATCGAAACAGGCGAACGTGCAAATCATCGTGCCGCATCCGGTCAAGCCGGGCGAAACAATTCCCGGAATTGCGGGACAGTACAAGGTTCCGCCGCAAGAAATTGTGGACGCGAATCCCGGCAACGCCGGCACGCCGGGCAGTAACCTCAACATTCCGGTCGAGCCGCCGCCGCCCGATGTGTCCGGCGATTCCGGCGTCATCACCGATCCGCCCGCGCCGAGCGACCCGGTGACGCCCGAAGAAGAAACCGAAGCGCCAACCGAAAAATTTCCGGGCAAGATTCCGATTTGGATCGGCAACTGGTGGGGAAAACTGTTCAAACCCACACCACCCGATGCGCCCAAGATCAAAGCCAAAGCGATTCCCGGCAAATGCGACGTGGACATTTTCATCAGCGACAAATCGTCGAACGAAACCGGCTTTATGATTTACCGGCTCGATCCGCACGCGCACGCGTTTCAACGCATCGCCACGCTCGATGCGAATGGGGACGGGTCGCTCCATTTTGTGGATAAAAAAGTGTACGGCAAGTTTCAATACTATGTCGCCGCGTTCAACGTGACTGGCAAAGCCGAGAGCAACATTGTCAAAGCGGCGGTCGTGGACGCGCAATGCCACTCGCCGGCGTGGCAACATATCGGTTTGGACAAGACGACCGTGACAGTGTCGCAAACCGTGGACAAGATGTACTGCTATCTCTCGGTGAACAATGGACCCTGGACGCGCATCCCGCCCGGCGATGATGATTTTCTGCCGGTGCACAATGGGCAAGTGGACTTGAGTCAGTTCATCAAAAAGCTCGCGCCGCCGGACGCGCAAGGCAATGTCACCGTGCGGCTCGAATGTTGGGCGTGGCGCGGGAGCACGCTCGTGTTTCTCGGCGAGACCAGCACGACGATCAACAGCGGTCAAGCCAACAAGCCGATTCAATTCGGCAATTCCAACTATCGTGTCATTGCAAATGCCATCAATGGTCAGATTGATTTGAGCGGTCACGCCACCCAGCCCTCGGATGGCGATCCGCCCACGCCACCCAGCCCCTGGATTGATCCGCCAACGAACGCGCAATTTTCGATGGACGCCGATGTGTGCGCCAAGCACGGTTTGTCTAGTACGCTTTGCACGCTTGTTGTAAAAGCGATGGGTGCGGGTGTGTTCTTGACCTGGGATTGGAAAGATGGCATTTGTATTCGCGAACCGAATGGCAGTGATAGATGCGCGCAAGAAATTCACGACATTGACGGCTATCACGTCTATCGCACTTTTCCCGGACCGAACACCACGCCGGAATTGATCGCGACGAGCAATGATCGTAAAATTACAATGACCATCGTTGCACTGGATCATCTCAAAACGCCGGCGGGCGCATTCACCGCGCCGCAATTTTTTGTGCGCGCGTTCAAAGGCGCGGTCGAATCGGGTGACAGCAAACTCGTCATCGCGCCGGATGTGGATAGCATCTTGGAAGCCATCGCACAAGCGATCCAAAATGCGAGCCAATCCGCGCAATCAACCGCCAATCCGCCCAAGACGCCGTTGACGCATTATCGTTCGGTGGTTAATGCGATAACCGGGGCGACCTGGGGCGCACTCAATTCGATGGGTAGCGGAAGCAATACGCTGTTCGATATGCTCCAGCCCAATGAAGTGGTGGTGGGGTTCGAGCACTATGCCACCGGTGGATTTGGTGGTTCGACGTACGGTAATCACGCATATCGCGGCGCGGTGCGTTTCGATCTCAGCGAACTCAAGAACCGGACGTTTTCGGAAGCGAAACTCAAATTCCAACGGCGCACCGGCAAACTGAGTACCGAATACTGGGCGACGAATCAAGTCCCCACGTGTATGTCGCTCATCTCGCTCGCCAAAGATGATTGGACGGTTCCCAACTATACCACTCTGCCGCCAGCCGATGATTACCTCGCTGTGCCAAATTCCTGGGACACTCACAATGTCGCGCCCATCAATTTGAGCGAGGGCGGCATCTCGATTGCCAACTCGCAAACATTTTCGATTGATGTGACCTCCGCTGTGCGTGAGTGGGTGCAAGGCACACGTCCCAACTATGGCTTTGTCTTTCGTGGCAAGGACGAACGACTTTCGGTGACGGATAATAACATCTGCTGGTCAATCTACGGACCGTTTGGTTTGTCGGTCAAATAAACGTAGGGCAAATTTCCAATTTGCCCCGTCGAGGTGAAACTATGAAACGCATAACGCTCTTTCTCGTGTTGACGATGCTGGCGACGATGGCGATGCAATGCAATGCGCCTGAAACCGCGCCGGCGATTACCTCCGATGGCCCGCGCGTGTGGATGGATGCGCCGCTCAACAACAGCACGCTCCCGCTCGCGCCGCTCGAAATCGTTTCGCATTCGAGCGATCCTCTGCGCGTGACCCAGATCGAACTTTCCGTGAACGGCAGTGTCTTGCGAACCGATCCCAACCTGGATCAAGCGAAATCGCTGGTGACGACGCGCCAAGCGTGGTCGCCGCCCGCGCCCGGCAATTACACGCTTCTCGTGCGCGCGATGAACAGCGCAAGCGTGTGGAGTGAGTACGCGCAGTCGCTCGTCGTCATCGGCGGCACGACCGGCGGTGTCGTGCAAGGCGCGGTCTACGCCGATCTCAACGGCGACGGCGACACGAACGACGCGAGCGAAGGCCCGCTCGACGATGTGACCGTGACGCTGGCCGGTTGCGCGACCAAGACGACGCAAACCGATGAAGGCAATTTCGAGTTTACCGGTTTGCCGGCGGGAACCTGTTTGGTTTCCGTCTCCAAAGCCGGTTGGAAATTTGCGAGCACGTTCCCCACGGGCATCGGCTACCCGGCGAAAGCCGCGTCCGATCCGAACAAGCCGACCGCGTTTTCGATTGTGATGACGCCCGACGTGGTCAAGCAAGAAGTGCCGGTTGTCACGCCGCAACCTGGGACGACGCGCGTGCCGCCGGTGACGATCACGTACCTCGCTGACCCGACGAGTATCACTGCTGGTCAATGCGCGACGATTCGCTGGCAAGTGACGAACGCCTCGAAAGTTTTTCTCGATGATGTGCAGGTTGAAGCGAGCGGTACGAAACGCGATTGCCCGAAACAAAACGCGACGCACACCTTGCGCGTGATCACACTCGACAATCAAACCGCCACGCGCACGGCGACGATCACCGTCACGCAACCGCCGGTGGTGAACACGGGTTGCACCGGCTCACCCAGCATCGCGTCGTTCACGGCGTCGGACGCGAGCATCACCAAAGGGAGTTCGACGAAGTTGAACTGGGGCGCGGTGAGCAACGCCGACTCGATTGAAATTGATCAGGGCGTCGGCAAATACACGGCGACGAACAAGGTCGTGGCGGCGGGATCGAAAACGGTAACGCCCGCGCAGACGACGACGTACACGTTGACCGCGCGGTGCGGCGCGACGACGGCGACGCGCCAAGTGACGATCACGGTGAACGTGCCCGCCGCGCCGAAATGTACCGGCACGCCGAGCATTGCCTCGTTCACCTCGTCGGCGGCGAGCACATCGCCCGGCAAAGCGGTCACGCTGAGTTGGGGTGCGGTGACGAACGCGGACGCGGTCGAGATTGATCCTGGGATCGGCGGTGTGGCAACGCCGGGTTCGCGCACGGTCTCACCCTCGCAGACAACGACGTACACCTTGACCGCGCGGTGCGGCTCGAATGTGGCGACGCGCCAGGTCAAGATCACGGTGATGTCCGCCATCGTCATCACGCCGAAATGTAGCGGCACGCCGACGATCGCATCGTTCTATGCGCGACCGTCGAGTGTCTCCGCCGGCAAATCGACGACGCTTAGTTGGGGCGCGATCACGAATGTGGATACGATTGAAATCAATCAAGGCATCGGCAAAGTGACTGCGCCGGGATCAAAGAGCGTCACGCCGAGCAACACGACGACGTACACGCTCACCGCGAAATGCGGATCGAATACGGTCACGCGCACGGCGACGGTGACGCTGATGTTGACGATTCCAGTCAAGTAAGCGGCTAGCCAATCTATTGACGCGCCGCTAGTCCGTGCTATACTGGTGGCAAAGTGATTGGGTGAGGGATGCCTTGACACGCAAGATGCGCGCCGAGGCATCCCCGTTTTTTTGCGGCAGGAGGAATAAGATGAAGCACGGGCTTGTTCTCTGCTCAAGCGTATTTTTTCTGATTGCCCTCAACGCGTGTTCGCCGATCACAATGTCATCACCCGCTCCCGTCCCTACGACACCGGTGAGCTTGCCAACCGCGACCGCGACATTCACACCGACGGCCATTCCACCACCGACTGCGACTGCCCCCGTGTCGCCCTCCGTCACGCCCATCCCGCCCACGCCGACGCCGGCGGCGACCCCAACGCCTCAGCCGAATGTCGAACTACGCTTTTTCTTTGACTGGGATTTGCAAGACCCGTTCAATCTGCGCGGCACCGGGTTAAATTCCAAACGCGATGTGGGCGAACCAACTTTGCCGGGATTTACTATTTCGCACGCGGGACAAGATGTGCTCACGGATCGCGACGGCATCGCGCGTTTGATCGCGCCCACGGACGCGCTGACGCTGACGATCTCAATTCCCAACACCAACGCTTCGCCGGGACAAAAAAACTTGGTGGGGCTGGGTCTGCAATTTACGATGACGCTGTACGAACCCAATCGTGTAAATTACGGACCGCGCTTTGTCATTGACTTGCGCGATGACCAATGCCAAGCGGTGGCAAGCAAACGCGTTTGCGACATCGGTTTGGCGGATGGCTATCTCACCAGCCCCTACCAAGGCGCACACTATTTGTATTCCTCGCCCTGGACGTTTGACAGCGGCTTGAATTACGAACAAGATTTCAGCCGGGCATTGCTCAACAACCAGGTTCCATCGCCGGCGGGTGGAATGTATTCATTAGGCGAATTGGGCAAAACGATTATCAGTTATGCCAACACGCATAATCGCGGCGTGCCCTACGGCTATCCTTATCTGGTCAAAGATCCGACGCGAGGAAACCTCGCGCATCTACTTTTGGATCTCCGAAACGATCTTGGCGTGGCGATTCACGCGCCGGTCGGCGGCACGATTTGTCCGGGCAATAGTTCCGACTATGCGATCTGCGCCGGTGATGTCACGATTGACATCAACGACATTCGCGCGATCCCAGGTTGGCAGTTCGGACTCAGGGTCAAGCGCGGACAATTGATCGGCTGGACGGATCCGGTCAACAACATCACCGGTCAGCCGAAACCGTTTCCGCTCATTCACCTGGGACATTTTGAACATCGCAATCGCGGAATGACGCTGGCGCATTTTCCGTATCTTACCGCCGAGCAAATCGTAATGGGCGCGAAACCGGGACCGCAAGGTCAAATCTCCATTGCGCCGCGCGAGCAAGTGATCGCCAACTATGATTTCAAAGTGCGATTGCCGCACGCGCCGGGATATGTCGAGCGATAAATCGAGGAACACTTGCGGTTGATTGTTCCCGCATAACCCGAAAGGAAAAGATGATGCCTCGAATCTTTGTCATCCTAGGTACGCTGTTGCTCGCGGCGTGCACCACGCCGATTGCGCCCACGCCGACCGCACTGCCCACTCCACCACCGACGCCCACCGCCACGCCGACCACACCGCCCACGGCGACGCCAATTCCGCCAACACTCACCGCCACGCCAACCGCATTGCCCACTGCGACGCCCACGCCAACGCTGACGCCCACGCCAACGCCGCGTCCCAAAACCGGGATCGCGGATCAGTGGCTGGGCAAAGCGGACGAACGCGAAAAATTATTCGACGCGTACATCCAAACGCTCAAGAGCGGGCACGTCTTCACCGACCTGGGATTCAAACGGCTTGGCATCAACCTCGATCAAGAAATTCAGCGCACGAAAAAACGTTTCCTCGAAGCGGACACCCAGACCGAGGTGTACTATGCTCTGCTTTCGCTGCAACGCCTCTTGCACGATCTGCACAGCAATCTCACCGTGCCGCCGGAATTGATCCCGCGTTCGGCGAACGTCGCATTGCCGTTCACGCTGGAGGTGCGCGGCAGTTCGCTTGCTGGCGCGCAGTACGTCGTCACCGCCAGTTCGCTCGCCGAAATCAAACCGGGGTTCATTCTCAAAACGTATCAGGGCAAAACCATCGCACAACTGGAAGCCGAGTTCAGCGAGTGGCTCGATTGCACGTCGCCGGAATACCTCAAGGTGAATTTGGCGCGCGCGTTGACGCGTCCGCCTTCGGCGCAACGCGCGCCGGAACCGGACGTGAAATTGCCGGTCGTGGCGACGTTCGTTGATCCGACGACTAGAAACGAAATCACGATCACGATGCGCGAAGCGTGGCGCGCCGCTTCCGCAGAACGCGTGCCTTCCGATTACACGCTCTATCAACCGGCTTTTCGGGGCGTCAACTATCTCGCGTACACCGGCGTCATCAGCAACACGCTCATCGTCGCGTACAACTCGTTCCAATACTCCTTGCGCGACGCCGATCTCAAATCGGCGTTGGCGCGCGCCTCGTTCCCGGTGCCGCCGTTCGACCAAACCAAGCCGCTGAGCGATCAACGCGAGTGGCTGATCCAATTCGCGCGCGCGAACGAGTATCCCAACGCCGAGCGGGCGAGTTCGCTCACCGGTGTTGTGGAGACGGTAGACGTTCTGACGTTGGGGAAATTTCTGAACCGGCAAACGGCGGACAATTTGTTGGTGGATGTGCGGATCAATCCGGGCGGCAATGTGTATGGGGAGTTGACCGGGTTGTTTGCGACCAAGCCGTTCACCGGCACGACGCACGCGTTGGTCTTTACGCCGTTGACGCAAAGCGACAAGAATTTTTTTAACGATGCGCTCACGAGTACGAGCGGTCGGATTGGGATGATTATTCAGGATCAGGTCGCGCGCCAAAACGTTCCGACACAATCGCGGCAATTTCCGATGCGCTGTATTTCCGGCAATTGCGGCTTGGATGAAAGCGTGTTCGCGCCAAATGCCGAAATCAAGAAATTCAATTTCGCGGTGTTGGTCGGTCCGACGTGCGCGAGCGCGTGCGAGCATTTCGTCGCGATGATCAAAGACAATGGCTTGGGCGCGGTGATCGGTTTGCCGTCGCGCGGCGGAAGCGCGCCATTCCGCGCCGCAAAATCGTTCCCGCTGAAAAATGGGCAGACCTTCAGCATCATCCTCAATACCGGCATCGGCTATCGTCCGAACGGCGAACCGTTGGAGGGCAATCCCGCGCCGGTGGAGTACTACTTGTTCCCGGAGGAGGATTATCTGGCGAAGATGGTTCAGTATTTGCGGCAAAAGAATTATTTCAAGTGAAGGGTTGGCGCAAAAAACAAATTGGGCGCAGATGAACGCGGACAAGCGCAGACAAGAAATATCTGCGTTCATCCGCGCCCACACGAAAAATGCTTGTCCTTGCAACTTGCGAGTTAGGATTAGCCCCAGCCGGCGGCGGAAATATCCAAATGGGGTACCTGGTTTTAGCCCATTTCCCTTGAAAAAATCACCGTTTGGGTGATGTGGGTTTGCGTTAAATTTGTTACACTGGGCACAATTATGGGGACGCGCGTATTGTTAATCGGTCAAGGAGTTTTTCGGGACGGCTTAGCCCGCTTGCTGATGCAAGACCCGGCGGTGACGATTTTTGGCGCGGCGGCGACATGGGCGGAAGCGCAAACCCTGATGCGCGAATCTTTACCCGATGTGCTGATCGTGGATCGCATGGTCGCTTCGCTCCAGCCCGCCGACCTCTTTGCGTGGTCAGGCGCGCGCGCATCCAACCTCAAAGTGATTTATCTCACGCTCGCCGAAAATAAAATGGTCGTTTACGAGCAACACAAGGTTGCGGATGTTTCGGCAAGCGATCTGCTCAGCGCGATTCGGGCGTAACGATTTCCGAGTGGCGGGTGGTTTGAAAATGGTGGCACAACCGATTGCCCAATCTCATTCGACGCGGATTCCGCCGTGGCTCAAGCGCGGCTTGTACGCGGTGTTCGCCGGTGTGGTCTTGCTCGTGCTGGGCTTTAACATTTTTCGCCCGATCAAAGTTCTGCCGCGTATCACGCTCGCGCCGGGGCTGGCGTTGCGCGATCAAGACGGCGCGCGGTTGACGAACGAAGACCTGCGCGGGCGCATTGTGCTGTACAATTTTGCGTACGCGCAGTGTGGCGCGGCGTGCGTGCCGATGCACGATCCAATGCGCGCGATCCAAACGCAATTGAGCACGATTGACACGGCGGGCGTCGCGGTTTCGCTCGTCACAATTTCCTTCGACCCGGCGCGCGACACGCCGGACGCGTTGCGTGCGTATGCCAAACAAATCGGCGCGGACGCCCAGGTGTGGCGCGTTGCCACCGGCGACGCCGCCGCGCTCAAGTACGCGCTTGGCGACACGTTCAACGTATATTACGAAGCCAAGCCCGACGGCACGTTCGCGTTCGATCCGATGTACGTGTTGGTGGATGGCTGGGGTGTGATTCGCGCGTATTACAAAACGACGCCGCCACGCGTGGATATTCTGGCGCGCGATTTGCGCTTGCTCGGTGAAGAGATCAAGAACAGTACCGGCGCGGCGCGATTGGCGTACGAAGCCGCGCATCTGTTTTTGTGTTATCCGTGAAATGTGAACTATGAAACTCAATTCCTTTGCCAAGTACGCATGGTTCGTTCTGTTGTTTAATCTGGGTGTGATCTTGTGGGGTGCGTTCGTGCGCGCTTCGGGATCGGGCGCGGGGTGCGGCGATCATTGGCCCCTCTGCAATGGCGAGGTCGTGCCGCCCGCGCCGCAAATTCAAACGCTCGTCGAATTTACGCATCGCTTGTCGAGCGGCACGGCGTTTCTGCTCGTCGCCGCGATGGTCGTGTGGGCGTGGCGCGCGTATCCGGCGGGACACGCGGTGCGCGCGGGCGCGGCGGCTTCGCTCGGCGGGATGATCGCGGAAACGCTCGCCGGCGCAAGTCTCGTGCTGTTCAGATGGACGGCGATGGATATTTCGCTGGGGCGCATCATTATTATGCCGACGCATCTCGTCATCACGTTCACACTCCTCGCCGCGCTGGTGCTGACCGCGTGGTGGGCGTCGGGCGGTGCAGTGCCGCGGCGCAAAGGTCAAGGCGCGTTGCCGGGTTTGCTCGCGGCGGGTTTGCTGGCAACCTTGCTGATGGGCATGGCGGGCGCAGTCACCGCGCTGGGCGACACCGTTTTGCCGGTGGCAGCGCTCACCGCGCAGACGCGCGCGACGCTTTCGCCCGCCGGACAATTTTTGGTGGACTTGCGCGTGTGGCATCCAGGCATCGCCGTGGTGGTCGGCGTGTTTTTGTTTTTCGTCGCAAATTATGTGCGCGCGCAAAATGCCGATCCGCTCATCGCCAAATTGACGAACGCGTTGTACGGACTGTTCGGCGTTGAACTACTCGCTGGCGTGATTAACATTTATTTGCAAGCGCCGATCTGGATGCAATTGGCGCATCTCTTGCTCGCTAACCTAGTGTGGATGACGTTGGTGCTGTTGAGCACGGTAACGTTAGCGCGACGCGATGTGACGCAAGCGGCAGGAGAATGAAATGAAAACAAAGCGGATGCCTCTGATTCTGGGAATCCTTGTGGCAATCTTGGTGTTGAGCGCGACGGCGTTTATTGGCGGGCGTTTGCTCACGCCGTACGCGTTTCACGGCGTCCTGTTGCAATCCCCAAAACCGGCGACGGATTTTTCGATGCCCGATCACACCGGGCAGGTCAAGTCACTGGCAAGTTGGCGCGGCAAATTTGTGATGCTGTATTTCGGCTACACGGTTTGTCCCGATGTGTGCCCGACGACGCTGGCGGAACTTCGCAAAGCGCGCAAGTTGCTCGGCAAACAAGGCGAGCAAGTCCAAGTCGTCATGATCACGGTGGACCCGGAACGCGACACGCCGGCAGTCCTCGCCGATTATATGACGCACTTTGATCCGACTTTTATCGGCTTGATTGGCAAGCCCGCCGAAATTGCGCGCGCGGCGTCTGCGTATGGCGTGTTTTACGAACGCGTCGAAGAAAAAGATTCCGCGCTCGGCTACTTGATGAACCACACGGCGACGGTGATGGTCGTTGACCGCGAGGGATATTTGCGGCTCGTGTTTCCGTTTGGCACTTTGGCGGAAGATATGGCGGCGGATTTGAGCTACTTGATCCAACGCT
>CAIKBD010000399.1 GCA_903825565.1 uncultured Anaerolineales bacterium | reverse complement strand
CCTCTGCGCGGGACCGTCGCCGCTCGACGCGATTCGCCAGTACACGGCACTCACCGGGCGCAGCGAAACGCCGCCCGCGTGGTCGTTCCTGCCGTGGAAAACAAACACGGGCGCAGTCGTCGAAGAGGACGTGCGCACAGACATTCGCAAATTTCGTGAACTGGAGATCCCGCTCGCGCAAGTTGGAATTGAACATTGGCAAGAGGTGCGCGGCTCGTACGAATTTTCCAAACAGTGGTGGCCCCGCATTGACGATCTGATCAAGACTGCCAATGCCAACGGTTACAAGGTTCACGTCTGGCATTTTCCGTACATGAACCTGGGATCGGCAACGCACCGCGAAGGCGCGCAAAACGGCTATTTCATTCGCAACCGCTTGGGCTTGCCCTACCAACAACGAATTTTTCACGGCATCGCGTGCGTCGTTGATTATACCAATCCGCGCGCGTCGGCGTGGCATCAACAGATCGTCGCGCGAACTTTTCACGCGCGCAACATTCAAGGTGTGATGACCGATTATGCCGAATCCATTCCGCCCGATTCCGTTTTCTACAACGGGCAAGCCGGGTTGGCGATGCGAAACGCGTACCCGGTGATCTACTGTCAAGCGATGGATCGCGCGGCGAGCAGTGTATTGGGCAAGGATTACATTTTGTATCCGCGCGCCGGTTATGCCGGGTCGCAAAGATTTGTCGCGGCGCAATGGCCCGGCGATCAGGACACCGATTGGGACGATGGCGATGGTTTGCCCGCCGCTGTGCGCGCCATGCTCAACGCTTCGATGTGTGGCTTTCCGGTGCATGGCTCGGATGTCGGCGGCTGGTACGATTGGTTCTCGCCGATCACGACGAAAGAGTTGTACGTGCGCTGGGCGGAGGTCGGCGCGTACTCACCGTTGATGCGGGCGCACGGCGGACCGATTGGACGCAATCGTGAACCGTGGAAATTCGACGCCGAGACGATTGAGATTTACCGTGCACTCTCCGCCGAGCACGTCAAACTTTTTCCGTACTTTTACTCGCTGGCGAAAGCGGCGACGCGCACGGGCACACCGATCATTCGACACCCCGCGCTCGTGTGGAGTGATTGCGCCGCGTTGTACGCGATTGAGGACGCATGGCTGATCGGTGATGCGCTGTATGTCGCGCCGGTGATTCAGCCGGGGCGAACCACACGCGAGGTGGTTTTGCCGCCGGGTGAATGGTGGGACATGCAAGCGAATCGCGCGGTCAGCGGCTTGGCAAAGATTACCGTGGACGCGCCGCTGGGGCGCACACCCATCTTTTTGCGGCGCGGGTTCATCGTGCCACGTTTCGCGCGCCCCTTCGACACCTTCGATCCAACCACAAGTGGCACCACCGGCACACTCGCCGGCGAGTTCGAAGCATGGGTGTATCCGAACGAAACGCCCGCGCGGTTCAGTTTGTTCGATGGAACGGAATTGGTGGAGGGCGCATCGCGAGCCGGCACGCGTCCAGTCAAATGGCAAATGTGGGGCGCGAAAAAATAGTCCAAAAGTAGATTGTCCGCCCAGACAAGACTGTGGTATACTCGACGTGTCAAAACCACAACAGGCAGTTGTCGTGCGCGCGTGCCTAACAAATTTATGGAGGGAGACTCGTATGCGAACCACAACCTTGCTCGTCAGTTTTGGATTGTTGTTGATCGTGGCGCTTGTCCTCGGCTGCCAGCCCGCCGTGCCAACCGAACCGCCGTATCCAACCAAACAGATCACGTATCTCATTCCCTTCGATCCCGGCGGGCAATCGGATCGCGAAGCGCGCCGGCAACAACCTTGGCTCGAACGTTCGCTGGGGCAAAAAATTATTTTGGACTATCGCGTGGGCAATGGCGGCGCGTTGGGCTGGTCGGACCTCGTCAAGGCAAAGCCCGACGGCTACCTCATCGCGGGGATCAACCTGCCGCACATTATCCTGCAACCGTTGCAACAGGATGTGGGTTACAAGACTGAACAGATCACGCCGGTTTTTATTTTCGAACGGACGCCGATGGGGTTGGCAGTCCTGAACGCCAGCCCGTATAAAACCTTGAAGGAATTTTTGGATGCGGCGAAAGCCAAGTCGGGCGAGTTTGCCATTGGCGGCTCAGGCACTTTTACGGGACATCACATCACCCTGTTGCGCCTGCAAAAAATGACTGGCATTCAATTCAAGTACGTGTCGTACACTGGCGCCGCCCCGCAAATGGCAGACTTTATGGGCGGCAAGATCGGCGCGGTGATCGCGAGCACCGACGATCTGGTGCGGTACAAAGATCAAATCCGCATCCTGGGCGTTAGCGACGAATACCGCTTCCAAGCATTGACCGATGCACCAACTTTTCGCGAAGGCGGGTTCGAGTTGATCGAGTATGTGGATCGGGGCGTGGGGGTTCCGCTCGGCACACCCGAGTCCGTAATCCGCAAATTGGAAAATGTCTTCCTCGAAATTTCCCGGATGCCGGACATTCAAACCGAAATGTGGAAGCAGGGCTATGTACCGCTGGCGATGAATGCCAAGCAAGCCAAGGAACACATAGACAAAATCACGCCCGTCTACAAAGAGATCGTCAAGGACATTAAATAGCTCGCGCCAAGAAAGTCCACCGCCAAGCCGGAGATGAACAACTGCGCCCCACAGTCATTCATCGCCTGTCCCTAACCCTGTAAAAATGAAATGAAACGGCTTTCCAGTAGAAAACGGCAAGGTATGACCGTTTTCTACT
>CAIKBD010000398.1 GCA_903825565.1 uncultured Anaerolineales bacterium | reverse complement strand
GCAAAGACGCGACCTCGGGCGTCGTCTACCCGACCGATGGCACAGGCGTGCTCTTTGACTCTGCCGCGCTGATCAAGGGCGCACAACATCCGAACGCCGCCAAAGCATTCCTCGATTTCTCGGTCTCTGCTGATTTCCAAAAAGCGTTGATCGTGAAATTCTACGGTCGCCGCGCCGTGCGTGGGGATGTGGCTCTGCCGGAAGGCGTGCCGCTTGCCAAAGACATCAAGAACGTCGAGTACGATTTGAAATGGGCCGCGGACAATCGCGATGCCAATTTGAAAAAGTACCAAGAGTTGATGGTCAAGTACAACAAGTAGCGAATTGCAAATTGCGAGGGGCGAAAATTTCTTCGCCCCTCGCCCCTCACCTCATATTTTTTGTTGGTTGGGAGATGCAATGACCCAGGTTAAAATCGAGAACGTGCAAAAACGATATGGCAACGTCGCCGTGCTCAAGGGCGTGAACCTGGTGATCGAGCCGGGAGAATTTTTTACGCTACTCGGTCCCAGCGGTTGCGGCAAAACAACTTTGCTTCGCACGATTGCCGGATTCCTGACCCAGGATGCGGGCACAATTTCTTTCGATGGCGAGTGCATTGACCCGATGCCCGCGCACAAACGCAACACCGGCATGGTGTTTCAAAACTATGCCATCTTTCCGCACCTGAATGTTTTTGACAACGTCGCGTACGGCTTACGCAATCGCAAATTCTCGCGTCAGGAAATTGCGGACAAGGTGGCGAACGTTTTGAAACTCGTGCGGCTCGAAGGGTTGGAGAAACGCATGCCGCGCGAGTTGTCCGGCGGACAGCAACAACGCGTCGTCCTCGCGCGCGCGATGGTAATCGAACCGCGCGTGCTGTTGATGGACGAACCGCTCTCGAACCTCGACGCGAAACTGCGCGTGGCAATGCGCGGCGACATTCGCGCGATGCAACGCAAGGTCGGCATCACGACAATTTACGTGACGCACGATCAAGAAGAAGCGCTCGCGATTTCGGATCGCATCGCGGTGATGGATGCGGGCCAAGTCCAACAAATCGGCAAGCCCGCCGAGGTGTACGTGAAACCGGCGAATCAATTCGTCGCCGATTTTGTCGGCTCGACGAATTTACTCGATGCGAAACTGGTCAAGCACGATGCAACTGCCAAACGCGCCATGTTCGATGTGGGCAACGGCATCCAATGGCAAGCCATCATGCTTGACGCGCCGAGCGCGCAACAATACTCGCTGGCGATTCGACCAGAATCACTTACATTCGCCAATTCGAACGCGCACAACGAAACACTGAATTGCCTCGCGGGACAAATTGCGGATGCATCGTACGGCGGCGCGATGATTCGCTATCAAATTCGGTTGGATAGCGGACGCATCATGCTCGTCCAAGATCACAACCCCGATCAAATTGCGCTCAAACAAATTGGCGAACGCGTGCAACTCGTGTGCGACCCGACACGCGTGCTCGTGTTTGAAGGAGGCGCGCGTGGCGGCTAAGGCAGTCCCCATTTCGCGCCCCAAGTCGGCGCGCCTGTGGCAGAATTTCGGCTTTTGGAATTTTGTCACCATCGGCGCGTTCGCGCTGTTGGCATTTTTTCTCATCTATCCCTTGCTCGCCGTCTTTGGGCAAAGTCTCACCTCGAAAACCGGCGATTTGATGGAAGGGTATCGCAAATTCTTTTCGCAACCGTACTATTCGAACAGTTTGCTGAATAGTTTACTCGTTTCGATTCCTGCAACGTTTGCTTCGATGTTGATCGGCGTGCCGCTTGCGTACATCGTCACGCGTTATTCGATCCCGAATCGCTCGCTCATTCGCGCCGCCATCGTGCTTACTTTGATCTCGCCACCCTTCATCGGCGCGTATGCCTGGGTCGTGATGCTCGGACGCGCGGGCTTGGTCAACAAGTTTCTGGAAAATTTCGGCGTCCAGGTTCCTTCAATCTACGGTCCGATTGGCTTGGGCTTTGTCTTTACGATCACCCATTATCCGTTTGTGTTTTTGATCGTCTCGTCCGCGATTCGCTCGATTGATCAATCCATCGAAGACGCGGCGCGCAACCTGGGATCGGGCGAAATCAAAACGCTCCTCACCGTGATCTTTCCGATTTTACTGCCATCCATCACGGCGGGCGTGCTCCTGTCGTTCATGACCATCGTCGCCGATTTCGGCACGCCGATGATCATCGGCGAACGCTTTCGCGTTTTGCCGACACACATTTACAGCGAGTTTGTCAACGAGATGGGCGGCAACGCGACGATGGCGAGCGCGATGAGCGTGATCCTGATCGCGATTTGCTTGATTGCGCTCGCGTTGCAACGTTACCTCGCGTTCAAAACAAGTTACCACGCGCAAACCGTGCGCCCGCTCGAAACGCGCAAGCCCCAGGGTTGGTCGGGCGCGTTGATGATCGGCTTCACGTACCTCGTGTTGTTCGTTTCGCTTTTGCCGATGATTGTCATCTTTTTCTCATCGTTCTCGATTGGGCGCGGCTCGATCCTCACGACGAATTTTGGCTGGGACAATTACGAGCGCGTGTTGTACAACATCTCCGAAGCGATCATGAACAGTTTTTGGCTCGCGACCATGTCTGCGCTGATTGATATTGTGCTCGCCGTGTTGATCGCGTACGTGCTCGTGCGCGGCAAGACACGCTTGCGCGGCGTGCTCGATTCGCTCGTCGCTCTGCCCAACGCGATCCCTGGCACGGTAATTGCGGTGGGCTTTATCATCGTGTTCAATCAACCACCGTTCTTACTAACCGGCACCTGGATCATTCTCGTCGTTTCGTACGTGGTGCGCCGCTTGCCGTACGCGGTGCGCGCGTGCGTGGCGATGCTCCAGCAAATTGATTCAACCATCGAGGAAGCATCGGTCAACCTGGGTGTGCCGCCCCTGCGCACATTCTTGCGCGTGGTCATGCCGTTGATGATTCCCGCGATCATTGGCGGCGGCATCATGACTTGGGTCACGACGATCAGCGAATTGAGTTCGACGATCCTGCTGTACTATGGTCCGTTCGCGACGATGACCGTGAAAATTTTTAGCAACGTCATCACGAACGAATTTGGCACGGCGTCCGCGCTCGCCGTGATTCTGACGATCTCGACGTTTGTGCCGCTCGTGTTGATGTATCGCTTTCTCGGCGAACGCGCGGAGCAAGCATTGTAATGCCCAAGCAAATTTTGTTTCTCTGCACCGGCAATTATTATCGCAGCCGGTTCGCGGAAATTGTATTCAACGCACTAGCAACTGAACGTGGTTTGGACTGGGTTGCGGATTCACGAGGATTATCGGTGGGGACTAGTTTGACCAATGTTGGCGCGATTTCATCTTACGCTTTGCAAGGTCTTGCGGCGCGCAGAATTGCGCCAACGAACCATGAACGCTTGCCGCGCGCATTGCAAGAAAACGAATTGCAACAAGCACAACGCGTCATTGCGTTGAATCGGAGCGAACACTTGCCGATGATGGAAAAACGATTTCCGGCGTGGGCGTCGCGCATCGAGTACTGGCACGCACCCGACCTCGACAAGATGGCGGCGGAGGATGCACTCACCAAGATCGAAGAAGAAGTGCGCGCGTTAATTGAGAAAATCGCGTGAAAGTAAGTGGTGCGCGGCCGCTTTGTGGACGCAGACCAAGTTACGATGAAACCCGTTATTTCGATTAGCGCCCAAATCTTTCCCCACCTGTTGCAGTACTGTCAAAGCCAAGCCCTCACTCACATCGCGCTGGTTGCCGATCAACACACCTACGCCGCGTTGGGCAAACAGATCGCGGAGCAAGGCAAACAATGCGGGCTGGACGTGCAATGCATCGTTTTAAGTGCCGACCCAGTTCAGGCGGATGAATTTCACCTCGTCCAAATTTTGATCCGCAGTGACCGCGCGCCGCGCGCGTATCTCGCCGTCGGCTCCGGCACGCTCACCGATCTGGTGCGCTTGGTCTGCCTCACCCGCAACCTACCCTTTATTTCGATCCCCACCGCGCCTTCGGTAGACGCGTTCACTTCCACCGGTGCGGCGCTCACGCTGGGGCGTTCCAAGCAAACCGTGCCGGCAATTGCGCCCCAAGCGATCTTTGCCGACTTGCCAACCTTGTGCGCCGCGCCGCGCCCGATGATCGCCGCCGGGTTCGCCGATTTGCTCGGCAAGTTCACCGCACTCGCCGATTGGCAACTGGGACATTTCGTTTGGGGCGAGCGCTACGATGCGCCGATTGCCGCGCGCGCATCCGCCGCTCTGCGCGCCTGCCTCGCCCAGACAGACGCCATCGCGCGCGCATCGGCGGAGGGCGTGCAGGGTCTCATCGCAGCGCTGTTCGAATCGGGACAGTGCATCGCCGATTTCGGCAGTTCCGAATCCGCATCCGGTTCCGAGCATCATCTCTCGCACTACTGGGAAATGAAATTGTTGTGGGAAAATCGGCAACCGCTGTTGCACGGCGCAAAAGTTGGCGTCGCCGCGATCTTGATCGCCGAGCGGTATGCCAAGCTCCACCAACTCACTTATGCCGAGGTATGCGCGCGTTTGGATTCGGTCGCTTGGGCGCGCGCCGCCATGCTCGCGCAAATTCGCGCCGGCTATGGCGCGAGCGCGGAGGCGATTGTGGCAGGGCACGCGCCGTTTCTCGATCTGGACGCCGACAACCTGGGACGCGTCAAGCAACGCGTGCGCGCCAATTGGGATCGCATCCAAGCCATCGCCGCAACCGTGCCGACGCCGGCAGATTTGGCGCGCTATCTGCGCCAAATCGAAGCGCCGACCACGCCCCAGGAGCTGGGACTCACGAAACACGATGTCACAGCCGCGCTTACCTACGCGGATTATTTGCGAAACCGCTTCACCATCCTCAAATTGAATCGCCTGCTTGGAATCGAGCCATGAACACACCCCCACTCCCGATTGACGGATTCATTTTCGATCTCGACGGCACGGTCTATCTCGGCGAAGCCGCATTGCCCGGCGCGCCAGAAGCCATCGCCGCGTTACGTCGGCGTGGCAAGCGCATCGTTTTTGTGAGCAACAAGCCGCTTGCGCCGCGCGCCAACTATGCGGCAAAACTCACGCGTCTCGGCATCCCCACGCCGGAAACCGACGTCATCACTTCGGCGTACGTCCTCGCGCGACATCTCGCCAACACCCTGCCCGCGCTCAAACTCTACGTCGTCGGCGAAACTTATCTCGTGAACGAACTGCGCGCGCAAGGATTGACCGTCGTCGGCGAATTTGAAACCCAGGATGCGAAAGAGGTGATTGATCCGCGCGGCATTGACGCGGTCATCGTCGCGTTTGATCGCACACTCGATTATCGCAAGTTGAACACGGCATACCAGGCGCTCGTGCGCGGCGCGCGTTTTTTTGCGACGAACGCGGACCAAACTTGCCCCATGCCGAACGGCGCGATCCCGGACGCTGGCGCCACGATTGCCGCGCTCGAACACATCACCGGCCGCAAATTGGAATTGCTCGCCGGCAAGCCCTCGCCGATTATGCTACAGGTCGCCGCGCAAGAACTGGCTACACCGCCGCACCGGTGTCTCATCACCGGCGACCGGCTGGAAACGGACATTCGCATGGGACAAATCGCCGGGATGAAAACAGCGGTCACGCTCACCGGCGTTTCCACGCGCGCGGACGCAACGCAAATGACGCCGCCGCCGGACTTGATCATTGACACCCTCGCCGATTTGCTCGCGTTGACAATTTGATTTACGGAGGCACGGATGGCTTTCATCACTTTGAACGAACTGGGCGAAAACGAAATCGTCCCTGGCTTTCACGGACGCTTTGTCCATTCCGAGCACGTCACACTCGCGTTCTGGGACATTGACGCGGGCGCAACACTCCCCGATCACGCGCACGCGCACGAGCAGATCATCACGCACCTGGTTGCCGGCGAATTTGCGTTCACACTTGCCGGCGAAACGCGCACCCTGCGCGCCGGTTCCGTCGTCGTCATTCCCGGCAACGTCAAACATGCCGGCAAAGCAATCACCCCCTGCCGCATCATTGACGCGTTTTATCCGGCGCGCGACGATTACCGCAAATGAAAAACCTGCCCGGTTTGCAAACCGGGCAGGTTGCCCATTCACAACACTTGGACATCGTGCGGGTGCGACTCGCGCAAGCCAACCGACGTCATCCGCGTAAAAATCGCTTTGGCGCGCAATTCTTCAAGCGAGTGCGCGCCGCTATAACTCATGCCCGATTGCAAGCCGCCGATCAACTGCTGTAGCACTTCTTTGACGCGGCCGCGATACGGCACCGCCGCTTCCACGCCTTCGGACACATACTCGTCGAGTTCCTCCTGCGTGATCCAGCCCTCGCCTTCGCGCGACTTGCGCGCCGCATTCGCCTGCGCCGACGCCATCCCGCGCGACGTTTTGTAGCGATGCCCTTGCCGCGTCATCATCAAGCCCGGGCTTTCATCCGTGCCGGCGAACAAACTGCCGATCATCACCGTCGCCGCGCCCGCCGCAATCGCCTTCACCACGTCGCCGGAATTGCGCACGCCACCGTCCGCGATGATTGGAATGTCCGCCGCGTGCGCCACTTCCGCGCATGCGATCACCGCCGAAAGTTGCGGCACGCCCGACCCCGCCACAACGCGTGTGATGCAGATTGACCCAGGACCCACGCCAACCTTGACCGCATCCGCGCCGGCGTCAATCAACCGT
>CAIKBD010000397.1 GCA_903825565.1 uncultured Anaerolineales bacterium | reverse complement strand
GGTTCTTCCGACTTGAACGGGATTATCCGCGAATAAGGCGGATTAAAAAGAAAAAATTAGCGCAGATTCGCGTGATTCGCGGATGTATTTCCCGTCAGACTCGGTAGAGCCAAAATTGTTAAAGATTTTTTTCTGCGTTCATCAGCGGCAATCGGCGTCCAATTCTACGCCGCGCCTGCCAACACTCGCCATTCTCGCTTTGCCATTGGAAATTCCGCGTGCCCTGAAAAATTGTTAAAGATTTTTTCTGCGCTCATCAGCGGCAATCGGCGTCCAATTCTACGCCACGCCTGCCAACACTCGCCATTCTCGCTTTGCCATTGGAAATTCCGTGTGCCCTGAAAAATTGTTAAAGATTTTTGGTTCTTCCGACTTGAACGGGATTATCCGCGAATAAGGCGGATTAAAAAGAAAAAATTAGTGCAGATTCGCGTGATTCGCGGATGTATTTCCCGTCAGACTCGGTAGAGCCAGATTTTTTTCTGCGTTCATCGGCGGCAATCGGCGTCCAATTCTACGCCGCGCCTGCCAATTTTTTCCGCCCGCTGTTCGTCGCCGGCTCGCCGCGCATCGCGCAGACGCCGGTGGGGCAATGCTTTTCGGTATGCGCCGCAAATTCATTGCGGAAGAAACGCAAGCCGGTGAGAATCGGCACAGCGGCGGCTTGCCCCAGCCCGCAGAATGACGCGATTTGCAAATTCGTTGCGATGCGTTCGAGTTGCGCGAGATCGGTCAGCGTCGCGCGCGCGTCCGTCAACGCGTCGAGAATTTCCAGCGCGCGCGTCGTGCCGATGCGACACGGCACGCACTTGCCGCAACTTTCGGCGGCGAAAAAGCGCAACAGCACGCGCGCAAGGTCAACGACGCACGTCTCGTCGCCGCACACCAACAGCGCGCCCGAACCCAGCCCCGCGCCGCGCGCGCCCAGTTCCGCGTAATCCATCGGCACGTCGAGAAACGTCGCGTCAATAATCGCGCCGGACGTTCCGCCGAGTTGCGCGAGTTTGAAGCGCGCGGCGTTTTTCATGCCGCCGCCGTACACCGCGATCACCGTTCGCAACGTCGTGCCCATCGGCACTTCGATCAGCCCGGTCACATTCACATCGCCGAGCATCGTGTAGACTTTGGTGCCCGGACATTTCGCCGTGCCGAGCGTGCGATACCACACCGCGCCCCGACGAATAATCGGCGGGAGGTTCGCCAAACTTTCGACGTTGTTCACGGCGGTTGGCTTGCCCCAAATGCCAAACGTCGTCGGAAACGGCGGGCGAATACGCGGCTCGCCGCGCTTGCCTTCGAGCGACTCGATCAGCGCAGTTTCTTCGCCGCAGATGTACGCGCCCGCGCCGGAATGAATGTGCAGGTCGAAGGAAAAACCCGCGCCGAAAATATTTTCGCCGAGCAAGCCCAGCGCGCGCGCCTGCGTGATCGCATTCTCCAAACGTGCGCGCGCTTGCAAATATTCGCCGCGAATGTAAATGTAACCGGCGTTCGCGCCAATCGCGTATCCCGCGATCAACATCCCCTCGATGACCGCGTGCGGATCACCTTCGATGATCAAGCGATCCTTGAACGTTCCCGGCTCCGACTCGTCGGCGTTGCACAACACGTACTTGGTCGGAGGATCGGCTTGCGCCTCTGCGACGAATTTCAATTTGAGTCCGACCGGAAATCCCGCGCCGCCGCGCCCTTGCACGCCCGCGTCAATAATTTCTTGGATGACCTGCGCCGGCGTCATCTGCGTCAACGCTTTGCCGAGTGCGACGTAACCGTCATGCGCGATGTACTCTTCGATGGATTCCGGGTTGATGATGCCGGCGCGCGCCAGCACGACGCGCTGTTGCGCGAAGAGCGCGCCCTCGCGCGCGGGCACGCGCACAATCGCGCCGGTCAACGGTTTCGTCGCGACGTGCAGGGCTTCGACGATCCGTCCCTTGTACAGATGCTCGGACACGATCAGCGGCGCGTCGTTCGCAGTGATCGGCGCGTACACGATTCCTTCGGGATAAACGATCACCGCCGGCAATTGCGCCGCCGCAACGCGCAGATCACCGGTGAACGCGACTGCGACCTCGTCGGTCAGCGCGTAAAACGCGAGTTCCGCGTCGAACGCAGACTTGATCGCCTCGGCGTTACGCGCGAGCGAGATCGGATCGCCGGAAATTAAAATGTGCGAACGATGAGGCACAAGCGCCTCCGAGTCAAACAGTTCTTTGGGCGATCAATCAACCGGGCATCAGGGGTCAACGACTTGCCGACTGCTCGCCAAATTGCGTTTACGCGTCAGTCCAAATTTTTCTCATTCACTTGACGTCGCCGCGCGACACGCGCCACGTATCACGCATCACGTTGCGCGGCGACGCACTGTCCCACTGTCCTACTGTCTCACTGTCCCACTGTCTACATCTTCCCAGTCAATTTTCCCCACACCACTTTTTTCTTCATCTCTTGAATCCCGAACGTGATCGGAATGCGCTTGGGACATTCTTCCGTACAGTTGAAAATCGTGTGACAGCGCAGGACGCCCTCTTCGCTCCCCACAAGCTTCAAGCGTTCGGCGCCGCCCTCGTCGCGCGTGTCCGCCACAAAGCGGTACGCCTTGGCAAGCACGGCGGGACCGAGATAGCCATCGCTCCACGCGTCGAGCGTGCAGGCAGAGTGGCAACACGCGCAGAGAATGCAATCAATAAAATCGTCAATCTTTTTGCGATCCGGGATGGATTGCAAACGTTCCTTGCCCGAAGCCGGCGGCTCTTTCAGCGTGATGAGGTACGGGCGCACCTTTTCGTACTTGCGCCAGAACGAACTCATATCCACCACCAGGTCTTTCAAAACCGGCAGATGCGGCAGCGGTTCGATGCAAATTTCATTGCCGAGCGGCGCGAGTTGCGTTTCGCACGCCAACCGGTTCTTGCCGTTGATGTGCATCCCGCAACTGCCACACACCGCGCTCCGGCACGAGGCGCGAAACGCAAGCGACTTGTCCACGTTTTCGAGAATGTGATACAACGCCATCAACACCGTTTGACCGGGTTCCGGTTGAATTTCGTACGTTTGATATTTCGGCGCGGTATCCAAGTCCGGGTCGCGCCGGTAGATGGTGAGTTTGATCGAGTCAGTCATCTTTATCTCCAAGTGGTCAGTGGTGAGTGGTCAGTGGTCAGTATTCAGTCAATCCCACTGTTTACTGCTTACTGCTCACTGCCCACTGTTCACTAATATTTGCGTTCCTCCGGCTCCCACTTGGTTTTGGTCACCGGGGTGTACGTGAGTCGCGCGCCGTCGGGCGTATAATGCGCGCGCGTATGCTTCATCCAATTCGCATCATCGCGCGTTTTGAAATCGAGCCGCGAGTGCCCGCCGCGCGATTCCTGGCGCGCCACCGCACCCGCCGCGATGGATTCCGCCACGTCGAGCATCCCGCCCAGTTCGAGCGTGCGTAACAAATCGAGGTTGAACTTGCGATGCTTGGCGTCTACGCCGACGTTGCGATAGCGCACGCGCAACGCGTGGAGCGTCGCCAGCGCCTCGCGCATCGCCTTGTCTTCGCGAAAGATGCCGATCTGGTCCGTCATCGTTTGCGCCATCTCATCCCGCAAGTTGACCAGCCGTTCCTTGCCGCTCGACTTTAACAGCGCCTCCACTTCGGCAGTCGCTTTTTTCGCGGCATCGTTCAACACCGCTTCTTTGATCGCGCTGGCTTTGCCCTTGACGAACTTGCCCGCCGCCGCGCCGGCGCGTTGCCCCATCACCACACATTCGAGCAAACTGTTGCCGCCAAGCCGATTCGCGCCGTGCACGCTGACGCACGCGCACTCGCCCGCCGCATACACGCCGGGCAAAATCGTCGCGCCGTCCTTGTCCGTGTCAATGCCGCCCATAATAAAATGCTGACCGGGTTGCACCGGCACCGGCTTTTCGATGCAGTCAATTCCCAGGAAACTGATCGCGAGCTCGCGAATACCCGGGAGCCGCTCCAGAATTTTCTCGCGGCCCAGGTGGCGCAAATCGAGATGCACGCAACCGCCGCCTTCGGGAAAGCCGCGCCCCTCGTTGACTTCGATCTGGATCGAGCGAGACACAATGTCGCGCGGCGCAAGTTCCATCGCCTTTGCCGCATAGCGTTGCATAAAACGCTCGCCTTGATTGTTGAGCAGATAACCGCCCTCGCCGCGCGCGCCTTCAGTCATCAAGATATTTGTGCCGACGATGGTCGTCGGATGAAATTGCACAAACTCCATATCCTTGAGCGGAATGCCGGCTTTATACGCAACGCCGAGGCAATAGCCGGTGGACTGCATCGCGTTCGAGGTGCGCTTGTAAATGCGCCCCGCACCGCCGACGGCAAACACCACCGCGTCCGCCGCAAACGACGCGATTTCGCCGGTCTGCAAATTCAGCGCAACCAAGCCGTGATTCAGCGCACCATCACTCGCGAGCGCAATCGCCGCCCATTCGTTGTACACTTTGATGCCGAGCTTGACGGCTTGCTCGTTCAGCGTGTGCAGAATGTACAACCCGGTTTTGTCGGCGGCGTAGCACGTGCGCGGATAGCCCGCGCCGCCGAACGGGCGTTGCGAAATGCGACCATCCTCGGTGCGGCTGAACGGCACGCCCCAGTGTTCGAGTTCGTAAATGCGCGCGGGCGCATCCGTCGTCAAAATTTCCGCGCAATCTTGATCGGCGAGAAAGTCCGCGCCTTTGACGGTATCGTATGCGTGTTTCGCCGGCGAATCGTCTTTACATTCCGGCATGTTGGCAAGCGCGGCATTGACGCCGCCTTGCGCCGCGCCCGAGTGGGAACGCACCGGGTACAACAGCGACAGCACCGCCGTGTCCGCGCCGAGCCGCGCGCTTTCAACTGCCGCGCGCAAACCGGCGAGACCGCCGCCGATGACAATGACTTGATGTTTCAGCATGATTCGATTCTCCCCATCATTTCATAAACGCGGTGAGCGCATACGCGCCCCAACCCAGAAACGCCAGCCCGACGACGATCAGCGTCCACGTGATCGCTGTGCGTTTGCCTTCCGCCACGACAAAATCGAACAGCACATTGCGGATGCCGTTAAGCGCGTGATACAAACCCACTGCGAGCAAGCCGCTGTCCACGATCACATACAACACGCTTTTGAAACGCGCAGCGACGCCGAGAAAATTAATGCTTAGATTTTCCGGCACGTAATGCAAAACGAATAAATGCGCGCCGAGAAAAATGACGAGCAGAACGGCGGTGATGCGTTGCCAAATCCACGCCCACGCGCCGTGCGGTTGAGGTGATGCTAAAGATGCCATAGTTTTCTCCCGTAAAACGTAATGCCGTTTTGTGATTGGCGGTTTATCCGATGATGTGGGGCAAGGCGATGGCAAAAGCGATGACCAGCGGCACCACCGCGATAATCATCGCGCCAATAAAAATTTCCTTTTGCTTTTTTACGCCATAGCCCAGATCGAACAACACGATCCGCAAACCGTTGAGACCGTGAATCAAGATTGCCGCGATCAAGCCCATTTCGAGCAGAATAAACAGCGGGGCTTTGAGAAACGTCATCGCCGCATCAAAATTTTTCGCGCCGCCAACGACGGACGAAATGACGACGATGTGCATCAACAGATACAACGCAATCGCCAACCCGGTGAGGCGATGCAACCAAAACGCCCACATCCCCAAGCCGCGTCCGATGTACCGTTCGCGTGTGATCAATCGCATGTGTCTTCCTCCTTTGGAATCAAAATTTACGCGTTCGCGCAAGTCGAAAAAACCGGCTGGGCAATATCTATGTGACACTCGCCAAAATTTCCGCAACGCGCGCCGGCGTCACGTTGCCGTACACGTCATCGTCCACCATCATCACCGGCGCGACACCGCACACGCCGAGACAACTCGTCAGTTCGAACGTCCACACGCCATCCGCCGAAGTTTGCCCCGGCTCGATCTGCAACGCCGTGCGCAGCGCGTCGAACACCGCGCGCCCGCCGGCGACGTGGCACGGCGCGTCCTCGCAAAAGCGCACAACGTGCTTGCCGCGCGGTTGCGTGCAAAACAGCGCATAGAACGTCGCCGCGCCAAACACTTTTGCCGGCGGCAGTTTCAATTCGCGCGCCAACTGCTCCACCTGCGCGCGCGGAATGTAACCCAACCGTTTGTTGATTTCCGTAAGCTGCGCCACAATGTCGTCCATGCGTTACCTGGTTTCATAATTGGGTAGTGGCTAATCCAACTATCCAACTATCGCCCTACTCAACTACGATGGCATCGAACTTGCACACGCTCATACAAATGCCGCAACTCTCGCACAAGTCCGGATTGATCCAATGCACTTTTTGCCGCTCGCCGGTGATCGCCTTGGACGGGCAATTGCGCGCGCAGACCATACACCCCGGGCACGTGTCGAGGATGCGGTACGTGATCAATTTCTTGCACACTTTGGCGGGACACTTCTTGTCCTTGATGTGCGCCTCATACTCGGCGCGGAAATATTTGAGCGTCGTGATCACCGGATTCGGCGCGCCTTGCCCCAGCCCGCACAAACTCCCGGCGACGATGGACTTGGACAACTGCTCCAGCCGTTCAATGTCGCTTTCCTCGCCTTCGCCCGCGCAAATGCGTTCGAGAATTTCGAGGATGCGCCGCGTACCGATGCGACACGGCACGCACTTGCCGCACGATTCATCCTGAGTAAAGTCCATGAAAAAGCGCGCAATGTCCACCATGCACGTGTCTTCGTCCATCACGACGAGACCGCCCGATCCCATAATCGATCCGAGCGCCGCCAAATTTTCGTAATCAATCGGCGTCTCCAAAAATTGTTCGGGAATGCACCCGCCCATCGGGCCGCCGGTTTGAATCGCCTTGAATTTTTTGCCGTGCTTGATTCCGCCCGCGACATCGAACACAACTTCGCCGAGCGTGATGCCGAGCGGCACTTCGATCAACCCGGTGCGCACGACATCGCCGGCGAGCGTGAACGTTTTCGTGCCCTTGTTTTTTTCGTTGCCGATGGACGCAAACCATTCGGGACCGCGATTGATAATGTTGCGAATGTTCGCCAGCGTCTCGACGTTGTTGATGATCGTCGGCTTGCCCCACAACCCCGCCACCGCCGGAAACGGCGGCCGCGGGCGCGGTTCGCCGCGCTTGCCTTCGATGGACGCCATCAGCGCGGTCTCTTCGCCGCACACGAACGCGCCCGCGCCGATGCGCAATTCCACGTCGAAATCGAATCCGCGGTCCAAAATATTCTTGCCGAGAAAGCCAAACTCGCGCGCCTGGCGAATCGCGATGCGGATCGTCCGCACAGCGATGGGGTACTCGGCGCGGCAATAGATGTAACCCTGGTGCGCGCCAATCGCGTACCCCGCGATCAACATCCCTTCGAGCACGGCGTGCGGATCCCCTTCGAGCACACGGCGATTCATAAACGCGCCGGGATCGCCTTCGTCCGCGTTGCAAATGACAAACTTGGTGTCGGTTTTTTGATCGGCGGCAAATTCCCATTTCTTGCCGGCAGGGAAACCCGCGCCGCCGCGCCCGCGCAAGCCGGATTTCAGCACCGTATCAATCACCTGGCGCGGCGTCAGTTCCGTCAAGCATTTGGCAAGCGCGGCGTAGCCGTCCTCCGCGATGTACTCTTCGATGTTGTCCGGATCGATCACGCCGCACCGCGCCATAATGATCCGCATTTCTTTTGCGGCCGGCGCGCGCAGTTCCTCGTCCTTGCGCGCTTCGCCGGTGAATTGATATTTTTTGACGATGCGCCCTTTGAGCAAATGCTCGTTGACGATTTCGGTCACGGCGTCCGGCGTCAAATGGATGTAGGTGATTCCTTCGGGATAAACAACCATTTCAGGTCCGGTCGCGCAATGTCCCAACCGCGACGTTTCGAGCACGTTCACTTCGTCGCGCAAGCCGTTCGCGTCGAGCGCGGCGACGAGCGCGTCCTCGATCTCTTGCGCGCCTTTCGCCAAACATTCGGCGTCGTTGCACAACAAAATATGCGAGCGATAAAATTCAGTGGGCATCCTTTTCCTCAGTTGGATAGTTGGATAGTTGCATCGTTGTTGTCCGAACTAGGCAACTATCCAACTATTCAATTATCGAACGATTTGCCATTCCTGGATCGGCTTGCCACCGACGACGTGCTCCGCGACAATCGCGCGCGCGCGTTCGGGTGTAACTTTGCCATAGGTGATTTTCTCACCGCCGATCTGCACGTCCACAATCGGCTCAAACTCGCACAAACCGATGCACCCGGTTTGCGTGACGAGGATGCCGGGGATCGCGTCTTTTTCAATCGCGTCGAGAATCGCTTTCATCGCTTCGCGCGCGCCCGCGGCAATTCCGCATGTGCCCATCGCCACGGTGATCTGTGCGTGCGCGGTGGCAGTGCGAATTTGCCGTTTGGCTAACGCTTCCGCTTTGATTTTTTGCAAGTCGGCTAATGATTTGACTGGCATATTCACTCCACTTTGGATTTCAGATTTACGATTTCAGATTTATGATTCCAAGCTGGGACGCCTGACAAACGTCAATCTAAAATCAGAAATCAGAAATCCTAAATTTCTAACGCTTGTTTCAAATACGCGATCACCGCCGGATCGGACAGCGGCACATCACCGAGCACGGCTTTGATCGGGCGCGTGTCAAACTCGAACGTCTCGTCGTTGACACTGTGACGCAGGATGAAATCCGTTTGCGGGTTGCCGATCACGAGCGTGAGCAGCGTGCCGGCAAGATCACCGAGCGGCATTCGGTTTAGGTGACTGTGCTGAAACGTTGCCGTCACGGTCGTGCCCACGCCGAGTTGCGACTCGATGGACATTAACCCGTTGCACATTTCGGCGGCTTGTTTCAAAAATGGCAGACCCAGCCCCACGCGCCGCGTCGTTCGCGTTGTGAAAAAGGGATCGCCGGCGCGCTGAAGCGCCGCGGCATCCATCCCGCGCCCATTGTCCGCCACGCGAATGATGAGCGTATCCTCGCGCGTATCCTCGCGCACCTCAATCGTCACACGCGTCGCGCCGGCGTTGATGCTGTTCTCGACAATATCGAGAATGTGCAGAGCGAGTTCGCGCAACATAGCATCCGCCGCGCTCAGACCTTTTCGTACTTGCGCAACACCGCCACCATCTTGTCCGGCGTGTTGCGTCCGTGCACATTGTCGTCCACCATCACGGCGGGCGCTTGCGAGCAGGCGCCGATGCACCGACACGCTTCGATGGTAAATTTGCGATCCGGCGTCGTGTCGCCCAGTTTCACGCCGAGAATCTGCTGGGTCTTTTCGATCAACATCTCCGCGCCGCTGACGTAGCATGCCGTGCCGAGGCAAAACGCGACGCGATGTTTGCCGCGCGGCTTCATCGTAAAGAACGAGTAGAACGTCACGATGCCGTACACATCTTTGAGCGGAATGTGCAGTTTGTCCGCGATGTAATTTTGCATCGGCTTGGAGACATGCCCGATTTGCGCCTGAATCTCATTCAGGATCAACATCGTCGAACCTTGCTTCTTACTGTGCGCGGCGATGATCGCGTCAATCCGCGCGCGTTGTTCCGCCACCACAATCGGATCGTCTTCCGCCGGTTGCAAACTCGGCGCCATCGGCACGGAGCGTAAATCCTTTGCTCGCATCAAAATCTCCTGGATCGAATTATCAATACGTACTACGTACTACGTAATACGTAGTGCGTAGTGCGTATTACGTAGTGCGTAGTGCGTAGCGTCCTTCGCGCAACGCGCACGCCACGTTCGCGACACTGCGCGTGCCGGTAAAATCCAATTCGGTAATCGCGTTGCCAATCGCGTCGAGCCAATGCGCGTCCGACGCACGCGTGAGCGCATAGTGCGCGGGAATGTGAAACCGCGCGCGCGCTTCGCTGGCGGAAATGTGCCGCGAAATTTCGAGCGCGGGCACCGGCAAATCGGGCGGCACAAAACCAAGCAAGGGGATCAAACCATTCTCCGCGCGATCAATATGCGCGGGGATCGCCATACCGCCGAGCGCGTTGACTTCGCGGATCAAACTTTCAAGCGCTGTGCCGGCGGACACGAGCAACAATCGTTCTTCGCGCGCGAGAAAATCGCCCTGGGCGTCCACAATGAATTGCTCGCCGAGTTTCGCCGGGTTGTTCGGCAAATGCGGCAGAGCCAATTCGAGCACGGCTTGTAGCGCACGCAATTGCCGCACGGTGTCGAACAGGCAAAGCGTGTGGACTTCTTCGCGCGTTTGGAATTCCATGCCCGCCCACACTTTTAGCCCGGTGTCGCGCGCCGCATCCATCACCGCTTGGACATTCGCGCTCGAATTGTGATCGGTGATCGCGATCAGATCGAGCCGTTGTTCCAGCGCGCGCTCGACGATCAGCGGCGGCAACATTTCGACTTCGGCGCATGGCGATAGCGCGGTGTGAATGTGCAAATCGGCGCGGATGATCATTGGGATTTAGGATTTCAGATGGATGATTTCAGATTTAGGATTCGTCGCCGCAAATCCGAAATCATCCATCGCAAATTTATTCCTGCGCCGCCACGCCCAGTCGCGCAAGCTCGGTGACGATGGCAAACGTCGTGCACGGTGTCGCCAGCACAACGAGTTTTTCCGCTTCCGCTTTTGCGGCGACCTCGGCGGCAATGGGCGCGTTCTCGGTAACGATCACCGCGGCGAGTTCGAGCAACACGGCGACGGCGATCACATTCGGGTGCGCTTGGAGCGTGACCCACACATTGCCGGGCTTGGCGCGCGCCATCACGCACGACAACAAATCGGCGGCATAGCCGCCGGTGATTTCGCGGTTGAGCGCCGCGCTCCCAGCCACCACTTGCAAACCCAGTTTTTCAACAACCTCGCGCACGATCACAGCAACCCTCGCGGCGCGCACGGAGCGAAACTTGCCGCGCGCGCTAGTCTGTGTGCAAGCGAAGCGAAATTTCCAGCCGCGTGCCGCGCCCCACTTGCGATTCAATCTTCATTTGGTCGGCGCACTTGCGAATATTTTTCAAGCCCATCCCGCCGCCGAAACCCAGTTGTTTGATTTCCGGCGGCGTCGTGGTGTAGCCGATCTCTTCGAGCGCGCGCTTCAAGTCGCGGATCCCCGGTCCATCGTCTTGCACGATCAGCGTCACTTGCGACGCGTCGATCTCCGCGGTAATCTGCCCGCCATGATCGGCGTGGATGATCAAGTTCATTTCGGCTTCATACGTCGCAATCGCCGCGCGGCGCACGATTTGCGGATCGGTTCCCAGCCGCATCAGCGTTCGTTTGATCTTGGATGACGCTTCGCCGCCGTGCGTGAAATCGCGCGCCGGGATTGTGTAGCGCAACGTCAAACTCGTGTGGTCCGATTCGACATCGCGGAAAATGTGGCTCGCGCGAAAGCGCGCGATCTCTTCGTCCTGGGTCTCCGCTTGCACTTCGGCGAGCAAGCCGCGCGTAATGTCCCCCTTGGTCAACATGCCCACAAGCCGATCCTGCGCGTCCAGCACCGGCATTCGCCCCACGCCGGTTTGCTGGAATTTTTGCGCCGCGACATCCACCAGATCGGTGTCGCGCACGGTGATCAGCGTCGTGCTCATCCGCTCAGCGACGGTGGCGTTCAGCGCACCTTGCTCAAAGGCGCGGAGCAAATCTTCGATGCTAATGATGCCGACCAACACCCCCGCGTCATTTACCACCGGCACGCCGCTGATGCGGCGCTGGCGCATCACCTCTTTCAGTTCGAGCAACGTGTTCGTCAGCGTGATAGTAATGACGCGCCGCGTCATCACTTGCCCCACGCGAAAAACGAGTTTTTGAACGTGCGTAATTTCGTGGCTAGACACGCTGGGTTACTCGCTGGAGCGCGCCGGTTGCACGCCCGCCGCATACAATTTGCCGCACGTCTCAAACATCCCCAACCGCGTAACGATGAGCGGGATACCCACTTCGTTGGCAAGGCGCAAAGTGCCGGCGTCCGGCGTCTTGTTCTTGACGAACAAGACACCAACCGCGTCTACCATCTCGGCAGTCCGAATGACTTGGGGATTGACAATTTCGGTAATGATCAGCGTCGTGTGAGGTTTCGCGTGGGCGAGGACATCGCTGAGGAGGGCGGTCTCGAAGCCATACTCGACCTCACGCGCATGATTAAATTCATTGAGCGCGTGACCGCTAAGCACTTGAATAACTTGACCAAGCCGCATCGCTTGCTCCTGCACCGCCGTTGAACAGCGGCAAATTAGGACAATTCTACGCGGTCATTATATCAGTATCAAGTCTAAATCGCGTCCAAACCCGGTCAAAGCGTAGTTGCAAGCCGCGCGCCTTACGTTTCGTCGTCTTGGCTCGGTTTAATGGGGCGCCGGTAGACGAACCAGTACACCAAGCCGACCAACACCGATCCGCCGATGATGTTGCCGAGCGTCACGGGAATTAAATTGTTGAAGATAAAATGCTCCCACGTCAGGTTGGGATAGCTCGCCGCCGTTTTACCGATGCTAGTCCAAAACGCTTCCGGCGCAAACAGTTTGATCAACATGCCGATTGGAATGAAATACATATTTGCGATGCTGTGCTCGAACCCGGCGGCGACGAACGCGGTGATCGGCGGAATGATCGTCAGGATGCGATCCGTCGTCGTGCGCGCGCTGAACGTGAGCCACACGGCGAGACACACGAGGTTGTTGCAGAGAGTGCCCAGCACCAGCGCTTGCGTAAAAGTCAGCGCGCATTTGGCTTCAGCCGTGGCGAGCGCGGTAACGCCGACCGCGCCATTCGCAAACAGATATTGCCCGCTGAAAAACATGGCGATCACTGTGAACATCGCGCCGACGAAATTGCCGAGGTAAACAATCACCCAGTTTTTGAGCAGTAACCGCGTTGGCACTTTGCGGCTCGCCCACGCCATCACGATCAAGTTGTTTCCGGTGAAGAGTTCCGCGCCGCCAACGATCACGAGGATCAAGCCGAGCGAAAAGACAAAGCCCGAAAGCAAGCGCACGATCCCGTACGGAATCGTGCCGCTTGCGCCGGCGGTGACGGTTGTGGCAAAAATCGCGCCGAACGAGATAAACACGCCGGCGACAATTGCTAGCACAATCATGCTAATCGGATCCATGTGCGCTTTGCGAAAACCAATTTGCTCCGCACGCGTTGCCATCTCGGGCGGCACCAGCGCATCCATCGAAATTGTGTTGTTGTGTTCCATCCTACCCTTCCTGTGATTCCGCCTCATCCGGCGTAAAGATTTGACACCGTTAAACGCTGAGCGCGAGGCGCAGGAAAGCGCGCAGGTATGCTTGCCCTGCGCGCCTCCTATGTGTGAAAGATAACACAAATAAGTCTGAATCCGGTTCCGGCGCGGTCAAAGACTCGTATCAGGATAAACACCAATTCGGCGAATAAAAAAACTCGGGCGGATTCGCCCGAGTTCAAGTGACAATGCCCGCGCCTGCCGTCGCGTGACACACGTAAATCGGCGGCTGGATACCGGTCTGCGCGGAATACTCGCGCGCGACATGCTCCGTAAACGCGTCCACACTTTCGTCGGCAACGAGGCACACCGCGCATCCGCCGAATCCCGCGCCAGTGAGCCGCGCGCCGAAACAACCGGCTTGCGCGCGCGCGCATGCCACCATCAAATCGAGTTCCGCGCAACTCACCGCGTAATCGTCGCGCAAACTATCGTGCGACGCGTTCATCAACGTGCCGAATAATCCCAGGTCGCCACGCTCTGCCGCCGCCACCACCGCCAGCACGCGCGCGTTCTCGGTAACGACGTGGCGCGCGCGTTGCGCGATTTGCGCGGGCAAGGAATTTGCGCGGCGCGTAAATTCTTCCAGCGTGATTTCCCGCAAAGCAGTGACGCCTAATTTTTGCGCCGCCTGCTCACAATCGTTGCGCCGCGCGTTGTATTCCGAACTCACCAGCCCGCGCCGCTTGAGCGTGTCACACACGACGAACGTCGCGCCGCGCGGCAACGCCACCGCGCGATACGTCAGATCGCGGCAGTCAATTAGCAACGCGTGGTCTTGGCACGCGAGCGCGGAAATGAACTGATCCATAATGCCACTTTTGACGCCGATGAATTCGTTCTCGGCTTGCTGGCACGCGCGCGCGATGGTCACGCCGTCCAAGCCCAAGTTGCCGAACGCGTTAAAGATCACAGCGACGCACACTTCAAGCGCAGCGGAGGAGGACAAGCCGGAGGCGAGCGGCACATCGCCCTGGATTACCAGCTCAAGACCGGGCAAATCGTAACCGCGCGCGCGCAACGCCCACGCGACGGCGCGCACGTAATCGCTCCACGCGTTCGCCGGGTCGTGCGCGATTTCTCCCTCCAACGAAAATTCCGAACGCGCGTCGGCGAAATCGCGCGCGACCATTTGCACCGTGCGATCCGCACGCGCGCGCGCGGCGATCCACACCGCGCGATCAATCGCCATCGGCAACACGAAACCGGCGTTGTAATCGGTGTGCTCGCCAATCAAGTTCACGCGTCCCGGCGCGCGCGCGATCCGTGTTGGCGGCGCGCCAAAGGTTTGCGTAAAAGCGTGTTCTATCGTCTGCGGGTTGAGCATGGGATCGTCCTCCCGGTTCAGCGCTCCGCCATCTCGCGCAACCGTGCGGCGGCGGACTCGGGCGTAATGTCGCGTTGCGGGTTGGCGAGCATTTCATAGCCGACCATAAATTTGCGGACGGTTGCGCTCCGCAACAGCGGCGGATAATAATGCGCGTGCAAGTGATGCGCGGGGTACGTCGCGCCATCCGTCGGCATCTGATGCCAGCCCATCGAGTACGGAAAAGAAATTTGAAAGAGGTTGTCGTACCGCGTCGTCAATCGCTTGAGCAAATCGGCAAGCGCAACACATTCGGCGTCACGCAACTCGGTGAGCGATCCCAGGTGGCGGCGCGGCAACACGAGCGTTTCAAAGGGCCACGTCGCCCAAAAGGGTGTGACGACGACCCAGGATTCGTTTTGCGCGATCACGCGTTCGCCCGCCGTCAGTTCCAGCGCGAGGTACTCACACAACAAGCACGCGTCGCGCGTTTGCGAAAATTCATGTTGCGCGCGCAACTCTTTCGCCGGCTCGGTCGGCACGTGCTCGCTTGCCCAAACCTGGCAATGCGGATGCGGATTGCTCGCGCCCATCTGCGCGCCCTTGTTCTCGAACACTTGGACATAGTTGATGAAATCGCGTGCGCCCAGCTCGCGCGTTTGTTCCGCCCACACCCGCACGACGCCCAGAATTTCGTCGCGCGGCATATCGGGCAAAGTCCAATCATGGCGCGGCGAAAAACAGATCACGCGGCAAATTCCGCGTTCGCTTTCCGCGCGCAAAATGCCGCGCGTATCGAGGCGCGCCGGTTCGATGGCTGGCTCGAGCGCGGCGAAATCATTCTCGAAAACAAAGGTGGCAGTGTACGGGGAATTGCGTTTGCCGCCGGCGCGTTCGTTGCCGGGGCACAGGTAGCAAGCGGGGTCGTATTCGGGGCGTGTGTCAGCAGGCGCACTCTCGACCTGCCCAAGCCAGGGTCGTTGCGTGCGTTGCGGCGAAACGAGAATCCACTCGTGGGTAAGTGGATTGTAACGGCGATGTGGTTGCGTGAGATTGAACATAATGCCCCTGGCGGGACTTGAACCCACAACCTCAGCGTTAGGAGTGCTTCGCTCTATCCATTTGAGCTACAGGGGCAAGCCAACGAACTGACAAAAGTATAACACAAATAACGCGCGCCCGCAAATAAAAATCGGCGTCACTCCGCCCACGCGCGAATTGCCGCACGGACGCCCGCCAGCATCTCGCGCCCCGACGTGTTGCCGATTGCCACGATGCGTTGCACAACGCGCGCAATTTCAGCCGGCGCTTTGCCGGCGATGAGCGCATTGATGAGAGCGTGCATCGGCGCGACGCTGTGCCCGCGCGCGTGATCGCGCAGAATCGCAAAACTGATCGCGCTCGTCCGCACACGCGCGTACTCGATCAACTCGTCCACCGCGCGCTGATCCCAATTTGCCTCTGAATATATCTTGTGTAACCAATGGCGCGCGAACAACACGCCGCCGACAAAATCATCGCCCGCTGGCGTTAGCCCTTCGCCCAAGCCGATGAGATCGTGTAGATCAGTCCTGGAAGGTTTCGCAAAACCTTCCAGGACTTGTATTCGCGCCCTCACGATTTCACGCGGCGCAATTTGCTCGCGCGAAATTTCCGGCGGCGACCACACCGGCGCGTCTGCGATATGTAAGGGCGCAACATATTGCGCCCCTACACGGAATCCTGAAAAATCAAACGCGCCCAGGATCGCGCGCGGGTGCATCGGCAAATGTGATTGTGCGAGCCACACAATTTCATCATCCCCGGTTCGCAGGTACACCGCGTTCGCCACGACCGCAATTACGCGCGCGGAAAAATTTGGATGCGTCAACAATTCGTGCGCTGTCACGCCGATTAATTTTGCTTGACCGATGTTCTGCATGTTTTCAAAAAAGAATGCGGACAAACGCAAAAATAAATCTGCGTTTGTCCGCGTTCATCCGCGTCCAATTTTTATTTTTGCATTGCCAAGAAAATTTTCTCCGCGCTCAACGGCATACTCGACAAACGCACACCTACCGCATCGTAAATCGCATTCGCAATTGCGGGCGCGGTCGGCACCATCGCGTGCTCGCCGATGCCGCGCGCGCCCCAGGGTCCATCATCCTGCGCGGTCTCAACGATGATCGGAATGATTTCGCGCACCATATCCACGCTCGTCGCAATGCGATAGTCCACGAACGACGGATTGACCGGCTTGCCATTTTTCAATTTCAGTTGTTCGAACAACGCCGACGACAAACCTTGCACCACGCCGCCTTCCATCTGCGCGCGCACTTGATCGGGGTTGATCGCCTTGCCCACATCGAACGCGGCGGCGACGCGCAGTACTTCGATCTGCCCGGTCTCGGTGTCCACTTCGAGGTCAACCGCCTGGCAACCGACGGTGTAATGCACGACCGCACGTGGGCCTTGGCCGGTTTCAGCATCAAGCCCGGTGACGTACGTCGGCATAAAATTACCGCGCCCGACAATCGGACCACCGCGCCAACCACAGTCGCCTTCCTTCGGCAAACCATAGATGACCATGTTTTGCAATGGCAGGGACTCTTCCGATTTGTACGAAATTACCTTGCCCTCTTTGATGTCCAGGTCTTCAACCTTTTCGTTCCAATGTTCGGCAACGAGTTCGAGAATTTGTTGGCGCGCGTTCTGCGCCGCCGCGACCACCGCGTTGCCCATGCTCCACGTGAGGCGCGAGGCGACGGTCTGCCATTCGTACGGCGAATAGAGCGTGTCGACCGGCGTCGCAATGCGAATCCATTCAATCGGCACGCCGAGCGCCGCCGCCGCCATTTGTGCCATGACGGTGTGCGTGCCCTGCCCGATCTCTTGTCCACCAAGTCCAATCGTCACCGTTGCGTCTTCGTTGAGCCGCACGTAGGACGACGAGCCGGCGTTCGGCGTCATTGCCGGCGCTTTCCACATGATCGCCAAACCCTTGCCGCGTTTCTTGTGCGGCGCAGACGCCGGTTCGTGCTTGCCCCAGTTGATCGCCGCCGTCGCTTTTTCGATGCACTTGTCCAAGCCAATCGGGTGCATTTTCCAACCGGTCACAATCTCACTGCCGGTCTTGACGCAATTCTGCAAACGCACATCGCGCGGATCTATTTTCAATTTCTCGGCGAGTTGATCCACGAGTTGCTCAATGCCCCAGTGAATTTCCGGCATTCCAAATCCGCGCATCGGTCCGCCGACCGGATGATTGGTGTAACAGCAGTACGAGTCGGCTTGGACGTTGGGAATTTCGTACGGACCGGTGGACGAATAGCCGCCCGCACGCGTCATGTTCACACCGTACTCGGTGTACGCGCCGGCGTCCCAGTAGTACTCGGTTTTCATCGCGAGAATTTTTCCGGTCTTCGATGCGCCGAGCTTGGATCGCGCAACGAGACCTTGGCGCACGAACGTGGTGAAAAATTCTTCTTCGCGTGTGAGCCGTAATTTCACCGGGCGCCCCGGCACCTTCATCGCCATCACAACCGCGCACGCTTCCATCGAAACGCCGGCTTTGCTACCGAATCCACCGCCGATGTACGGCGCGACGACGCGAATATCGCCCTGCCCGATGTGCAACGCCTTGGCGATGAGATTGCGTTGCGCGAACGGCGATTGACTGCTCGCCCACAGCGTGATTTTGCCGGATTGATCGGCGAGCGCGGTGGCGATGTGCGGCTCGATGGGCACGTGCTGAATTTGCGGCACACGAAACTCGCCCTCGACAATCACATCACATTCCGCAAAGCCCTTTTCGACATCGCCCTTGCGAATTTTGAAATGATTCGAAATGTTCGTCCCCGGTTTGGGAAAAATAAAATTGGCGACTTGGTACTTGCCGAGCTCGGGATGCAAAATCGGCGCATCTGCTTTCATCGCATCGAGCGGATCGGTGACGGCGGGCAAAACTTCATACTCGACCTCGACAAGTTTTACCGCTTGCTCGGCGATCTCTTCGCTCGTCGCAACAATCCCGGCAACTGGGTCGCCGATATAGCGCACGCGGTCGGTCGCAAAGATGTGGCGATCCTGCAAATACAAGCCGATGTAACCCGGCGTGTCCGCGCCGGTCGCAATCGCTTTGACGCCGGGAAGCGCGAGCGCTTTCGATGCGTCAATTTTTTTGATGATGGCATGCGGATGCGGACTGCGCACAAGTCGCCCGTAGAGCAACCCAGGACCGAATTGAAAATCGTCTGCGAATTTCGCCGCGCCGGTCACTTTTTCAACGGCATCTACGCGCGGAATATTTTCGCCGACGGGGGTGATGGGATTCATCGTATCTGGCATGGAAATTCTCCTATTGCGTATTTCGTATTGCGTAACCGATTTGCCGATTACGCAATACGCACTACGAAATACTTACCGCTTGCTCGACTGCTTCAACGACGCGCGTATAGCCGGTGCACCGACACAGATTGCCGCGCAACGCATCCTGGATTTGCGCCGCACTGGGATGCGGATTGCGGTCGAGCAGTGCGCGCGCGCTGATGAGCATTCCTGGTGTGCAGAATCCGCATTGCACGCCGGTGAGTTCGACAAACTTTTGTTGAATGCGGTCAAGCGTGCCATCGTGCGCGAGACCTTCGACGGTGACGATGTTTGCGCCGTCGGCTTCGACCGCGAGCATCATGCACGAGTTGACCGGCTCGCCGTTAAAGAGGACGGTACACGCGCCGCACTCGCCTGCCGCGCATCCGTTCTTGGTGCCGGTGAGGACGAGCACTTCGCGCAACATGGTCAGCAACGTCATGTTCGATGGGACGGTTACGCGTTCGGGCGAACCGTTGACGGTGAGTGATATTTCGTGTTGAGACATATTTTTACTCCGTATTTCGTATTGCGTGGTGCGTATTTCGTATTGCGTATTGCGTGAAACGTGAAACGTAAAACGTGATGCGTGAGGCGTGAATTTTTATTAGCGCAGTTCGAGCCACACACGCATTTCATCATGAAAAATCGTCTGCCCGTAAGCAAGCAACAATCGTGTTCCCCCGTTCCGAATTGGGAAGGCAATCCATCCGTCTATAGATTCACCAACATACATTTTTCGGAGGATGCTCGGCTCTGGTTCCACTAACGATACCCCATCAAACGTGCGATATATTTGTTCGTCTGTTGTGATGATTACAAATTGATCTTCGCCCATGATGATTTGTTTCGTCGCACCAGCCGTAAGAAAATCAACCCGAACCTGGGCAAGGATATATTCCCAGGTTACTGGGGGAGCAGGATTGAATTGATTCGCCGCTTTGATGCGGTTCCACGCTTCATCACCGCGATAAAATTTCAACAATGTCAAGCGTAGTTGGGTTTTGTCTTTGCCTGTCCACAGCACGCTTTGCCCCGATGGAACCGGGTTGGATGATGCATAGCCAACGCTAGGTTTTGATGTCGCGCGGGCAGTTGGCTGTGGTGGCGGCACGGTTGCGGTAAAACGGATCGGCGTATTTGTCGCGCGCGATGGACTGGCTGGCGATGCCGTAATCGGCGCAGGTGCAATCGGCGTTGCGGTTGGACGCAGAGTCGCCGCAGGTTCTGAAATGGGCGTACTCGTTGGAATCAGCGTACGAGTTGGCGTAGCGAGCATCGCCTCTGCCGTCGCCAAACGCATTTGAGTCTGCTTGAAATCCGTGAACCAATTGTACGCTTGGCTTGCACTTATAATCGAACACGCTAGCAAGATGAGTAGAAAGAAAACAATCCGTGTTTTGTTCATGTCGGCGCTAAACTTTCCCACCCATTTCACGCATCACGCAATACGCAATACGCACTACTCTTTCATCGCCTCCCAAACTTCCGTCACGCCACGTTTCGTCAGCGCGCGCACCTTTTACCTGTCACGCTCGGCGCGGTTTCGCTTTTGTTCCATTTGCCCGCATCAGCGGTCGCACCACATCCCACACGGCGTCGGGATGTTTTGCCGCGACTTGGAGCAACACGCGTGCGGCACCTTTCGGCGTCCGGCGTCCCTGCTCCCAATTTTGCAACGTCGCTGTGCTGATACCAAGCAAACCGGCAAATTGTCCTTGCGAAAGTTTGTAATTCGTGCGGATGCGTTTGATGTTAGTGCCATCTACGACAAACTTGCGCGCTGGCGTAATCTCGCCGCGCAGAATTGCGCCGCCCTCGCGCACACTTGCCACTAGTTCTTTGAACAGTTCGTCTCTCATCGGTACTCTTCCTCCACAATCTTTTTCAAGGTCTTGAGTTGTTCCGAGGTCAGGTCATCGCGTTCGCTCTTGCTGTAAATGAGCAACATGAGCAGTTGATCTTGCGAATTCGCCCAGTAGTAGATCACCCGCGAGCCGCCCCGCTTGCCTCTGCCTTTCGCCATCCACCGCAATTTTCGCAAACCGCCGCTACGGACGATGAGTGCCCCAGCAGAGGGACGCTGGGTCAGCGTCATTTGCAATTCTCGGTATTCTTCTTCGCTGAGCAACGCGCGAACCTGACGTGAGAAGATAGCTGTTTCGATGATGACCATCGCGCAAGACCTCGAGTGTAAAGTTCTTGACCACTATACGCCAATGGCGTATAACTGTCAAGAAATTGTGTTTAACCGTGAAAAACGCCCGACCCTTTCATCGCCTCCCAAACTTCCATCACGCCACGTTTCGTCAGCGCGCGCACCATCGCCTTGCGATACTCGGCGCTCGAACGCACATCGTCAATTGGCTTCGCCGTTTCCATCGCGGCATCGGCGGCGGCTTCTATTATTTCGGGTGTGATCGCCGATGCGGACAAAATTTTCTCCGCGCTCGGCACGCGAATCGGCGTGGGCGCGACCGAGGCGAGCGCGATGCGAAATGCAAAGCCGGATTTTGCCTTTTTGTCCGGGTAACCCAGGACAGCCACGCCGACAATCGCGAGATCGCCGTGCGCGTTGCGACCCAGTTTCAGATATTTGCCGACCGCGCCTCGCTGCGCGGGTTGCGGTGGAATTTCAATGCGAAGTAAAAATTCGCCGGGTTTCATCGCCGTTTTACCGGGTCCGACGAAAAATTTTTCAATGGGCACGACGCGTTCACCGCGCCGCCCATGCACCACGAGATTCGCGCCGAGCACGAGCGCGGCGGGCGCGGTGTCGGCGGCAGGCGAGGCGTTGCACAAGTTGCCGCCCATCGTCGCGCGCGTGCGAAGTTGGTACGACGCGACTGCCTCAATCGCTTGAACCAAGAGCGGATAATTTTCCGCGACTGCCGGGTGGCGCGCAATCGTGTTCATGTCCACGCCCGCGCCAATTGCGAGACCGGCGCGTTTGCCGAATTTGATCGCGGTCATGCCGGGCAAGCGTTTCACATCAATCAAAAACTGCGGCGCAAAAAATCCATCGCGCATGCGGACGAACACATCGGTGCCGCCCATGAACAAACGCGCCGCGCCGTTACTCTTCAACAACAATTTCGTCACCTCTTGCGGCGACGCGGGTTTGACGTAATCGAATGAAGCGAGACTGGGAGTGGGGAGCATGAAAACCTCGTTTCAGGTTTCAAGTTTCAGGTCAACGTGCAACCTGAAACTTGAAACCTCTAACCTGAAACCTTAATTCAGATTCTCGCGTTCCTTCACGCCAAACATGCTAGGCGGAAGCACGAGGAACAACAAGTTCATCAAGATGCCAACCAACGCGGCAAACACAATCGCGGGAATGCCTTGCGGAAAGATCCCCACAATCGGGAACGGGAACAAGCCATCTTTCAATCCCAGGTTGCCGCCGATGCCACAGACCAAAATCGTCGCGCCGATGGCGAGCTGGCGCGGGTCAAACAAGTTGACGCGCTCGGATTGAATCAGCGCGACACCTTGCATGCCGATGACGCCGAAGAGATAGATCGCCAAGCCGCCGGTCACGGCGACCGGAATCGTGTTGACGAGCGCGGCGAGTTTGCCGATGAAACCGAGAAAGACCGCCATGACGCCTGCCGCCATCAACACGGCTGTCGAATAGTTGCGCGTGATCGCCATCAACGAGTTGTTCTCGCCATAGTTTGTGCCGGCGCAACCACCCAGGAAACCGACGACGATATCATCCGCGCCATCCGCAACCAGGTTCAAGCCGATCAACTTTTTGATTTCGATGGGCTTGCGCCCCAGTTCTTTCGCGAGTTGATCAATGTACAAACTCATCTGGTACAGGTGTGCGGTAGATTCGGGAACGGTCGCAATCGCGATGAGCGCGATGCTCAACACCGCGCCCCACGCGCGCGGATCCTCGAACGCCGGCAGAGTGATCGCGGGAATGCGGAACCAATCGGCTTTGTCAATCAGCGAAAAATCCACCAAGCCGAAGGGGATCGCGACAATGTACCCGACGACTGCGCCGAGCAAAATCGGCAACATGCCGAGCAGTCCGCGATTTTGCAGATAGACCGAGAATGCGACGGTGACGATCAACGTAATGAACGCGATGCCCCAGTTTGCGCCTGCCATGCCGAGCGCGGCGCCGGCGAGCGCGATCCCGATGACCATCGCCACGCTACCGGTGATGACCGGCGGGAGAACTTTGTCGAGCGCGTCCTTGCCGATGCGCATGATGAGCAAGCCGATCAAAATTTCAAACACCGCCGTGCCGAGAATGCCAACCTGGACGATGCGAACGCCGTCGGCGCAGTACACCGTTTTAGGATCGGCGAAACATTTGTTGGCGTACAAACTCATCGTCGTGATCACGACGGCGATGTACGAGAAACTCGAACCATAGTACATCGGAATCTTGCGCCCGGCGACGAGCAAGGCGATGATAGTGCCCAAACCGCTCGCGAGCAGGGTTACTCCGACATCGAACTTGGTGAGGACGGCGACCAATACAGTCGCAGGAAACATGGTGAGGACTTGCTGGAAACCCAGCGAGAGCATCGCGCCCCAATCGGGCACATCCTCTGGCATAAAGCCGAGGAGTTTGGATTTAGAATCAACTGCCATTTGAAAAACTCCTTCATCATCGAGAGAATTTCGAGCCGTTGGATAAATGCGTGCGCGCCGAGCACGATAGTGTAAGCGTTCCTCCTTGCTCAGAAGTCAGTAGTCAGAAGTCAGTAGCCAGATAAAAAATCCTGGGTCTGACGACTGACTACTGGCGACTGTCTACTGAATTGGTTTGTAAATCAGACCGTACACATCCTCGCCGCCGATCACGCGGACGACGCCCCAGGTCGGTTTGACCGTCATACCCAGTTTCAATTCTCCTGGATCGTTCGCGGTGATTTGTCCCATCGCCTTGACGCCATTTTCAAATTCGGCGACGCCGACGAAAATGAAACGATTGTCAAAGCCCCAGGGCAGATTAAAGATTTGCGAAAAGGTAATCAGTTTCGCGTTGCCTTGCGGTTTGATTTCGTCGAACTCGCGTCCCTTGCACGACAAGCATCGGTCGTGGAACGGAAAGTGAACTTTGCCGCACGCCTTGCATTGGTACGCAACGATGTTGATTTGTTGTTTCATCATTCACCTCTCCGCAAAACGAACGATACTACATTATTGCCAAAACCGCCAAAGTTGACCGAGAGACCAGTCTGGGCATTTTTCACTTGGCGACCTTCCGGCAATTCGTGACGCAATTGCCAAACCAGATCAACGACCTGCGCGACACCGGTCGCGCCAACCGGATGACCGCGCGCCTTCAACCCGCCGGACACATTAATCGGAATTTGTCCGCCGAGTTTCGTCTTGCCATCAATCACGGCTTGCGCGCCTTGCCCTTTCGGGAAAAAGCCCACGTGTTCGCTTTCGGCAATTTCGAGAATCGTAAACGCATCGTGCAGTTCGGCAACCGAAATGTCGCTCGGCGTGAGTTTCGCCATCGCCAACGCTTGTTGCGAGGCGAGCGTCACCGCTTTCAAATCGGTGGGGTCTTGGCGTTCTTGCAACGAATGTGTGTCAGTCGCTTGACCGAACCCCGCGATCACGACCGGCGTTTTCTTGAATTTTTTCGCCATGTCGAGCGGCGCGAGAATGACTGCCGCCGCGCCATCGCTGACCGGGCACACATCGTAGAGATGCAGTGGATCGGCGACGGGCGGATTGTTCACACGCGAGTGCCACGAGTCCACGATGCCTTCGTGAGTGATGCGCGATTCGACGTGCGCGTACGGATTGAGCGCGCCCATCTCTTGATTTTTGATCGCGACCTGGACTAGGTGTTCGCGTGTGACGCCGTACTTTTCCATGTACAGTCGCGTGAACATCCCAGCCATCCCAGGAAGCGTGATGCCGTAAATGTACTCGGCGGTGGGATGCGTCATCGAAGCGACGAAATCGGTCGCGCGCCAGCCGGACACGTCGCGCATTTTTTCGCCGCCGACGACGAGCACGACATCGTAATAACCGGACGCGACGGCGAGCAAACCATTTTTGATTGCCGATGCGCCGGACGCCGGACCATTTTCGATGGCTTCAGCGGCGGCGGGCATCAAGCTCAAACGATCCACCAGCGCACTCGCGACGGACATTTGATGATTCAACATGCCCGCGCCCATGTTCGCGACGTAGACCGAGTCCACGCCCTTGTCGCCCAACCCAGCATCATCAAGCGCATTGAGCGACGCGTACGCGAGCAGGTCCATCAAGTTGTCGTCATCGCGCCGACCGAACGGAATCATTCCTGCGCCAACAATTGCGACGGGTCTCATGTTATCGTCCTTTCACGCCGCAGATTTTTTCGGCGACCGTTTTTTCGTCCACGACAATGATCTCGTCCAGCGCTTGCGCCAAAATGTCCGGCGGCACCGGGCGATCACCGACGACGAGGCGATCCTTGGTCGCATAGTACAATTCTTTCGAAAGACGATACGACGGCGCGCCGCCAAGTTCGTGCGGAATGTCGGTCGGTTCGAGTCCGTACTCGATCATCCAGCGGCGAAAACCAATCGGGCTTTCGGCGACGATGAGCACTTCTTCCTGATTCAAGTACTCGATGTGATGTTCCATCTTCGCGGCGAACATGTGCGAGCCAATGCGCAGTCCGCGATCGGTCGTGAGCGTGTGTAGACTCATCCCGGTTTTCGCATTGAGCATGCGGCTGTTGACCAAGCCGACGAGCATTCCATCAATTTGCGCGATCAAACAAAATTCGTTGACGATGCGCCAGCGATACCATGCGAGCAATTCGGCGTATACGCGCGACGCGACAATGTCATAGTAATCGCGTTCGTAGGTCGTGATCGGGCGCACGGCTTCGAGCACACGCGGCACTTCATCGCGCGTGATTTCGCGCACGACCATGTGCCTGCCGTTGGCAAGCGTGACGAGTTTCGGCGGATACGGCACCATCGGCAATTCCGGTGGACGCAGTTTGCTTTCCAGTTCCATGTCAAAGGGCATTTTTATATCTCCTGTTTCAAGTTTTATAGTTTCAGGTTTCAGGTTAACCTTAAACCTGAAACCTTGAAACCTGAAACCCTGCTACCTTAAATTTGCTTGCACGTTGCGACCCCATCGCCAAACTTGGTTTTGCTCATCGCCTCCTTTTTCTTCATCAACTCGGCGTAACGATCATCCTCGACGAACGCGACGAGACGGCAGATGCACGATTCGCCATCCACGAAACGCCAGGGGAAACAACCAATCGTCGCGCGTTGATTGAGCAAGAGATCAATATCGCCACCCGCACATTCAAGGTGAATGATATGTTCGGGGAACATTTCAATGTGCATCAATTGATACTTGTCGCCGGTGAAAACCTCTTCGACCGTCTTGCCATATTTTTTCTTGAAATGCTCTTCGGCTTCGGCGGCTTGGCGCGGCATCCAGTTGCGAATGATCGTGTTCATCGGATG
>CAIKBD010000396.1 GCA_903825565.1 uncultured Anaerolineales bacterium | reverse complement strand
GCAATGCTTTGCCAACCAAAGCAAATTGGACGCGGACGAGCGCGGACGAGCGCGGATAAAAAAGCACCCGCGTTCCATCAATTTTGTCGCGCTGGGTTGGACAAATTTGTAAATTTGTCGAACGGCAATGCTTTGCCAACCAAAGCAAATTGGACGCGGACGAGCGCGGATAAGAAAGCATCTGCGTTCCATCAATTTTGTCACGCTGGGTTGGACAAATTTACAAATTTGTCCTACATTGCCCGGCGCAACCGCTTGTGGTAAAATAGCGCGCGAGCGAGTCGTCCGTTTAATCCGATCTTGTCCGTTGTAATCCCCGGGAGCAACGATGCCGCCCAAATTTTTCATCACCCATTCGTGGAAAGACATTGAGTTTGCGCGCCGGCTGTGCGATGATTTCCGCGCGCACGGCGTGGAAGGTTTTTTAGACGCACACTCGATCAATCCCGGCGACAGCATCCCCTCGCGGATCGAACGCGGGTTGAAAGACTGTGACGTATACATTCCGGTCTTTTCGCCGGATGCGCTCCAGTCCGGTTGGTGCGACTGGGAAATTGATATGGCGATTGTCATGAAAATGAAACGCGGTCGCCCGCAGATTATCCCAGTGATCTGCCGCCCTTGCGACGTGCCCGATCGTTTGATGCACATTCTGTACATTGATTTTGTTGCACGCTACGACGACGCGTTCCGCGAACTGCTGACCAAGGGCTTTGGCGTGACGATGCCGCCGCCGAACGCCGATCCCCCCAAGCCCGCGCCCGCACCGGCGAAACCGCAACGCGAACCGCCCGCGCCGCGCATTGTAACGCCACCCGCGCCCGAAATCCTCACGCCGCCGAAAAAACCGGCGACGCTGCCGGAACGTTTCACGCACCCGGAAACCGGCGCGGAAATGATCCTGATCCCAACCGGCGAATTTGTGATGGGGAGCGATGATTATGGCGACGAAAAGCCGCGCCACAAGGTTCACCTCGACGCGTTTTACATCGCGCGCTACCCGGTGACGAACGCCGAGTACAAGCAATTTGTGGATGCGGAAAAACATCGCGCGCCCAAGCACTGGTCAGGCGGAAAAATTCCGATGGGCAAAGACAATCACCCGGTTGTGTATGTTGACTGGAACGACGCGCAGGCGTATTGCCGCTGGCTCACCGCCAAGTTAAAAGGTAAAAGTCAAAAGTTCAAAGTGGAGCGCGATGGACAACTTTTAACTTTGGACTTTGAGCTTGATACTTGGCAAGTGCGTTTGCCAACGGAAGCGGAGTGGGAAAAAGCGGCGCGTGGTACGGACGGGCGCAAGTATCCCTGGGGCAATGAACCGCCGGATGGGAACCGGTGCAATTTTAACGACAATGAAAAAGGCACGACGCCGGTTGGCAAGTATTCGCCGCGAGGGGACTCGCCGTATGAGGTGGGGGATATGGCGGGGAATGTGTGGGAATGGTGCAGTTCGCTGTACAAATCGTATCCGTATCGTGGCGATGACGGACGCGAGGATTTGAAGGCGAGTGGTTCGCGGGTCTTGCGCGGCGGCGCGTGGCGCTACAATAGTTACAGCGCGCGCGCGGCTTTCCGCGACGCCGTCGGACCTTCTTACTTCGGCGGCAACGTTGGTTTCCGTTGCGCCCGCTCACCCTGATGCTGCTATTCTGGTTTCTGGTTTTCTGAAATTCTGAAGCGGGGGAGCGCGAGGGGGCTGTGCCCCCTCGCCGGAATTTTTTTGCGGGGGGTAGGGCAAATTTCCAATTTGCCGCGCGCGGCAAAACCCAGACCTGCCAGGTCTCCAAGACCGGAAGGTCTAAGAGCGTGTTTGGAAAATGCGTGATGCGATTGCCCCCGAATACAATTCGGGGGCTAAGGTAGGTGGAAACCCGATCAATCGGGTTAATGTCCCAAGCCAATCGGTTTCAACCGATTTCTACCTATCTTAGCCGCCGATTTTTAATCGGTGGTGGTTTGCCCACCAAGCACCCCTAATTTCAAAACACGCTCTAACACACCGGGCGTTTGGCAAACGCCCCTACATTGAATTGACACGCGACGCCGCGCCGGATATACTGCGGCGTGTTTGGGGCACGCCGCGATCCTTTTTCTGGAGTTGGCATGAACGGCTTTAACGAAGACATTACGCTCGAAGGTCATATCATTGACTCGCAAATCCTGTCCAAGGTTTGGGGCGCGGTGATGGACTTGGGCGGCGAGTATGAAGTGCGCGAAATGCGCATCGGGCGCAGCAAAGGCGAAACCTCGTTCGCGCGGATGACGATTTCGGCGGCGAGCGCGGCGCATTTGCATCGCATCCTCACCGCGTTGCAAGATTACGGCGCGGAACTCGTCTCGCGCGACGATGCCCAAACCGAACCCGCCCCGCACGCCGGCGCATTGCCCGATGATTTTTACTCGACGACCAATTTGCCGACCCAGATCCGCTGGAACGGCGCGTGGATGGATGTCAGCGACACGGAAATGGATTTGGTGATTGTCGTGGATCGCGCGCGCGGCACCGCGCGCATGATCCCGATGGCGGACGTGCGCGCCGGCGATGCCGTCGTCGTCGGGCACGACGGCATTCGCGTGTTGCCGTTGCAACGCGCGCGCGACCGCGAGACCTTTTCGTTTATGGCGAGCCAAGTCTCGTCCGAAAAACCGAAACGGCTCGTCATCGAAGAGCTCGCCAAGCAGATGCGCGAGACGCGCGAACGCGGCGGCAAAATCCTCGTCGTCGCGGGACCCGCCATCGTGCACAGCGGCGCGGGTTCGTTTCTCGCGCGAATGATTCGCGCCGGGTTTGTGCAGGTCTTGTTCGGCGGCAACGCGATTGCGACGCACGATGTCGAGTCCGCGTTGCTCGGCACATCGCTGGGCGTCGCGTTGCACAACGGCGAGGCGATGGAGGGCGGGCATCGCCACCACATGGTCGCGATCAACGCGATTCGCCGCGCCGGCTCGTTGCGCGCCGCCGTCGCCCAGGGCATTTTGCGCGAAGGCATTATGTACGAGTGCATCCAGAACCAGGTCGAGCTAGTGCTCGCGGGATCGATCCGCGACGACGGACCTCTGCCCGACGTGATCACCGACACCCAGCAGGCGCAACGCAAAATGCGCGCCGCGCTCGCCGGCGTCGAAATGGCGCTGATGGTCTCGACCATGCTGCACTCGATTGCGACCGGCAATATGCTGTCCGCCTCCGTCAAAGTGGCGGTGGTGGACATTAACCCGGCGGTAGTCACGAAATTGGCGGATCGCGGCACGTTTCAAGCCCTGGGGCTGGTGACGGACGCGGAATTATTTATGCGCGAATTAGCGGAAGCGTTGCGCGTATAACTCCTTCGGCGCACGCTTGGACTCGTAGCATGTCCCTTCTCGATCAAGTGCGTGAAGCAATTCAAGAG
>CAIKBD010000395.1 GCA_903825565.1 uncultured Anaerolineales bacterium | reverse complement strand
TGATCGCCACGCTCGTATCCGTCGGATCGTTGCCGGTCACATTCGATCCATCCGGCTTTTTGCCGTTGCCGCAATCGGGTCGCCATGAATCGGTTTGCTGTTGCGCGCCGTACTTTGCCACGCTGAACCCGCACGCTACTGCCCGCGCTTTCGGCGTCCAACCGATCAACGGGATCGTCAAGAAAGTTTTGGTGTTCGTGCGCCGGTCTTGCTCGACAAATTTGTCGGATGCCGATCCGTTCGGCAATTGCGCGGGGTTGGTGTTATCGTTCGGAATATTTTCAAAGAACCAATCGAACGCGCGGTTGTTCGTGTCGTTTTGCCAATTGTACCGCGTCGTTGCGTTGCCACCCCAGCGCCGCACCGGTAAACGTAATTCCGCCGCGAGCGTTTCCTCTGCCCAGTTCATGCCGTAAATGTACGGGCTGATCGCGCGCCGATCCGCGCTGGCATCTACACTGAGCGCGGGACCGGTGCCCGGCGGCACGGGGGATGGTGTGGGCAGACCCAGGTTGACGAACGTCAGATCGTCCAGATAAAAAATCGCTTGCGTGTGATTCGTCGCATTGAACCACACCACCTCGCTGGACTCGAACGGCGCAAGCCCGGCGAGCGGCACATCAACCATTTGCCACGTGTTCGCCGATGCCGTGATGGTTTTGTCTACCGCACTGCTCGCATTGCGAACTTGGACGTTGATCGTTTGTCCGCCGCTCGTTCCACCATGAATCCAAAAACGCAAAGTGTCATACCCGGCAAGACTGAGCGCGGCACTGCGTCCCAGTTTGAAACCATCCCAACCCTGCGTAAACGTCACCGCGATAGATTTACTGCCGCCGTAAATGGGCGCGGGGTTATTCAAGTTATCGGTAACGTTCCACGACCAATCACCCCAGCCGGTTGCCAACGCATCGTCGTAGATCGCGAGTGATGCAAGCGCGGCGCGGATCGGCGTCGGCGTCGCGCACGTCGAAGTGCAGAACAGCGTGATCACACCCAGCGCGATCCCAAGCCCGGTCCAATATTTTACCTTTCCCATTTTTGCAACTCGATAATATTATTTTCGGGATCCGTCACATACACAAAGCAAATGTTGCCCGCGCCCGGAATTTCCACCGCAATCGTTTTGCCGAGCACGCTGCCGCCTGCGGCGATCACGGCATCGCGCGCGGCAGCCACATCGTCAACGGCGAACGCAATGTGCCCATAGCCCGGCTGATTCGCGGCGGTTGTCGGTTTCGCCGGCTCGGCATCATACTGAAAAATTTCGAGCGTGGGTCCGGCGTCGCCGTAACCGGGCAAACGCAAGTGCGCGCCGCGCAGATGCGCGCGCGGCAAGTTCGTCGCGTCATCCAGCCATTGCCCGGCGAGATCGCGTTCGGGCGGCACGAGCGCGCACCCGAATACGCGCGCGTAAAAATCCGCGAGCCGCTTCCAATCGCGCGCGATCAAATTCGTGTGCGCGTATTTCGCCGTAACCATTCTTTCCCCCCGTCGTAGATAAGATGTCATCAAAATACGCCGGTTGCAATCTGCTGTCAATGGGCTATAATTCCACTCGGCGGCGCTGTGGTTCGCACACCTCGCCGCAAAGGATTGGGGCATGTCTCGCATCTCCACTTTGATCGGGCGCGCGCAAGACGCCGAAATAATTCGCCAGCTCGCCTTGCAAGGCAAATGCGTGGCGCTGGTCGGCGTGAGCAATTTAGGCAAGACGGCATTGATGCGTCATTTGTGCCATTCCGATCCGCACAATCCGCACGGCGCGTTCGTGTATGTGGACGGTAACGCGTTGCCGACGCGAACGGGGCGTGCGTTTTTCATTTTGATTTGGCGCGCACTCGCCGAAAAAATTCAAGCGCATCGCGCCGACGCCGCGCTACAGACACGGCAAGTTGGCGATGAAATCCTCGCGGCGAACGATCCGACGCAGTTCGCGTTCGCGTTTGAACGGGGACTCGCGTTGGCGCTCGACGCGCTTCCGCATCCACTCGCGTTGTGCCTTGACGATTTCGACGAAGCCTATCAAACGCTCGAGCCGCAAGTGTTTCTCAATTTGCGCGCCTACAAGGATCGCGCCGGCGACACACTGGTGTATGTCACCGCAACCGAATGCGAACTCGGTCACCTGACGCAATCGCGCGAGCAAGGCGAATTTCTCGAACTGCTCGCGCCGCACACCCATTTTTTGAGTTTTATGACGGCCGCCGACACCCGCACGTTGTGTGAGCAGTTCGCCGCGCGCGAGGGCGTCACGTTCAGCGCCGCCGATCTCGCCTTCATCCGCGAGAACGCGGACGGGCATCCTGGGATCGCGCAAGCCGTATGCGGCGCGCTCGGCGGGGTGACCGGCGCACCGGTGCGCGGCGCGCACGGCGACCGCGTCATTCATCAACTCGTCCAACAAAGTTTAGTGAACGATCCGAACGTGCAAAGCGAACTCGAAAAAATTTGGCGCGACCTCGAACCGGCGGAACAAGCGGTGTTGCTCGACGCCAGTTTCGCCCGCCAAGCCACACCGGGCGAAGAGACACACAATGCGGCGCGGCGCAGTTTGCGCGCCAAATCCATCCTGCATGACGGCGACGATAGCGAAATTTTCTCGCGACTGTTTGCCGATTTCGTACGGCGGCGGCGTTTAGTGCAACAACCGTCC